>JASGGJ010000001.1:0-124590 GCA_047605085.1 Protaetiibacter sp.
CTGACGACCCCTTCCTTACCATGGAAGTGCTCTGCCACTGAGCTATCGGGGCGTTCCGCGCACTCGTCGCGGCACGACGCAAGAGCCTAGCATCCCGGCGGACTGGCGGATGTCAGCGCGAGCGGCCGAGGATCAGGCGCGGCAGCGGCCCCTCGAGCCGGGCGATCGCCACCGTGTTCGCGGTGACTTCTCTGCGCAGCTCAGCGAACTGCTCGTCGACTTTGTCGAACTTGGCGTCAATCCGGTCGAAGCGCGCATCGACCTTCTCGAAACGTGCGTCGACGTTCTCGAAACGTGCGTCGACGTTCTCGAATCTCCGGTCGATCCTGTCGAACTGAGTATCGATCCTCATGAACCGCGAGTCGAGACGGCGCATGAACAGGCCGAGCATGCCGGCGACCCCGCCGAGCACGGTCGCCGCAGCACCGAACACGGTGAACACGAGCGAGGCGAGTTCGATGGTCACTGCGGCACCCTCCTTCCGGTTCGTTCGCGGATCGACCTTTCCAACAGGTTACGCGGGGTGCACGCTCGCCGACAGCTCAGCGGACGGATCTGCGCAAAGCCCGCAAGTTGCCTGGTTGGGGAGGATACGAGAGCCCCCACCGCGTCACCTCCCCGAGTCCCAGGCAGGCAGTTCCACCCCCGGAAGCCGCCAGGCGAGGAACGCCGGGCCCGGCACGTGCACGAGGCCGGCACCCCAGGCCGCCTCGCCCTCGAGCAGCTCGGCGTCATCCGGCAGCTCCCCCGCGAGCTCCACCGAGGCCTCGGAGCGGGCCGCCACCACGAGCACGCACTCCTCCCTCGCCTCGCGCACGAAGGCGACCGCCTCATCCGAGACGTGCAGCCAGCGGATGCCACCGCCGTTCAGCGCCGGATGCTCGCGTTTGAGGGCGATGAGACGGCGGTACAACGCGATCTGCTCGGCGTGCGACCCCGCCGCATCCCAGGGGATCGGTGTGCGCGCCTGCTCGCCGTCGGCCGCCGTCAGACCGAACTCGTCGCCCGCCCACACCACGGGGATGCCAGGCAGCGTCATCGTGAGCCCCACCGCGACCGGCACGGCGCCCTCGCGCGCGGAGGTCGCGAACCGCGGGGTGTCGTGGGTGTCGAGCGCGTTCATGGTGTGCAGCCGGGTGCGCCAGGGGAGCGCCGCCGCGAACTCGCGGTGCGCCGCGTAGAACTCGTGCCCCGAGTAGTCGACCGTGCGACCGAGCGTCATGCCGAGGCCGCCGCCCGCGGGCGAGCCCGGCACCGAGAGCCAGTTCCACAGCGGCCGGGTGAAGTTCGCGTAGCTCATCGCGCCGTGCCACGCGTCGCCCAGGAAATCGCCGGCCGAGGCGTCGTTCGTCGACTCCCCGACGAGCAGGGTGTCGGGGTTCACCTCCGCCATGGTTCGGCGGATGGCGCGGCGCACCGCCTCGTTGAGGTCCTCGTCGCGGTGGCGGCCCGTCATGTTGGCGACGTCGATGCGCCAGCCGTCGAGGGAGAACGGCGGCCGCAGGAACCGGGCGACCACCGAATCCGGGCCCTCGATGAACCGCGCCCGCAGCTCGTCCGAGTTCCAGTTGAACTTCGGCAGGCTCTTGTGCCCGAGCCACGACACGTAGTCGGACTGCGCCGCATCGAGCCACAGGTAGAAGGCGCTCTCGGCCGCTCCAGGGTTCTGGTACGCCGCCCGGAACCACTCGTGCGCGTCGCCGGAATGGTTGGTGGTGAGATCGCCGATCACCCGGATGCCGCGCTCGTGCGCCGCCTCGACGAGCCGCACGAGCGCCTCGTCGCCGCCGAGCAGTTCATCGACGTGGTCGAACGACTGCGCGTCGTAGCGGTGGTTGGATCGCGCGGGGAACACCGGCGTCAGGTAGAGCAGGTTGATGCCCAGCCCGACGAGGTGGTCGAGGTGCTCGCGGACCCCGTCGAGGTCGCCCCCGTAGAACTGGGTGCCGGTGCCCGGCCCCTGGTGGATGACCGGGTCGCCCCACGCCGCCGGCAGCGCCCACTCGGGAGCCTCACGCGCATCCGCCGCCGCCGAGCGCGCGAAGCGGTCGGGGAACACCTGGTACATGACCATGTCCTTGCCCCACGCGGGCGGGGACGGGAAGGTGACGAGCCGGAAGTCGTCGATGTCGCGCGTCTCGATGCGCGACAGGTCCTTCGAGGAGAGCCACCAGGGGAACGCCTCGGCATCCTCGAGCAGCCAGCGGTAGCCGTGCACCGGGTTCTCGGCCACCACCTCCGCCTGCCACCACACGGCATCCGGCGTCTCGTGCACGACGCGCGCCTCGGCGTAGCTCGGCTCGCGATCGGGGTTCGAGCGCACCCGCGCGACGCGCAGTCCGCCGAAGGCGCGAGGCACCCGCAGCCGCAGCGCCACGCTCTCGCCGAGCACCGGCTCCTGGGTGGAGACGTACAGCGGCGAGCCGTCGTGATGCGGGAGTCCCGCGGGGGATGCGGTCATGCGGGCACTTCCATGTCAGATCGGGCCACCGGGGCGCGAGGTGCTCGAACGCACCACGAGTTCGAACGGGATCGGGGTGTTGAGTGCGTCGGGGCGTCCACCGTCGCCTCTCAGCTGGTCCATGAGCACCTCGACCGCCCGGCTGCCTTGCGAATGCGGATACTGGGCGATGGTCGTGAGGCCGAAGAACTCGGCGTCAGCATGGTCGTCGATGCCGATCACCGAGAGCTCGGACGGCACGTGGATGCCCAGATCACGCGCGGCGAGCATGACCCCGAAGGCCATCTCGTCGGAGGCCGCGAAGATCGCGCTCGGGCGGTTCGCCGACCGGCCGAGCAACTGCTTGGCGACCTGGTAACCGTTGCGCATCGTGAAGTCCGCCGCGCGGAAGAGCTCCGGGTCCGGTTCGATCCCGGCGTCGCGAAGCGCGTCCTCGTAGCCTCGCCGACGGTTCGTGGGCAGGTGGAAGTCGGCTACCGAGTCGAGGGACGCACCGAGATGGGCGATGCGGGTGTGCCCGAGTCCGAGCAGATGCTCGGTCGCCATCCGCGCGTACCCGACATCATCGATGCCGAGGGTGTGGACGCCAGGGAGGGGCCCGCCGACAGCGACGAGAGGCTTGCCGACCGAGATCAGCCGCCCGATCTCGTCGGGGGTCAGCTCGAGCGAGACGGCGATGACCGCGTCCACGCGTTTGCGCGGGAGGAACTGCTCGAACACGCGCGCGCGATCGCTCCCGCTGCTTGCCAGGTTGTACACCGCGAGGTCGTAGCCGTGGTGGAACAGCGCCTCCTGGACGCCTTCGAGCACCTCCCCGTAGTACCAGCGATTGAGGAACGGGATGACGACGCCGACGACCCTGGTCCGCCCGGTCGCGAGGCTCGAAGCACTCGAGGAGGTGACGTAGCCCAGCTCCGCGACGGCGTCCATGACGCGCTCGCGCGTGGCCGGAGAGACGCGGGCGGCTCCGCTCAACGCACGCGACACCGTGGCGGATGAGACGCCGGCTCGCAGAGCCACGTCGTGGATGCCGACCACTCTTGTCTTCTCCGCTCGCCCAGAGAGTGCCGAGTCTAGCGAAACCGCACCCCCTTCCACCCGGCGGCCGCGCGTGACAAACTGGTCTTACCGGTCATACCGAACAAGGGAGCCCCGTGTCCGACCAGAACCGAGGCAGCGCACGCCTCCCCGAGCCGATCGCCGACTTCTGGAGGGAGACGCTCGACGCGTCTCGTGCTCTGGCGACCCCGCCGTCGTTGCGCGCCTTCGAGACGCCCGTACGCACTCTCGAGCACTACGATGCCGAGTTCTCCGGTTTCGCCGGGAACCGCATCGCCGGGTGGCTCACCCGGCCGCGCGGGGTCGACGGCCCCCTGCCCCTCGTGGTGGAGTTCGTCGGATACGGGGGCGGCCGCGGGTACGCCCACGAACACCTCCTGTGGGCCTCCAGCGGCTACGCCCACCTCGTGATGGATGTCCGCGGTCAGGGCAGCGGCTGGCGCATCGGCGTCACCTCGGACACGGGCGAAGCCGGGCCAGCCAACGACTCCTTCTTCACCCGCGGCATCACGAGCCCGAAGACCTACTATTACCGGCGACTCATGACGGACGCCGTCCTTGCGGTCGAGGCTTTCGCGGCACTCGACGGCGTCGATCGATCGCGCATCGCGGTCATGGGCATCAGCCAGGGAGGCGGCCTCGCCCTGACGACCGCGGGCCTCAGCGACATCCCCTGCGCGGTGATGGCCGACGTCCCCGGGTTCGGCGACTTCCGCGCCGCCGTCGAACTCGCCGAGGTGGGTCCCTACCTCGCTGTGGCCGAGTACCTCGCCGTTCACCGCGGCACCGAGGACTCGGTGTTCTCGACACTCGCGCACTTCGACACGACGGTGCTCGGCGCTGCCGCGACAGCGCCGGCGCTCTTCTCCCTCGGCGGCCGCGACGAGCTCGTGCCCCCCTCGACGATCCGAACCGCCTACGCCGCCTACGGGGGACCCAAGGAGCTCGTGGAGTACCCCTTCAACGGGCACGAGGGCGGTGGCGCGGTCCACGAGCTCGCGAAGCTGCGCTGGCTCGACCGGCAGTGGGGCGATGCGGCATGAGGATCGCGAACGCCGAGGTCATCGTCTGCTCGCCCGGGCGCAATTTCGTCACCCTCAAGCTCACCACCGACGACGGACTGACCGGATGGGGCGACGCGACCGTCAACGGGCGCGAACTCGCGGCGGCGAGCTACCTGCGCGACCACGTCGCGCCGCTCCTGCCCGGCAGAGACGCGCACCGGATCGAGGACACCTGGCAGTACCTCTACCGGGGCGCGTACTGGCGCCGCGGACCGATCACGATGGCGGCGATCGCCGCCGTCGACATGGCGCTCTGGGATCTGAAGGCGCAGGCCGCGGGACTCCCCCTCTATCAGCTGCTGGGCGGGCGCAGCCGCGACACGATCCGCGGATACGGGCACGCGACCGGCCGGGACATCCCCGAGCTCCTGGACTCCGTCGCAGCGCTCGTGGCCGATGGCTACACGGCGGTGCGACTCCAGGCGGGCGTCCCCGGCCTCGGCACCGTGTACGGGATCGTCGACGCCGACGACGACGGTGCGTACGAGCCCGCGCGCGCGGCCGCCCGCCCCCCCGAGGAGCAGTGGGACACGGCCGCCTACCTGCGCCACATCCCGCGCGTGTTCGAGGCGGTGCGTGCGGAGTTCGGCGTGGAGCTCGCGCTCCTGCATGACGCCCACCACCGGCTCACGCCCGTGGAAGCCGCCCGCCTCGGCCGGAGCCTCGAGGAGTTCACCCCCTTCTGGCTCGAGGACGTGACCCCGGCCGAGAACCCCGAGGCCCTACGGCTCGTACGTCAGCACACCACCGTCCCCCTCGCGCTCGGCGAGGTCTTCAACAGCATCGCGGACTACCGCGTGCTGCTCCAGGAGCAGCTCATCGACTACGTCAGGTGCTCGGTCACTCACGCGGGCGGGATCACCGCTGTCCGACGCATCGTCGACCTCGCAGCGCTCGTGCAGGCGAAGTCGGCCTTCCACGGTCCGACCGATATCTCTCCGATCGGGATGGCTGCGGCGCTGCACCTCGATCTCGCCGTCCACAATTTCGGCATCCAGGAGCACATGCCGCATGCCCAGCTGACCCACGAGGCGTTCCCGCACGACTACCGCTTCGAGGGCGGGAGCTACCACCTGACGGATGCACCCGGCCTCGGCGTCGAGCTCGACGAGCGGATCGCAACGAGTTTCGAATACCGCGCGGCGTACCTCCCGGTCGCCCGCCTGAAGGATGGGACGATTCATGACTGGTGAGAACCCGCGCCATCGGGCCGTCGTGACGGGCGGCTGCGGCGACATCGGCCGTGCGATCGGGAGGCGCCTGGCCCGCGACGGCTTCGCGGTGACCCTGGTCGACCTTCGCGACGAGGCGGAGGGCACGGCGATCGCCGCCTCCACCGGGGACGCTGTCAGCTACCTGCGCGGTGACGTCACCGACGCGACGGCGATGACCGAGGTGGTCGAGGCGCTCGACCGCCTCGACGTGGTGGTGGCCAACGCCGGCATCGGCCGCTCGGCGCCGGTGCTCGAACTCAGCGAGTCCGAATGGCGGGCGCACCTCGACGTCAATCTGGGCGGCGCGTTCCACACCGCCCAGGCCGCTGCCCGCCGGATGGTCCGCGAGGGCACCCCAGGTAGGCTCCTGTTCACGAGTTCATGGATCGGCTCCATCCCGTGGCCCGAGATGACCGCCTACGCGGTGTCGAAGGCCGGCATCGAGATGCTCGCCAAGCAGTTCGCCCGTGAACTCGCCCCGCACGGCATCCGTGCCAACGTCATCGCGCCCGGAATCGTGAAGGCCGGGATGGCGCGGGTCCAGCTCGAGACGGAGCCCGCCTACGCGGCTCGCGCGGCTCGGGTGATCCCTCTGGGCGAGCTGCAGTCGGTGGACGACGTCGCGGAGGTGGTGTCGTTCCTGGCCTCACCGGGTGCGGCCTACCTCACGGGGACGAAGATCACCGCCGACGGCGGAGGCTCGCTGTTCGCGTTCGACTGAGTCGTCCAGGACCCGAGGGGGAGCAGATGGAATCCGATGCCGAGGGCCGCCGGCTCACGGTGGCGCGTCTCGCGGGGATCCTCGAGCGCGACCTCGCGGACCGCCCCGCAGGCTTCCGCCTCCCGTCGGAGCGGCGACTCAGCGAAGAGCACGGCGTCTCGCGCCCCGTCGTGCGCGAGGCGCTCCGCGCCCTCGAGGAGCGCGGGCAGATCTCCACGCAAGTCGGACGCGGTTCGTTCGTTCGCGCACCCTCCGAGCGTGATCTCGAGCTCCCGCTCGCGCGACTCGCCCTCCGCGTCGGCGCGACGCCGCGCGATGTCGTGCGCGCCCGCACCGTCCTCGAGTGCATCGCCGTCGAGGACGCAGCGCTCGCGGCGAACGAGGAGCAGCTCGCGGCTCTGCGTCGATCATGGGAGCAGCACGATCGTGCACGCAGCCTCTCCGACCGGGTCGAGACCGACTTCGCCTTCCACGCCGCGATCGTCCGGATCGCAGGCAACCCGGTGATCGAGATCATGTTCGGGTCGATCCGCACCCTCGTGCTCGGGCTCATGATCCGCAGCCACAGCGACCCCGGGGTGCGGGCGATCGGCGACCCGATGCACGTCCGCATCCTGGAGTGCATGGCCGCCAGGGACGCGGCCGGAGCCAGAGAGGCGATGCGCGAGCACCTCACGCTCGCGCTCGAGCTGTACGGCGACGATCTGGATCGCGATCTCCGCGAGGTTCTCGACGGGCGCATCACTCCCCGGTGAGCGCCGGCACGAGGACGGTGAAGCCGAAGGCGGGAAGGGTCAGTTCGAGGCGCCCGTCCGCATCCGGACGGAGTTCGCCCCCGGCGCCCGCCAGCTCGCGCCACGCACCGGAGGGGCCATCGGCGAACTCGACCCGGAACCGGCGCTCGTCCGCGGCGAGGTTCACGAGGACGACGGCGACGCGATCGCCGAGGACGCGCTCGAGGCAGAAGATCTCGGCGGAGTCGGTCACGACCCGGCCGGCACGGGCCGCCCCTGACCTGAGCGCCGGTTCGGCCGCCGTCATCCGGTGGAGGGCGCGCAGCGTCTCCTCGATGCCCTCTTCGCCTCCCGTGAACACCATGTACGGTCCCGGACAGAGGAGGAAGACCGCGGTGAGAGCCGCCGTCACCCCGATCCCGAACTGCTGCCGCCGCCACTTGCGGCCCCAGTCCGGCCACCAGAAGGTGTCGTGCGAGTCGATGTGGTGCGCCGTGAGCGATCCGGGAGGCAGCGAACGGTCGCGGTCGGCGATCCACGCCGCGAGGTCCTGCGCGGTCGTGACCGTCCAGCCCGCCTTCTCGCGCTCGGGCTCCGCGACCGCACTCACGAGCCACTGCTCGTCGTAGTTGTAGTTGAGGTCCATCGACTCGCGGAGCGCGACCCCTGACGGCTCCGTGTACAGCAGGAAGTCGGGTTTGAGGGCCTTGAGGGCCGGGCGCACACGACGGAACAGCTCGACGGCGGCGAGCGAGGACGCGCTGGCGCGGTGCCGGGTCGCGGGCGACCAGTTGCCGAAGTTGTTGTAGGTCGGAGCGTCGATCCGGAAGCCGTCGACGTCGAGCCGCCCGGCGAGCCGGACGATCGCCGCGATGAACCAGTCCTGCCACCCGCGGATCCGTGCGTCGAAGGCATGGGTGTAGACGCCGAGCACCGTCCCCGCGCTGTCGCGGAAGAACCAGTCCGGGTGCTCGTCGAGGAGCGCGCTTCGCTCGGGCGACCCCGCGGTCCAGAACGGCTCGAAGTCGAGGATGTGACGGCTCCAGGAGATCGCCGAGGCACGCTGCTCGGACAGCTCGCCCCGGAAGGTGTCGCCGAGCTGCTCATCGAGGTGGGCGGCGTACGGACCGCCGCGCACGCCCGCGGCGGCCGCGGCGATCGAGGCGTGGTCGAGCACCCCGTGCATGAGGACGTCGAGCAGGACGCGGATGCCGAGTTCGTGGCACCTCGCGACGAGAGCGGCGATCTCCGCCTCGGGGCCGTACGAGGTGCTCACGTCGTCGTAGTCGTGCACGTTGTAACTCGGATACGGCTGCCGCGGCATGATCTGGACGACCGTGAACCCCAGCCCGGCGATGCGCGGGAGGTCATCGATGAGCTCGCGCGCCGTCGGGTAGGGCGCGTAACGGTGCCCGCCCCAGAACACCGAGTACCCGAGCTGGACCTCGTAGATGCTCGCCCCCTCGATCCACTCTGGCCGCTCTTGCGGTGCCGACAGGCCGATGGCCTGATACCACGCCGGCATCGCGTCGAGCGCCTGCTCCCAGTCGCCCTCGGCGAGATCGAGATGCCAGTCGCCCCACAGCAGCGCCTCACCCGGTTCCGGCTCGCCCGCGAGGCCCGTGTCGTAGCGCAGTTCGAGCGTGTCGCCGAGGCGGTGGAGCGTCAGCTCGCCGATCTCGGTGCGGCACAGAGGCCACATGGTGAAGGCGGCGCCGGAGTCGTGACCCGCCCATACGAGTGCTGCGGACCCGCGGAGCCCGCCCGCGGGGGAGATGTCCGTACGGGCGGGCAGCTCCGCGAAGCGAGTACCGCGGCGGAGGAGGTTGCCGGGCGCCTCGACCCGCCAGCCCGCCGAACCGAGGGCACCCAGCTCGGCGCCGATCGTCACGGTCATCGAGCGCAGCCGCCTCTCGCCCGTCGCCGGGGGCGTGACCGCGAGCTCGAGGGTGACCCCGGGTCCGCCTCCCTGCCGGAAGATCCACCGCCATCGGATGCCCCAGTCGCCGAGTGCGGTATCGACGACGAACACCTCCCCGTCCGCGCCGATCTCGTGCAGCGCTGCGGGCGCATCGCCCACGGGCACGAGCGGCGACGCGATCCTCGCGGTGTCCTCGTAGACGATGCCGCCGACTGCACCCCGCCGCTCACGACCTCCCACGGAGAGTTCGACCGCGACGGACAGCGGCAGACGGATCGACCCCGAGGCGCGATGCGACACGATCGCCGAGGGTGTCCCGTCATTCCCGAGTTCGAGAGCCAACGCACCCTTGGCGGATGTGAGCAGCACGGGATTCCTTCCTATCGGGGAGTTGGCGAAAGCGTTTACATATCTGCTTCCCCGGCTCTTCCGGTGATATTAGCCGAATTCGACGGCACCGCGCAGTTGCTGAGCGGTGCCGAGTGGGGTATATATGAAAGCGCTTGTATCCGCGTGCGGAGACCTGCACTCACATTCAGGGAAGGACGAAGATGTTCACAACGAGACGCGGGGCTCTCGCCGTCGGGGCTCTCCTGGCCGGCGCTCCCCTGCTCCTCTCCGGATGCGCCGCCGGAAGCGAGACGACCGAGGACGCAACGAGCGAGATCGTGGTCTGGGCGGATGCCGAGCGCATCGAGGGCCTCACGGCGGTCGCGAAGGAGTTCGAGGAGGAGAAGGGCGTCACCGTCAAGCTCGTCCTCAAGGACTTCACGACGGTGTTCGACGACTTCACGACCCAGGTGCCGACCGGCAACGGGCCGGACATCCTCGTCACACCGCACAACACGATCGGCGCCATGGTCACGAACGGCGTCATCGCCCCCATCGAACTCGGAACGAAGGCGTCCGAGTTCGAGGATGTCGCCGTGCAGGCGTTCACCTACGAAGGGAAGGTCTACGGACTCCCCTACGCGATCGAGAACATCGCGCTCCTCCGCAACACGGAGCTGTCGCCGACCCTTCCCGCCACCTTCGACGAGGCCATCGAAATCGGTCAAGCGTCGGTCGCGTCCGGCGCATCGACGATGCCGCTGGCCGTCGGGCTCGACCCGGTGGCGGGAGACCCCTACCACCTCTACCCGCTCCAGACCTCGCTGGGCGCACCGGTCTTCGGCCTCGACGCCGATGGCGGCTTCGATCCGGACAACCTCACGCTCGACAACGAGGGCGGCCAGGAGTTCGCCAAGAAGCTCGCCGAGTGGGGCGCAACGGGGGTCCTCAATCCCGACGTCACGGGGGACATCGCGCTCGAGACCTTCCTCGCCGGGAAGACGCCGTTCTTCCTCACCGGGCCGTGGAATCTCCCCGCGATCCGTGACGCGGGCATCCCGTACTCGATCGACATCATCCCGACCACCGGGTCGGAGGTCGCAAGCCCCTTCGCCGGTGTCAACGGCTTCGTCATCAGCTCCAAGAGCAAGAACCCGGTCGCAGCCAACGACTTCGTCGTCAACTTCCTCTCGCAGGAGTCGGTGCAGACCGAACTCTACGAGATCGGCGGACGACCGCCTGCTCTCACCGCGGCGCTCGAGAAGGCCGCGGACGACCCCGACGTCCAGGCGTTCGGCGCTGTCGGCGCGACCGCGGTCCCGATGCCCGCGATCCCGGCGATGGGTTCGGTCTGGGAGGACTGGGGCAAGACGGAGATGGCCATCATCCGGGGCGAGGGAGACCCTGTCGAACTCTGGCTCGCGATGGCGGAGAAGATCCGCGACAAGATCGCGGCGAGCTGACCCGGGACGGGGCGGAGTGCGGCATCCCGCATTCCGCCCCGTTGCGGCACCCGCCGTGCACCGTCCGACGGCATCGAGCTAGCGCGAGGAGACCATGGCCGAGAACACCGGGCGCCCCGACCCGATCCCCCGGGCGCCAGGCGCCGTCGGCGCGACGATCGTCAAGATCGTCGCACTCGGCATCCTCGACGCGGTGGCGGTATTCGCCGTTTTCACACTGCTTGCCACCGGCGAATGGCTCATCGCTGCGGTGGTCGTCGCGGTCACGGCGCTGGTGAACTGGATCTACCTGCGCCGCGGGGGCCTCCCCGCGAAGTATCTCGCGCCCGGCTTGATCTTCCTCGCCGTGTTCCAGTTGTTCATCGTGGTCTACACCGGATATGTCGGCTTCACCAACTACGGCGACGGCCACAACAGCAGCAAAGAGGATGCGATCGCCTCGATCCTGGCGAACGCGCGGGAGCGCGTCCCCGACTCACCCGAGTACCGCCTCACCGTGGTCGAGACGGGAGGTCAGCTCGGCTTCCTGGTCACCGACCCGGACGGCGAGGTCTGGCTCGGCACCGCCGATTCCCCGCTCTCGCCGGTGTCGGGCGCCGAGCTCGACAGCGACGGCAAGGCGATCTCCATCTCGGGGAGCACCTCCCTGACGTTCGCCGACACGATCGCCCGGCAGCAGGAGATCGTGGCGATGGAGGTGCCGCTGAGCGTGGATCTGAACGAAGGCGTCCTCCGCACCGCGGACGGCAGCACCGCGTTCCTGTACACCTCGCCCATGGTCTACGACGAGACGGCCGACACCTTCACCGACACCCGCACGGGTACGGTCTATGCGGACAACGGCCAGGGCAGCTTCGAAGACAGCAGCGGACAGACGCTCTCGCCCGGGTGGAGAGTCGTCGTGGGGTTCGACAATTTCGCGAGCGCGTTCGGTGAGGAGAGCATCAGGGGGCCGCTGCTCGGGGTGATGGCCTGGACCTTCGTCTTCGCCGCGATCACCGTGTTCACGACCTTCGCCCTCGGCACCTTCCTGGCGCTCGTGTTCAACGACCGGAGGATGCGCGGGCGCAAGATCTACCGGATCGTGATGATCCTCCCGTACGCCTTCCCGGCGTTCCTCACCGGCCTCGTCTGGGCGGGGCTGCTCAACCCGCAGTTCGGCTTCGTCAACGAGGTGCTCCTCGGTGGTGCGGACATCCCCTGGCTGACCCACCCGTGGCTCGCGCGAGTCAGCGTGCTCTTCGTCAACCTCTGGCTCGGTTACCCCTACTTCTTCCTCGTCTCCACCGGCGCGCTCCAATCGATCCCGGAGGAGATCCAAGAAGCGGCCGTCGTCGACGGCGCCGGCCCCTGGCAGCTGTTCAGGCTGATCAAGCTTCCGCTCCTACTGGTCTCGCTCGCCCCCCTGCTGATCGCGTCGTTCGCCTTCAACTTCAACAACTTCAACGTCATCTACATGCTCACCGGCGGCGGCCCGACCGACGTGAGCTCGAGCGTCAATGCCGGGGCGACCGATCTGCTCATCACGCTCGTCTACAAGGTCGCGTTCACCGGGACTCATCGCGACTACGGGCTCGCGAGCGCCTTCTCGATCATCATCTTCGTGGTGGTCGCCGTCGTCTCGATCATCAGCTTCCGGCGGACGAAGGTTCTGGAGGACATCCACTGATGACGCAAAGGGACTCTCGACGCGGCATCCTCCGGTGGTTCCGGACGACGGGATGGCGGCATCTCGTCGGCATCGCCATGGGGATGTTCGCCCTCGGCCCGCTCGCCTACGTCCTGTCGGCCTCCCTCAACCCCTCGGGAACACTGGTCGGATCCAACGCGCTCTTCGCCCGAGTCGGGATCGACAACTACCTCGAGTTGTTCCAAAGCCCGTCAGCGCCGTTCGCGGCGTGGTTCATGAATACGCTTCTCATCGGCGGGATCGCCTCACTCGGAACCGTCTTCCTGGGCGCGCTCGCCGCCTATGCGTTCTCCCGGATGCGCTTCACCGGCCGCCGGGTCGGACTCATGACGCTCGTGCTCGTGCAGATGTTCCCGCAGTTCCTCGGCGTCGTCGCGATCTTCCTGCTCCTCAACGCCATCGGCGAGGTGTTCCCGGCCATCGGCCTCGGAACCCGGCCCGGGCTGATCCTCGTGTACCTGGGCGGCGCCCTCGGGGTCAACACCTACCTGATGTACGGCTTCTTCAACACGATTCCCCGGTCGATCGACGAGGCGGCCCGGATCGACGGAGCCGGCCACGCACGGGTGTTCTTCACGATCATCCTTCCGCTGGTCACCCCCATCCTCGCCGTCGTCTTCCTGCTGTCCTTCATCTACACCACCGGTGACTTCGTGATCGCCTCTGTGGTGCTCACCGACCCGGCCTCGCAGACCGTCGCCATCGGGCTGTTCCAGTACATCTCGGACCAGAACTCGAAGAACTGGGGAGTCTTCGCCGCGGGCGCGGTGCTCTCGGCGCTCCCCGTGATGGCGCTGTTCCTCCTGCTGCAGCGCTACATCGTCAGCGGGCTGTCCGCCGGCGCCGTGAAATAGACCGTCCAGCCCCGATCGGTATTCTTGACGCTCCGACCGAAGGAACCATCGTGAACTCGACGACCGGCCGCGCGACGCGGCGCGACGACTGGTGGCGCAGCGCCGTCATCTACCAGGTGTATCCGCGCTCGTTCGCGGACGCGGACGGGGACGGCGTGGGCGACCTGCCCGGCATCACCCGCCGTCTCCCCGCGCTCGCCGAGCTCGGGGTCGACGCGATCTGGCTGTCGCCCTTCTTCACCTCGCCGCAGGCCGATGCCGGATACGACGTCGCCGACTACTGCGACGTCGATCCGCTGTTCGGCACCCTCGCCGACTTCGACGCGATGCTGCACGCCGCGCACGGGCTGGGGCTGCGCGTCATCATCGACCTCGTGCCGAATCACTCCTCGAGCGCGCATCCGTGGTTCCAGGAGGCCCTCGCCGCCGCCCCCGGTTCGCCCGCACGCGAGCGCTATGTCTTCCGAGACGGCACGGGGGCGAACGGCGAGCTGCCGCCCAACAACTGGGACTCGGTGTTCGGCGGACTCGCCTGGACCCGGGTGACCGAGGCGGACGGCGCCCCCGGGCAGTGGTACCTGCACCTGTTCGACTCCTCGCAGCCCGACTTCGACTGGACCAACCCGGAGGTGCGCGAGTACTTCCGCGGGGTGCTGCGGTTCTGGCTCGAGCGGGGCGTCGACGGCTTCCGCGTCGATGTCGCCCACGGCCTCGTCAAGGCCGAGGGCCTCCCCGACTACACTCCGCCCGCCGACGCCGGAAGCATGGGCGGCGACGAGGCGGATGTGCCCTACTGGGCGCAGGAGGGCGTGCACGAGATCTACCGCGACTGGCACGCGGTGCTCGCCGAGTACGGGCCAGACCGCATCCTCGCCGGCGAGGCGTGGGTCGAGCCGCTCACCAAGCTCGCCCAGTGGGTGCGCCAGGACGAGATGCACCAGACCTTCAACTTCAGCTACCTCGAGACGCCGTGGGAGGCGGCACCGCTGAGAACCGTCGTCGACGACTCCCTCGCCGCCTTCGGCTCGGTCGGAGCGCCGAGCACCTGGGTGCTCTCCAACCACGACGTCATCCGGCACGCCACCCGGCTCGGGCTCACCCCGCCACCGCCGCAGGGGCAGGGCCTCGGCCCGAGGTCCACGTCGCATCCGGATGAGGTGATCGGGCTGCGCCGTGCCCGCGCCGCGACCGCGTTCATGCTCGCCCTGCCCGGCTCGTCGTACCTGTATCAGGGCGAGGAGCTCGGCCTCCCGGAGGTCATCGACCTGCCGGATTCCGCCCGTCAGGACCCGAGCTTCTTCCGCAGCGGGGGCGCGAGCTACGGCCGGGACGGATGCCGCGTGCCACTGCCGTGGGAAGCGGGCGCGCCCGGTGCCGGCTTCGGGCCGAGCGCGGCGAGCTGGCTGCCGCAACCGGAGTCGTGGGCCGGCTACGCGCGCGACGCGCAGGCCGGAGTGCCTGGCTCGACCCTCGAGCTCTACCGCACCCTGCTCGCGCTGCGCCGTGAGCACGCCCTCGGCGAGGGTGCGCTCGAGTGGCTGCCGAGCGCGGATGCGGAGGTGCTGGCGTTCCGCAACGGCGCCGTCACCGTCGTCGCCAACATCGGCGCCGCGGCGGCGCCGCTGCCGGCCGGCCGCGTTGTCGCCTTGAGCGGTCCGATCGCCGGCGACCGCATCCCGGGCGACACCACCGTCTGGCTCGTCGCGGAGTGAGGCACCCGGATTTCGATACGCCGCCGCCCGGCTACTCGATCAACGGGGGTTGCCGCGTCAGTGGGCCGTGTTCTGCGTCAGCCAGATGAACGGGTCCACCCGCACCCCGTCATCCTCGATCTCGAGGTGCAGGTGCGGCGCGGTCACCTGGCCCGTCGCCCCGACGAGCCCCACGAAGTCGCCGACCGCGACCGTGTCACCCACGTTGAGCGGCGACGAGGCGGTCTGCATGTGGGCATAGCTCGAGATGACGGTGCGGCCGTCGATGGTGTGCTGGATGCGCACGAAGTTGCCCCAGCTGCCGTCGCCGTCGGTGTGCTCGATGACGACGCCGTCGGCGATCGCGTAGATCGGGGTGCCGGCGCCCGGCACGAGGTCGATCGCGTAGTGGAAGGTCGAGCATCCGGAGCACGGGGCCGCCCGCGGCCCGAAGCCGTCGGTGATGGGCACCTCGTACGGGAAGGGCCAGCGGATGGGGCCGACCCAGTTCACCGAGTAGGCGAAGTTGCCCTGCGAGTACGTGTCGCGCAGCACCTGGGCCCACGACTTCACGTCGAAGCCGTCGCGCGCGGCGAGCGTGAGGTCGCTCACGGTCTCCTCGACGTCGAGCTCCTGCCCGTCCGCGGTCTGGGCGGACGCGAGGAGCGCGGTGTCGGACTCCGGCGACGCGGCGAAGGCGTTGAGCGCGGTGGTGGGCAGCGACATCCCGATGACGAGCGCGCTCGCCGCCAGCAGCGCCGCCCCGGACAGCAGTCGCGAGCCGACGCTGCGCCGCGTCTCGGCGCGGGCGGCCGGGACCGACGCCGCCGCCGGCACGACCGCGGTCGGCGCTGCGGTGATCGCGCGAGGTGCGCGCGAGGATGCCGCGCGCTCCCGTTCACGGAGCTCGCGGCGCGATGTCGCCGGGGGGAGCGAGAGGTCGATCCCCGTCACGACGGCGGATGCGCGTCGAGACGAGGGTGCGCGAAGCGACTGATCACGCTCTCCTCCTCGGCCTGCGACGACGTGTTTCGGGTCTCGGGAACCCTCCGATGCTACCCGAGGCTCCCCTGAGGATCGAGTGCGAGCCTCCCGCGACCGCGCCGCAGCCCGTCCGGGTGCCCACCGCTCCTGCCGTCCCGGTGCCGCCGCAGGCCCGCCCCGCCCGCTGATCGAGTGCCGCCGCAGGCCCGTCCCCCACCCGCTGATCGAGTGCCGCCGCAGGCGGCGTATCGAGATCACACCCCCAGCGCGACCAGCAGCTCCTCGAGCGGACCCACCACATCCGGATGCCCCGCGACGATGAACTCGCGACTCGGACGCGCCGCGCCGAGCCCTTTCACGACGGCGCCCGCCTCCTGTGCGATGAGTGCCCCCGCCGCGTGATCCCAGGGGTTGAGGGTGCGCTCGAAGTACGCGTTGAGCCGCCCCGCCGCGACGGAGGCCAGGTCGAGCGAGGCGGTGCCCTGCCGGCGGATGTCGCGCACCCGCGGCAGCAGCCGCGCCACCACCTCGCCCTGACGTCCGCGCATCGCGGCGTCGTACGCGAAGCCGGTGGCCACGAGCGCCTGCCCGAGCGGAACGGCATCCGCCACCCGGATCGGCCGGCCGCCGAGGAACGCCCCCGCGCCGCGGGCCGCGGTGAACAGCTCACCGCTCGCCGGATTCACCACGACCCCGGCGAGCGCCGTCCACGCGGCCGGGTCGGGGTCGCCCTCGACGACCGCGATCGAGACGGCATAGTGCGGGATGCCGTAGAGGTAGTTGACGGTGCCGTCGATGGGGTCGACGACCCAGGTCACCCCGCTCGAGCCGCCGGATGCGCCGCCCTCCTCGCCGAGGACCGCATCCCGCGGCCGTGCCTCGGCGATGCGGGTGCGGATGAGCTCCTCCACCTCGCGATCGGCCGCCGTCACGACGTCGACGACGCTCGACTTCGTCGCCGCGACCTCGACGCCCTCCCGCCGCCGGGCGGCCGCGAGCTCCCCCGCCTCGAGGGCGATCGCGCGCGCCAGTTCCAGCAGTTCCGCACTCATCCCCCCACCCTCCCACGTCGCATGGCGCCGTCGAGACGGCAGTTCCGACCCATCCGCGTGAACCAAGGGGTGGAAACTGCCGTTTCAGCGAGCAAGCGCGCGGCGGATGCGCTCCAGGGTCTCCGCGCGGTCGGGGCCGAGACCGCGCGCGCGGACCCGGATGACGCGGTAGCCGGCCTCCGTCGCGCGATCGTAGCGGCGGATGTCGCGGTCGTACTGATACGTCGAGGTGCGGTGCTGGTCGCCGTCGTACTCGGCGATCACCCGCTCCCTCGGCCAGACGAGGTCGAAGTAGCCGATCGGGCGCCCGTCCGCGTCGTGCACGAGCATCCCGCATACCGGCTCCGGCAGTCCCGCCTCGTGCACCAGCAGGCGCAACTGCGTCTCCCGCCGCGACTCGACGCCCTCCCGCACCAGGGCCGCGGCGGCCCGCGCGGCCCGCACCTGACGGCCCCGTGCGGCGGCGAGGAAGGCGCGCAGCTCGTCGAGCCTCAGATACGGCCGCAGATCGTGCGGATCCAGCACGTGCGGGTCGAGCACGAGATGGTCGCCGACCGCCACGAGATCCGGCAGCTCCAGCTCACCCGCGCACTCCAGGAAGGTGCGGGCCGGCGGGGATGCGGGAAGGCCCGCTCTCGAGATCGGGACTGCGGCAGGCCCCTCGTGGCCCACCACCCCCGACCGACGCGGCCGAGTCAGCCCCGGCCCCGCGGTGACGTCGAGCGGAAAGCCGTCCGAGGGAAGAGGCGCACCCCACAGCGCCGCCGCGGTGAGCCCGGAGAAGCGATCACCGGGCCGAAGGAGGGGTGCATACGCCCGCGCCGCAGCGACGAGCGGGTGCTCCTCCGGCTGCGCCGCGCGCATCCGCACCCCCCGATGCGGACGCAGCAGGTCGGGGCCGCGGAGCCTGCTCGCGCTGTGTCCGCTCTCGAGCGCGTCGCGCACGCGGAAGGCTTCCCCGAGCGCGGGGTCGAGGGGCGTCCGGCGGGGCACCCCCCGATCCTCTCGCCAGACGAGCCGACGCTGCAGCGTTTGTGCACAGGAACCCTCGAGGCGGCAGTTCCGACCCTTCGACGTTCGCTCTTAGGATCGAAAGTGCCGCCTCGACGGGTCGGACTGCTGTAGCGGGAATCCGGTGGCGAGTGAGGGATTCGAACCCCCGAAGGCTATGCCGGCTGATTTACAGTCAGATCCCTTTGGCCGCTTGGGTAACTCGCCGGGTGCACGCTCGGCTCGTGTGTTCACCAACCGCTCGCGCCTGTCAAGGATACAAGGTCGCGACGCCGCCGGAGACCACCGCAACCGACCGCGGATAGGATGCGAGAGTCAGACCCAGCGCAGGAGGACGGGTGCCCGGCATCCACGAGGTCGCCCAGCTCGCGGGCGTCTCCGCGGCGACCGTGTCACGCGCGCTCTCGGGACGCGGCGCGGTCTCCCCCGCGACGCGCCAACGGGTGCGGGATGCCGCCAACCAGCTCGGCTACGTCGTCTCCTCGAGCGCGTCCGGGCTCGCGACGGGACGCACCCGCAACGTCGGGGTCGTCATCCCCTTCCTCAATCGCTGGTTCTACGGCGCCGTGATCGAGGGCGCAGAGTCGGCGCTGCTCGAGCAGGGCTACGACCTCACCCTCTACAACCTCGGCGGCAGCGACGAGGAGCGACGTCTCGTGTTCGAGCATTTCCTGCTGCGCAAGCGCGTCGACGCGGTCATCGCGGTCTCGCTCGAGCTGACGCCCGACGAAGTGCAGCGGCTCATCGATCTCGACAAGCCGATCGTGGGCGTCGGCGGTCCGCTGCCTGGCGTGCGCACGCTGAGCCTCGACGACGTCGAGCTGGGGCGGCTCGCCACCGAGCACCTCCTCGCCCTCGGCCACACCGAGATCGCCCACATCGGAGGCGATGCGCTCGAGATGGACTTCCACCTGCCCACCAACCGCCGCCACGGCTACGAGCTCGCGATGCGCGAGGCGGGGCTCGTGCCGCGCGGGCACCACCTTCACGCCGCCGACTTCACCATGGAGTCCGGATATCGCGCCGCGAAGCAGCTGCTCGGCAATCCGGCGGGACGTCCGACGGCGATCTTCGCCGCATCCGACGAGATGGCGTTCGGCGCGATCCTCGCCGCGAAAGATCTCGGCATGCGGGTGCCGGACGACGTGTCGATCATGGGAATCGACGACCACGAGCTCGCCGCGTTCTTCGGCCTCACGACGATCGCGCAGTTCCCCGACCTGCAGGGACGGATGGCGGTCGAGGTGCTCATGGACGAGCTGCACCCCGGGCATCGCAAGGCGGAGGAGCTCAACATCGACCTGCCGTACGAGCTCGTGGTGCGCTCGTCGACGGCGCGGCGCTGATTCGGCGCACCGTACGCCCCGACTCCCCGGAGCGGGCGCCCGAATCAAGGAGTCGCGCATCCCAAATCAAGGACTCGGGCACCGAATCCGGCCACATCCGCCACAGTCGGGCACAAACGTCACACCTACTCCTTGATTTGGGATGCGCGACTCCTTGATTCGGGATGAGAGCGTCACGGGGTGGGTGCGGTGGTCGCGCGGGCGGCCTCCGCGTAGCGGATCGCGAAGCTCGCGACCGTGCCGAGGTAGACCTCCGGCGCGTTGTAGGCGCGGATGCCGGCGCGCCAGCCGTCCTCGGTGTCGAAGGCGGTGCTCGCCCGGCACAGGTAGTTGGCGGCCGCCAGCACGGCGTCGTCGATGTTCTGCGGATCCTCGACCCCGTCGCCGCCGCCGTCCGTGTGCCAGTTGCGCCAGGCCTCCGGGATGAGCTGCATGGGGCCGACGGCGCGATCCGCATCCGGGTCGCCGTCGATCGCGCCGTCGTCGCTGTCGGGGATGAGCGCGACGCCGTCGCCGTCGAGGGCGACACCGAAGATGCCCGGAGTCGCGGTGCCGTTCTCGTCGAGCGTCGACCCATCGTGCCGCCCGTGATCGGACTCGGTCGCGCCGATTCCGGCGAGCGTCGCCCAGCTGAGGGCGCACTCCGGCATCGCGACGGCCTTGATGATCGCGGCACCCGCGTAGGCGGCGAGCGCCCGCTCGGGGATGCCCGTCGCCGCCGCGGTCTCGGCCAGCCAGCCGGGGTCGACGAGCCCCGCGATGCCGGGGCCGGTCGGCGTCGCGGCGGCGAGCGGCGGATCGGCGGGCGGCGCCCAGCTCGGCAGCGGTTCCTCGCTCGCGCCCGGGAGAACGGACGTAAGCCGCGGGGCCAGAAACCACACGATGCCGCCGAGGAGCAGCGCGACCGCGGCGGCCACCGCCACGACCGCGCCGACGATCCGACCACGGGCGCGCATCCCCAAGTCCTAGCATGGCCGCATGGCAGATTCCTCTTTCGACATCGTGAGCAAGGTCGACCAGATGGAGACCCAGAACGCGCTGAGCCAGGCGCAGAAGGAGATCGCGCAGCGCTACGACTTCAAGAACGTCGGAGCGTCGATCGAGTTCTCGGGCGAGAAGATCCTGATGAAGGCGAACTCCGAGGACCGGGTGAAAGCCGTGCTCGACGTGTTCGAGCAGAAGCTCATCAAGCGCGGCATCTCACTGCGTTCGCTCGACGCCGGCACCCCGTTCGCCTCCGGCAAGGAGTACCGCATCGAGGCGCGCATGAAGGAGGGCATCTCCTCCGACGACGCGAAGAAGATCTCCAAGATCATCCGCGACGAGGCGCCCAAGTCGGTCAGATCGCAGATCCAGGGCGACGAGCTGCGCGTGCAGTCGAAGAGCCGCGATGACCTCCAGGCGGTCATCGCGCTGCTCAAGGGCAAGGACCTCGACGTCGCCCTGCAGTTCGTCAACTTCCGCTGATCCCGCCCGCCCGGCTCCCCCGCCTCCTGACACCGTTTCGGACGGATGGCACAGGCGAAACCGTGCCATCCGTCCCAGGTCGGACAAATTCGATACCTCGATGTATCAATGGGGGCTTGTGGGCGCTCTTCAGGAACAGTGAAGATTCAACACATGAGCGACGGCGAGACCGTCCGCACCCCCGGCCCTGACGAGCGCGCAGCGGTCGATCCGCTGTGGCTGACCGCAGCGGATCTCTTCGACGCCTGGCGCGGCGGGCGGGCGGATGCGATGGACGATCTCGTGCGGCTGCTCACCCCCGTCCTGTGGCACGTCGTGCGCGCCTACGGCCTCGGCCGCGAGGAGGCGCAGGACGTGGTGCAGTCGACCTGGCTCGCGCTCGTCCGTTCCCGGGACGGCGTGAAGGACCCGCGAACGGTCGTCGCGTGGCTCACCACCACCGCGCGACGCGAGTCGTGGCGGGTCGTGAAGTCGGACGGCCGGTCCTCGACGGCCGACGACGAGCAGCTCGAGCGCGTGGGCGAGAGCACCGAAGCAGCCGGTGCGACCGCGGAACGCAACCTCGAGCGAGAACGCCTGTGGCGGGCCGTCGGTGCGCTCCCCGAGCGCTGCCGACGGCTCGTCCGGGTGATCGCGTTCGCCGAGCGCCCCGACTACGCCCAGCTCTCGGCCGAGCTCGGCATGCCCGTCGGCAGTATCGGCCCCACCCGCTCGCGCTGCCTCGACAAGCTGCGCGACCTGCTCGCCGAAGGGGAAGTCGTCTGATGCCCGATCACGACACCCGGTTGTTCGCCGCACTCCGCGAGGTCTGGGAGATCCATGACCCGCCGCCCCCTGGCCTCGCGGACGACGTCATCATCGCGCTCGAGACCGAGCGGCTTGCGGACGAGTACCGCGAGCTGCTGCTCCTGTCGGATGCGCGCGCCCTCGCGGGCGTCCGCGGCGCCGCCCCCCGCGTGCTGGAGTTCGGCGCGGAGGCGGTCACCCTGCTGCTGCGCGTCGAGTCGGACGGCGGCTCCCACCGGATCGACGGCTGGCTCGCCCCGCCTCGCGACGGTCGCGCCGCGCTCGTGGCGGGCGGGGTCGAGGTGGCGTCTGCCGCGATCACGCCGGAGGGCCGGTTCGAGTTCCCCCTCGTCGCCGAGGGCATCTGGCGCATCGTCCTGCATTCGGAGGGCGAGGACGGCTACAGCGTGACGGGCGAGTTCGAGGTGCACTGATCCCGCGGGATCCGAAGGAGAGGATGCGACATGCGTGCAGAGGATGGTGCGCACGACTGGCAGGCGGCGGCACGGCGCGAACTGCCGCTCGGGGTGGTGCGGGTGGTGACCCGCGACGAGGCGCTCGTGGATCGTGCGCTGCCGACCGGCTACCTGCCGTCGCGGCTGCTCGTGTCGACGCTGCTGCCACTGGACCATCCGGCCCGCACGACGCTCTCCGGACTCGTCGCCGAGCTCGGGTGGGCCCTCGAGCCGGATGCCCGGCCGCTCCGTGCGGGCGGCTCGCGGCGGCTGGATGAGCCGCCAGAGGTGACGAAGGAGCGCCTCGCCCGCTATCCGTGGGCGGGCGGTGTGATCGGTGTGGAACGGCTGCGACTCGTGAGGGCGACCCCCGCATCCACGACCCCCGACGCCTGGGACGTACTACGCCTCGCCCGCGCGCGCGGGGTGGAACTGCCCGGGGTGGGGCTCGAGCACGTCGGCTTCCTGACGCCGTTCCACTCCTCGAACCCGTTCCACTCGTCCAACCCCTTCCATTCCTCGAACCCGTTCCACTCCTCCAACCCCTTCCTCGGCTCCCCCGTGGGCGAGTACGGCATCCCGGGCAGCGGCGGCAGACAGGTGGTGGCCTACACCGGGCCGGATCCGGCGGCGGGCCATCCGACTCCGGCCGGTTCCGCGGTCGTCGCCGTCGTCGACACCGGATGCGGCGCCCACCCCTGGCTCGACCCGGTCGTCGACACGACCGCCTTCGGCGGGCTCGGGCGCACGGATCCGGACGACGACCCCGAACGGCACCCCGACCAGCGAGGCGCGTTCGACGGGGTCATCGACGACGGATCGGGCCACGGCACCTTCATCGCGGGGCTCGTCCACCAGGCCGCGCCGCACGCGCGCATCGCGCCGGTGCGCATCACCGGATCCGATGCGCTCTGGGAGGAGCAGGACCTTCTCGACGTGCTGCTCGGCATCGCCGAGCGCGTCGAGGGCGGGACACGACTCGACGTGCTGAACCTCTCGCTCGGCTACTACCACGAGACACCAGAACCGGGTGCGTTCGACATCACCCTCGCCGAGCTGCTGCTGCGACTGCGACGGCTCGGGGTCGTCGTGGTGTGCTCGGCCGGCAACGACTCGACCGACCGGCCGCTCTTCCCCGCGGCGCTCGGCCCGTGGAATCCGGCGGACGGCGAGCCGTGGAACGACCCGGGCGACGGCGCCCCGCTCGTGTCGGTGGGGGCGCTCAACCCCAACGGCACGGTCGCCCTGTTCAGCAACATCGGCCCCTGGGTGCACTGCTTCGCCCCAGGGGCCGCGGTGATGAGCACCCTCCCCGCGGGTGACCCGCCGTTCGCGGGGGGCCTGCAGCCCGTCGCGAACGACCCGCGGGGAGGACTTCATCGAGCCACGATCGACCCGGACGACTTCCGCGGCGGGTTCGGGCTCTGGAGCGGCACCTCGTTCGCGGCACCCGTGGTGGCCGGGATGATCGCGGCCGAGCTGCAGGCGACGGCCGGGAAGCCGTCCGTCGAACACGCCAGAGCCGCCGTGGCGACGGTGCTGGCACGGCTGAGCGCGCGATCCGCCTGATGGCGGCCAGGCTGACAGCGGCCCAGCTCTACGCGCGCGGGCTCGCCGCGACCAACGCGGGGCGTCACGCCGCCGCACGGCGCGATCTGCATGCGGCGCGCGACCGCGCCGGCGACCCCGACACCGCCGCCCTCGCGGCCGGGACGCTCGCCTACCTCGACTCCGAGACGGGGTCGCCGGATGCGGGGATCGCGGTCATCGAGGACGTTCTCGCCTCCGGCGGGCTGCGCGAGGAGACCCGCGCCATCCTGACCAGCCAGCGCGGACTCCTGGAGCTGCGGAGGGGGCGCGACGACGACGCGCTCCGCGACCTCGGCTCCGCGATCGAACACCTCGGCGCACATCCGCTGAGCCTCGGCCGGGCCCACCTCAACAGGGGCCTGGTGCGTCTCGGCCGGTCCGACGTCGACGGGGCCGAGCGCGACTTCGCCCTGGCCGCCGATGCGTTCGCGCGCGCCGGCGATGCGACGGAGGAGGCGAAGGCACACAGCAACGAGGGCTACGCCGCGATGCTCCGCGGCGATCTGGGCAGGGCGATCGGCGTCATGGACGCGGCCGCCCAGGTGCTCGGATCCCTGTCGCCGGTGATGCGGGCGGTGTGCGACAGCGACCGCGCGGAGGCGCTGCTCGCGGCCGGGATGACGACGGATGCCGTGGCGCTGCTCGCGGACGCCGCCCGCATCTACGGCGCCCGCGGTCTCCGCCAGGCGCAGGCGGAGGCGGAGCTGCTGCTCGCGCGGGCCCTCGTCGACGAGTCGCCGGCGGAGGCCGCGATGATCGCCGGGCGGGCGGCCAGACGGCTGCGCGGGCGCGGCAATGCGAGCTGGGCGGTGCGCGCGGATGCGCTCGTCGCGACCGCTCGGCTGCGGGCGGGTCGCGCCTCGGCTGCTGTGCGGGAGGCGGGCGCCCGGACAGCGCAGGAGCTCGACACGCTGCAGCGTCGCGACGACGCCGCCCTGCTGCGGCTCGAACTCGCGCTCGCGGAGCTCGCCGCGGGCCGCGAACGCGAGGCCCGCCTCCTGCGCGAGGCGGCGCATCCGGATGCCGGGGCGCCGATCGCGGTCCAGGTGCGCGCCGAGGAGGTCGACGCCGTGCTCGCCCGCGCCCGCGGGGACGGCGACGCCGTGCTCGGGGCGGCCGCGCGAGGGGTCGAGACGCTCACGAGCTGGCAGGCCAGCCTCGGCAGCCTCGAGCTGCACAGCGGCGCCGCCGTGCACGGCCGGCGACTGGCGGCCCTCGGCACGCGCGCCGCGATCGACCGCGGTGAGCCGCAGGGGGTGCTCGAATGGTCGGAGCGCGTGCGACGGCTGAGCGGCAGCTTCCCGCCCCTGCGCCCGCCGGCCGACCCGCGGCTGGCCGCGGCGCTCACCGAGCTCCGCGAGCTGCAGCGCTCGGAGTCCCCGACGCCCGCGACGGCGGCCAGGGTCGCCGCGCTCCGCGACGAGGTGCGCCGTATCCACTGGGCCGACGCGGCGCGCGCTCCGGCGCGCGCCGACGCCGTCGAGGTGGACGAGCTGCACGAGGCCCTCCGCTCCGACGGGGCGGCCTTCGTCGCCCATCTGTGGACCGACGAGGGTCTCGCCGCGCTCGTGATCGCGCCGCGCAGCGTGCCAGGCGGACGCGTCGTCGAGCTCGGCCGCGCCCGCGTCGAGGAGCTGTTGGGTGGTCTGCTCGCCGACCTCGACATGGCCGCGTCGCTGCTTCCGCCGCTGCTGCGCGAGACGGTCGACGCCGCGCTCGATGCCAGGCTCGCCGAGCTCGACGCGCTGCTGCTCGCGCCCCTCGCGGAGCTGCTGTCGGGCGCGCACCGTCTCGTGCTGACCCCGGCCGGCGCCCTCGCCGGGGTGCCGTGGACGATGCTGCCGAGCGTCGCGGGACGCGCCCTCGTGGTCGCCGAGTCGGCCCGCCGCTGGCTGGACGGGCGCGGCGCGGGCACCGCGATCCGCCGCGTCGGCTTCGCCTCGGGGCCCGGCGTCGACCGGTCCCGCGACGAGCTCGACGCGGCGGCGGATGCGTGGCATCCCACCGCGCGCGCGGTGCGGCACGAGGCCTCCGCGGCGGCGGTCACCGCGGTGGCCGAGCGGGTCGAGCTGCTCCACATCGCCGCCCACGGACGGCACGCGGCGGAGCATCCGCTGTTCTCGGGCTTCGAACTCGCCGACGGCCCCTGGTTCGGCTACGACATCGACCAGCTCGAGCGGGTGCCGCGCGCCGTCGTGATGTCGGCGTGCGAGCTCGGTCGATCCGCGAACCGTTGGGGGCTCGAGGCGCTCGGCATGGCACGCGCCTGGCTGCAGTCCGGCTCCCATACCGTGCTCTCCGCGCCCGCCTCGGTCGCCGACGAGGCCGCCTCAGGACTGCTGCCCGCCGTGCACCGCGAACTCGCACGCGGCACCGGAATGGCCGACGCGCTCAGCACGGCGACGGCGGAGACCGGCCTCCGGACGCCGTTCCTGGTGCGCGGCACGGGCTGGTGAGGCCCGCGCGGGCGTTGGCGCGGCGGGCGGCGGGCGGCCAGACTGAACGGATGGATGATCCCGCCGAATCCTGGTTCTCGCTCGCCTCGTTCGTCGCGCTCGTCCTCATCCTCGTCGACCTCACGATCCGCATCACGGCGCTCATCGTCGTGCCGCGCAATCGCCGCCCGCAGACCGCGATGGCGTGGCTGCTCGCGATCTTCTTCATCCCCTACCTCGGCATCCTGTTCTTCCTGCTGTTCGGGAGCGCCCGCCTGCCTCGCTCCCGCCGCC
Source organism: Protaetiibacter sp. (assembly GCA_047605085.1). Classification (GTDB taxonomy): domain Bacteria; phylum Actinomycetota; class Actinomycetes; order Actinomycetales; family Microbacteriaceae; genus Homoserinibacter. Next base: position 26,623 of record JASGGJ010000001.1, read on the forward strand.
GTAAGCAGCAGGAGATCAACGGATTCATCCGCGAGACGACCGAGGGCATGGATCTCGTGCACAAGGATCCGGACTGGCCGCCGTGGCTCGAGACGCTCGTCGAGCTGAACCGCACGCTCGGCGCCATGCCGCTCGTCGGCGGCAACTCGGCGAGGATGTGGGCCGACAACCAGGAAGCCTTCGACGCGATGACGGAGGAGATCCGCAGAGCGAAGCGCATCATCCACGTCGAGTTCTACATCCTGTCGCTCGACGACACGACGCGCCCGTTCTTCCAGGCCCTCGCGGATGCGCGTGCCCGCGGCGTCAAAGTGCGGGTGCTGCTCGACCACCTCGGCAACCTGCAGTACCCGGGGTTCCGGCGCACGAAGCGCTTCCTGACCGAGGCGGGCATCGACTGGCACCTCATGCTGCCGCTGCAGCCGTTCAAGGGGAAGTTCCAGCGACCCGATCTGCGCAATCACCGCAAGCTGCTCGTCATCGACCGCGCGATCGCCTTCACCGGCTCGCTCAACGTCATCGAGACCCCGTACCAGAAGGCGAAGAATCACCGGAAGGGTCTGCACTGGAAGGACTACTGGGTGCGCTTCGAAGGCCCCGTCGTCGCTGGCATCGACGCCGTGTTCGTGACCGACTGGTATTGCGAGACGGATGAGCTGCTGGTGCGCGAGGCGATGCCGGAGCGGCTCACGGGCGAGGGGGGCCTCGACTGCCAGGTGGTGCCGAGCGGCCCCGGGTTCTCCGTGGAGAACAACCTGCGCCTGTTCAACGCGCTCGTCTACAACGCGCAGCGGCGCATCGTGCTGGTGAGCCCGTACTTCGTGCCGGACGACTCGATGCTCTACGCGATCACCACGGCGGCCCAGGCCGGGCTGCACGTCGAGTTGTTCGTCTCCGAGATGGGCGACCAGTTCATGGTCTACCACGCGCAGCGCAGTTACTACGAGGCGCTGCTCAAGGCGGGCGTGAGGATCTACCTGTTCCCGAAGCCGACCATCCTGCACGCCAAGCACATGACCTTCGACGACGAGGTCGCCATCATCGGCTCCTCCAACATGGACATGCGCTCGTTCACCCTCGACCTCGAGATCTCGGTCATGGTGCACGGCGAGCCGTTCCTCTCGCAGCTGCGCGAGGTGGAGGACGCGTACCGCGCGGTGAGCCGCGAGCTCACCCTCGAGGAGTGGCGCGAGCGGTCGTTCGGCGTGCAGACGCTCGACAACCTCATGCGGCTGACGGCGGGGCTGCAGTGAGTTCACGGGCCCTCGGCGCGCGCGAAGAGGACGCCGAGGCCCACGACCCGTCTCCTGACGCCGCCCGCCCGATTTCGCAACTCAGGACATCCGCGTGCTTCGGTCGGATGCGCGCCCGAGTTGGCTGTCTCTTCCTGAGTTGCGAAGTCCGTGTGGCAACCGCAACTCAGGACGAAAGCGCGTTCCGGGTGCGATCCGCCTCCGGTATGGCATCCGTTCCTGAGTTGCGTATCCGCGCTATCCGCTCCTCCACCGTCGACCGCTGTAGGGAGAATCCACACTTTGACCCATGGTTGTTTCGGCCGTCACCGGCGACCTCTAGCGTCGGAACCATGGGCACTGTCACACTGAGGAGGTGCTCGTGAACGACCCCCAGATCTGGACCCTCATCGGGGTGTTCTCGGCGATCGTCATCGGCGGCATGTCGATCACGACGACGCTGCTCGGCCGCAACATCACGACCGCGATCGGCGGCCTGCGGGGCGAGATGAACGCGCGATTTGACGCGGTGAACAAGGAGATGAACGCCCGCTTCGACTCCGTCAACGCCGAGATGTACGCCCGATTTGAGGCGGTCGGCTCCCGCTTCGACGCCGTCGATGCCCGCATCGACGGCCTGCACGCCGAGATGAACGCCCGATTCGAGACGGTCAACGCCCGCATCGATCACCTCGACCGCGATGTCGCCGCGCTCACCCGGCGGGTGTGGGGCGAGGCGCCCGAGCGCTGACGCGGGGGTCTCGATACGCCGCTTCGCGGCTACTCGATCAGCGGGGGGGGTGCGTCGCGGCCACTCGACCAGCGGGGGGCGCGGCGGCTACTCGACCGGCGAGGCGGCGGGGGCGCGGCGACTGATCTGCACCATCTCGTCGCGCGGCACGACCTTGATGCGGGCGCGACCCTCCGGCTCGCCGAGGGCGATCTCGTGTGCGTCGAGGCGGTGCCAGCCGTCGAGGTCGGTCCAGACGATGCCGCGTTCCTCGAGCAGGGCCACGATCGCACCCTCCTCGGGGGCGACCGGGCTCCACCAGCTCGCCTGGTCCTTCACGAGGTGCGAGATGGTCTCCATGGCGTCCGACTTGGTGTGGCCGATGAGGCCGACCGGCCCGCGCTTGATCCATCCGGTCGCGTAGACGCCCGGCACGAGCTCATTGTGGTGGTCGAGCACCTGGCCCTCGTGGTTCGGGATCACCCCGCGCTCCTCGTCGAAGGGGACGCCGGGCAGCGGCGAGCCGAAGTAGCCGACCGCCCGGTACAGCGCCTGGATCGGCACCTCGCGGATCTCGCCGGTTCCGCGCACGCCGCCCTCGCCATCCGGCTCCGTGCGCTCGTAGCGGAACGCCGCGATGCCGTTGGCGTCGCCGACGACCTCGAGCGGCTTCGCATAGAAGTGCAGGTGCAGCCGCCGCGACGCCTGACCGACCTCGCGCTGCCGCCACTGGGTGAACACCTTGTCGATCACGAACACCTGCTTGTTCGACTCGATCGCCCGCTTCGATGCCTCGTCGTAGTCGAAGTCCTCCTCGTACACGATCATGTCGACGTCGCGCAGCTCGCCGAGCTCGCGCAGCTCGAGCGGCGTGAACTTCACCTGCATCGGCCCGCGACGCCCGAAGACGTGCACCTCGGTCACGGGCGAGGCGACGAGCCCCTGGTAGACGTTGCCGGGGATCTCGGTGGGCAGCAGGTCCTCGGGGTGCTTCGCGAGGATGCGGGCGACGTCGAGCGCGACGTTGCCGTTGCCGACCACGGCGACCGACTCCGCCTCGAGCGGCCACTCCCGCGGGTAGTCGGGGTGACCGTCGTACCAGCTCACGAAGTCGGCGGCGCCGTAGCTGCCCGGCAGCTCGATTCCGGGGATGTCGAGCTCGGCGTCCCGCACCGCACCGGTCGCGAAGATCACCGCGTGGTAGTGGCGCTTCAGGTCGTCGAGGCTGAGGTCGCGACCGAACAGCACGTTCCCGAAGATGCGGATGTCGCCGCGGTCGAGCACCTCGCGCAGCGCCGTGATGATGCCCTTGATGCGCGGATGATCGGGGGCCACGCCGTAGCGCACGAGGCCGTAGGGGGCGGGCAGCTGGTCGAACAGGTCGATGGAGACGTCGAAGCCGCGCTCGTACTTGAGCAGGATGTCGGCCGCGTAGATGCCGGCGGGGCCGGCTCCGACGATGGCGAGACGGAGCTTCATGCGAGGGTTCCTTCCTGGCGCCTGGGGCGCGGGTGCGTGCGGGGTCGGCGGATGCTCAGCCGGAGCGCTCGACGATCGCCTGCGCGAACCGGGTCAGCGACTTCTTGACGGGACCCTCGGGCAGCGGGGCGAGGGCGGCGACCGCGGCATCCGCCCAGCGGTGCGCCTCGGCGAGCGTGGCCGCGGTCGCCGGATGCGCGCGCAGCTCGGCGACGGCCGCCGCGAACACGGCGGGATCGGCATCCGGGGCGAGGCCGTCGTCGAGGCGCGCGAGCAGCGCAGCGGATGCGGCATCCGTCTCGGCGGCGCGGCGCAGGTAGAGCAGGGGCAGCGTCGGGACACCGGCGCGCAGATCGGTGCCGGCGGCCTTGCCGGTCCGCTCGATCTCGCCCGAGAGGTCGATGACGTCGTCGACGAGCTGGAACGCGACGCCCACCTTCTCGCCGAACTCCTCGACGGGTTCGCGGTACTCCTCTGGCGCGTTGGAGAAGATGACGCCGATGACGGCGGCGCAGGAGATGAGGGAGCCGGTCTTGTCGGCGAGCACCGAGAGGTAGTGCGCGACGGGGTCCTCGCCGGGCTTCGGGCCGACCGTCTCGTGCAGCTGGCCGAGGCACAGCCGCTCGAACACGTCCGCCTGGATCGTGAGCGCCCGCTCCCCGAGGCTCGCGATGAGCTTCGACGCGCGTGCGAAGAGCAGGTCTCCCGTGAGGATCGCGACCGAGTTGCCCCAGACGGTCTGGGCGCTCGGCACCCCGCGGCGCAGCTGCGCGTCGTCCATGACGTCGTCGTGGTACAGCGAGGCGACGTGGGTGATCTCGACGGCCTGAGCGCCCGTCACGACATCGTCGTTCGCCCCCTCCCCGAGCTGGGCGGTGAGCAGGGCGAGCACCGGGCGCACGCGCTTGCCGCCCGCCTCGAGCAGATAGCGGCCCGCGGCATCCGCGATGTCGTCGGCGAAGGCGAGCTGGCCGGCGAGTCCCGCCTCCACCCGCTCGAGACCGGCCTCGATGGCGCGCACGAAGCTCTTCTCCTCGCTCGAGGCGAACAGCGCGTCGCCGAGGCCGAGCGAGGCGCCGAGCGTGCGGCGCCGAGCGATCGAGGGGGTCGGGGTCACGTGGTGGCCGTTCTCGCGTTCAGGTGGTGCGGCGCGGGGCGCGGCGACGGGCGGCGGATGCGCGCACGGCCGGGTCGACCGGCTTGCGCGCGCGGTGCAGGGCGACGACCCCGCCCGTGAGGTTGCGGTGGGCGACCCGCGCGAAGCCGACCCCCCGGATCCACTGCGCGAGGGTGTGCTGGTCCGGCCACTGGCTGATCGACTCGAGCAGGTAGCGGTAGGCGGCGGGGTTGGTGCTCGCGAGCCGCGCGACGAGCGGCATGCCGAGCTTCATCCATCCGTCGTAGCCGAGCTGCATGATCGGATTGGTCGGATGCGAGAACTCGCACACGACGAGCCGCCCGCCCGGCTTCAGCACGCGGTACATCTCGCCGAGGGCGACGATCGGCTCGGCGATGTTGCGCAGTCCGAAACTGATGGTGACGGCGTCGAACTCGTCGTCGCCGAACGGCAGTCGCTGAGCGTCCGCCTCGACGAACTCGAGCCCGGGGTGGCGGCGACGGCCCTCGGCGATCATCCCGGCGGAGAAGTCCGCGGCGACGACGGTCGCTCCCGACCTCGCGAGCGCCGCGGACGAGGTGCCGGTGCCTGCCGCGATGTCGAGGATGCGCTCGCCCGGCTGCGGGGCGACCGCCCTGACGGTCGCGATGCGCCACAGCTGCGCGTTCCCGAGCGAGAGGATGCCGTTGGTGCGGTCGTAGCCGCGGGCGACATCGTCGAACATGCCGGACACCTCGTCCGGCCGCTTCTCCATGTCCGCCCTGTTCACCACCCGTCATCCTATCTGGGCCGCATGCCGCGCGTCCGGGCCCGAAGCCGACGGTTGCCCGGCCGGCGAGGAGCGCCTGCGCGACGAACGCGTCCTGACGGCACCGTTTCGGCGGACCGTCCTAGGGTGGAGGGGTGACCGCTGCCGACGACGAGCTGCCCGTGCTCACCGCACGCACCCGCGTCGTGGATCCGGTGACCTCGCTCCTGCCGCTCCTGGAGGTGCGCCGCCCCCTGCTGTTCATGCGACGCGGCGAGGGTGTCGCCGGATTCGGCGAGACGATCCGGCTCGCCTTCCGGGGGCCCGATCGCATCGCGCAGGCGGCCGACACCTGGCGCCGGATCGCGGCGGCGGCATCCGTCGACGACCAGGTGCGCCGCGCGGGCACGGGGCTGCTCGCCTTCGGCGCCTTCAGCTTCGACGAGCGCTCGGCCTTCGAGAGCGTGCTCATCGTGCCGCGCACGATCGTCGGCCGGCGCGACGGCACGAGCTGGGTCACCGAGATCGCGGTCGCCGGCGAGGAGTTGCCGCCGCCTGCGCCCGGGCGGACCCGGCTCGCGCCGACGCCGCTCGGTGCCGAGTTCCGGCTGTCGCTGCAGCCGGGCTCGGTGACGCCCGACCTCTTCCGGGAGCTCGTGGAGCGCGCGGCCGACCGCATCCGCGGGGGCGGGCTCCGGAAGGTCGTGCTCGCGCGCGACCTCGTCGGCCACCTGCCGGACGGGGGCGACCTGCGCCGGGTGCTCGTCGACCTCGCCCTCGGCTACCCCGACACCTGGACCTTCGCGATCGACGGCCACATCGGCTCGAGCCCGGAGACGCTCGTGCGCGTGAACCACGGCAGGGTGTCGGCGCGGGTGCTCGCCGGCTCGATCGCGCGCGGCGCCGACGCGGATGCCGACCACGCGGCCGCGCTCCGGCTCGCGACGTCCACGAAGGATCTCGACGAGCACCGCTACGCCGTGCAGAGCGTGCTCGACGCGCTCGGCCCGCATGCCCGATCGGGCATCTCCGCGAGCGAGATCCCCTTCGCCCTGAAACTCCCGAACCTGTGGCACCTCGCGACCAACATCGAGGGCACCCTCTCCGACGGATCCTCGGCCCTCGACCTGGCGGCGGCGCTGCATCCGACGGCCGCGGTCGCCGGCACCCCTACCGCGACGGCGCTCGAGGTGATCCGCGAACTCGAACCGCTCGACCGCGGGCGCTACGGCGGACCGGTCGGCTGGGTGGATGCGGACGGCGACGGCAAGTGGGCGGTTTCGCTCCGCTCGGCCGAAGTGACGCCGGACGGTCGGATCCGGGCGTATGCCGGTGGCGGCATCCTCGCGGCATCCGTTCCCGAGGTCGAGCTCGCCGAGACGACGCTCAAGTTCCGCCCCATCGTGGAGGCCTTCGGCTGAGGCGTCGATCCGCATCCCGTAACTCAGGAAGATGGCGCGCTGGTGCCGATTCCGGCCATCCGCGGCGGAAACGTCCTGAGTTGCGGACGAGGTCGATCCCGTAACTCAGGACTCGACGCCGTTCTTCGGGGCGGATCGTCCCGAAATGCCGGATTCTCCTGAGTTGCGAAACGAGCGCTCTCAGGCGGGCGCGCCGAGCAGCGCGCGCCGCTGCTCCTCGACGTCGAAGCCGGCGGGAGGCCAGTCCTGCGCGAGCGAGCGCAGCGCGTCCGTGAGCAGCTCGGACACCGCAAGCCGCGCGTACCACTTGCGGTTCGCGGGGATGACGTACCACGGTGCGGTCGGTGTCGAGGTGCGCTCGATCGCCAGCTGGTAGGCCTCCTGGTAGTCGCCCCACATGGCGCGCTCGCCGAGGTCTCCCGGGTTGAACTTCCAGTACTTGTCGGGGCGCTCGAGCCGCTCGGCGAGCCGGGTGCGCTGCTCGTCCGCGGAGATGTGCAGCATGCACTTCACGATGACGGTGCCGGATGCGGCGATCCGCTCCTCGAAGTCGACGATCGCGCCGTAGCGACGCTCGATCTCGGACGGCTCCGCGAGCTCCCGCACCCGGCCGATGAGCACGTCCTCGTAGTGCGAGCGGTCGAAGACGCCGATGCGGCCCGGGCCCGGCAGCTCGCGCTCGACACGCCAGAGGAAGTCGTGCGCGAGTTCCTCCGGCGTCGGCTTCTTGAAGGCGTGGATGTGCACGCCCTGCGGGTCGACCGCCCCGACGACGTGCCGCACGATGCCGCCCTTGCCCGCGGTGTCCATCGCCTGCAGCACGAGCAGCACGCTGCGCGGGTCGTGCCCGGTGTTGGCGAACAGCAGCTCCTGCAGCCGGTCGAGCTCTGGCCGCCCCGCGGCGAGCTGCTTCTCGCCCTCCTTCTTACCGATCAGCAGGCCGGGGGTGGCGTCCGGGTCCACCTCGGCCAGCCGGAACCCGGGACCCACGCGCAACTGCTCGGCGAAGCTCATGCGTTCACGCTAGCGCTGCCCCGCCCTCCCGAATCAAGGATCCGAGGCGCACAAATCAAGGAACCCGCGTCCGGAGGGCTTCACACCCGCATGCTTCAGCCACATCCGCCACACGAGCTCCTTGATTTGTGCACCCCGGATCCTTGAGTTGGACGCGACGGAGGGCGGCAGGAGGGGGCGGGAGGGGGCGTCAGCGCTCGAGCGCGACCTCGACGAGCACCCGACCGGGGGTCGGGGTGAGGGCTCCGTCGAGCCGGCCGCGCTCGGTGACGAGGCGGTGCTCCCAGCCGTAGGCGGCCGCGAGGGCTGCCAGGTCGACCGATTGCGGCGTCAGCAGCACCCGATCGGCGAGCGCCGGATCGGCCGAACGCGCCACCTCGAGTCCGTCGAAGATCGTGCCGCCGTGGTCGTTGCCGACGATCAGCTGCAGGCGGGGCCACGCCTCGCCCTCGCCGCCGAGCAGCGAACCGACGTCGTGCAGCAGGGCCAGGTCGCCGAGCAGCACCCGCGTGATTCCGGGTCGCGTCGCGTCGCGCTGGGCGGCGAGGCCGATGCCCGTCGCGGTGGCGATCGTGCCGTCGATCCCGGCGAGCCCACGGTTGGCGTGCACGGGGATGCGCTTGCCCGGCACCACCCGGTCGAGCTCGCGGATGAGGCGCGACGCCCCCAGCACGAGCCGGTCGTGCGGCCAGCTCGCCGCCCACACCGCGAGCGCGAGCTCCCTGCGGGTCACGGGCGCACGAAGGCGCTGCAGCTGCTCGCGGGCGAAGGCTGCCCGCTCGGCGTAGCCGGTGCCGATCGAGGCGACCGAGCCCTCGTCGACGTCGAGCAGCACGCGCGAGGCCTGCACCCAGCGGCGCGCCCACGAGGCGTCGGGCTCGCGCGAGGTGTCGACGACGACCCGGTCGGCGAAGCGGGAGACCCGGCGGCCCGGATTGTAGTCGTCGAGTCCCGGCGAGCGCACCACGATGGTCTCGACCCCGCGCCGCTCGATGAGGGCGGGCACCTCGCGGCTGAGCGTCGGATGCCCGAACACGATCACGCGCGCCACCCGGTCGCCGAAGCCGGCGGCGCCGAGCAGCTCCCGATAGGCGGGCACCAGGTTGGGGCCGAAGCGGGCGCCGCTCGCGACCTCGGCGAGCAGCGGCGCGCCGAGCTCGCGCGCAACGCGCTCGGCCTCCTCGCCCGCCCCGGATCCCGCGACGACGACCGTGCCGGGGGCGGCGCCGAGCGAGATGACCTCCGCCCCGGCAGCGGCGACGGGCGTCCACCGCCCCGGCTCGATGTCCGGCAGCCGGACGGGCGAGGACAGCGGCTCCCGGAACGCGAGGTTCACATGCCGGGGACCGCGGATGCCGTCCAGCAGCTCGGCCGCGAGCGCATCCGCCGCCGCCTCCTCGCCCGGGTCGCCGATCGGGGCCGGCACATCCCAGGAGTGCGGGGCGACACCACGGAAGATGCCGGCCTGACGCGTGGTCTGGTTCGCCCCGACGCCGCGCAGCTCCTCTGGCCGGTCGGCGCTCACGACGAGCAGCGGCACCCCGGAGTGGGCGGCCTCGAGCACGGCGGGGTGCAGGTTGCCGACGGCGGTGCCCGAGGTCGTCACGACGACCGCCGGCACGCCCGATTCGATCGCGAGCCCCAGCGCGAGGAAGCCGGCCGAACGTTCGTCGATGCGCACGTGAAGCCGCAGCAGGCCGGCGAGCTCGAACCTCGCGGCCGCGAGCGCGAGCGCCTGCGAGCGCGATCCGGGGCAGACCACGACATCCGTGACCCCGCGCCGCACGAGGCCCGCCAGGAGCGCCGTCGCGTAGACGCTCGCGGGGGCGCCGGGCGCGGGGCTCACTGCGGGTTCTTCTGCGCGTCGTCGTCGCCGTCGAGCTCGCCCAGTTGCTGCTCGAGCTCGCGGATGCGCTGCTCCTGCTCCTTCTCCTTCGCGATGCGGCGCAGGAACTCGGGGTCGTCGTCCGGCGCGACGGGCGCTGTGCGATACCGTCGGAGGCCGCGCGTCGCGAGCGGCTGGCGTCCGAGGGCGAACCAGAGGATCGGGCCGACGACGACGACGAGAGAGACGACCGCCCACACGCTCTTCGGCAGGGCACGCACCCGGTCGGGATCGATGCGCACGATGTCGACGAGCGCGGCGACGAGCAGCACCGCCGCGACGATGAGCGGCAGGGAGCGCAGCAGCACGGCCATGACCCGATTCTAGGCGGCGGAATCCCTCGGCACCGGCGACCTAGACTTGCCGGGTGCCCGCCTGGATCCCCTACACCCTGCTGCGTCTCGGCCTGTTCGGCGGCACCTTCGCGCTCGTGTATGTGCTGCTGTCGCCATATGCGCTGCCCGCCATCGTGGTCGCGGTCGTCGCGGCGGTCGCGGCCACGCTCGTGAGTCTCACGGTCGCGTACCTCTTCTTCCCGGCGCTGCGCGACCGGGTCGCCGAGGAGTTCGCGGCGAGCCGCGAGCGCAGCAGGACGAAGGCGGACAGCGCTGCGGCATCCGGCGACGACCGCGGGGTCGACGAGCGCGCCGAGGACGGCGACTGAGCTCGCTCGCTCAGGTGGTCGCGACGGTGCCCCACTCGAGGACGCCGATGAGGGCGAGCGCGAGCCCCGCCTCGAAGACGAGCGCCGTGAGGAGCGTGAGTCGCAGCGCCACGACGTACTCGCGCGCGGTGCGCGCCGTCAGCACGATGAGCACGGCCGGGGCGGCCGCGAGCAGCGCGAAGTACACGTAGACGGCGAGGTCGTAGAAGATCACGTAGAACACGAGCGCCCCGAACGGCGCCAGGACGAGCAGGGCGTAGAGGATGCGCGAGCCGAGATCGCCGCTCGCGGTCGCGAGAGTGCGCTTGCCGGCCGCCCGGTCGGATGCGCGGTCGCGCTGGTTGTTGACGTGCAGCACGGCAGCCGCGAACAGCCCGGCGCACACGCCCCCGATCCACGACTCGAGGTTGACCTCGCCCACCTGCACGAAGGTGGTGCCCGCGACGGCGACGACGCCGAAGAACAGGAACGCGGCGAACTCGCCGAGCATGGCGTAGCCGTAGGGGCGTTTGCCGCCGGTGTAGAACCAGCCGGCCGCGAGCGCGACGACGCCGACCGCGAGCAGCCACCAGTGCTGGGTGAGGATCACGAGCGCGAGGCCCGCGACCGCGGCGAGACCGAAGAACACCAGGGCGACGACGAGCACGTGGCGCGGCTTCGCCCGGCCTGAGGCGACGAGCCGCTCTGGCCCGGTGCGGTGGGTGTCGGTGCCGCGGATGCCGTCCGAGTAGTCGTTCGCGTAGTTGACGGCGATCTGCAGCAGCGCGGCGACCGCGAGGCACAGCAGCGCACGGACCCAGTGGTCGTACCAGACGTCCATGAGCAGCGCGGCCGCGCCGGTGCCGAGGACGACCGGCCCGATCGCGAGCGCGAGGGTCACCGGGCGGGCGGCGGAGATCCAGGTGCCGAGCGTCGCGGGGCGCGCCTCGGCCGGCGGGCGGCCTCCCGGACGTCCGCTCTTGCCACGGCCCTTCGCGGAACCGGTCTTGCCCTTCGCGGGCGTCTTCGCCGCAGGCCCCGACTTGGGGGCCGCGGTGCCCCGCGCACGATCGAGGGACTGGGGGTCGATCCGCTGCTGCTTCGCCACGAGGGAAGCCTACTGAGAATCCTGTGGCCCGCCTGCGAGCGCGGCGAGCGCACGGCGGTCGGGCTTGCCGCTCGGCAGCAGCGGCAGGGCGGGGATGCGGATGACGCGATCCGGGCGCGCCACCGGGCCGAGCGCCGCGGTGACCGCCGCGAGCGCGGACTCGTCGTCGGCAGGGTCGCCGACGGCGACCGCGACGGGGCGCTCGCCCCAGCGCGCATCCGGGACCGCGACGACCACGGCATCCGCGAACCCCGGCTGCGCGTGCAGCACATCCTCGATCGCGGCGAGCGCCACCTTCACCCCGCCCGACACCACGACGAGATCGCGGCGGCCGAGCACGCGCAGCAGCTCGCCGTCCCACTCGCCCGCGTCGGCGGTGCGGAACCAGCGGACGCCGTCGTCCGTCGCGAAACGCACGGCCGTGAGCGCGGGGTCACCGAGGTAGCCGTCGGCGAGCATCGGCCCGCCGAGCCGCACCTCGCCGTCGACGACCCGCAGCCGGGCGGCGCCGATCGGCCGGCCGTCGTAGACGCATCCGCCGCTCGTCTCGCTCGAGCCGTAGCTGCGCACGACGCGGATACCGGCCTCCCTCGCGCGCGCGACGAGCGGGGCGGGGGTGGCCTGCCCGCCGACGAGCACCGCCTGGAAGCCGCGCAGCGCCTCGCGGGCCGCCGCATCGTCGAGCAGGCGCGCGAGCTGGGCCGGGACCAGGGCGACGGCGTGCGCGGCGTCGGCCGCGAGCTGCCGGGCCGCGTCGGTGAACGCTCGCGGCGTGAATCGCTCGCCCGAAAGCGGGACGGGCGCGGTTCCGGCGACGAGCGAACGGGCGAGCACGTTGAGACCGGCGATGTAGTGCACGGGCAGCGCGAGCACCCACTGCGCGGGCCCGCCGAGCGCCGACTCGCTCGCCGCCGCGGAGGCGAGCACGGCATCCGCCGGCAGCACGACGCGCTTGGGGCGACCCGTCGAGCCGCTCGTCTCGACGACGAGCCCCACGTGCTGCGCGACCCGCTCGGGCAGCGGCGTGGCGTCCGAGCCCGGCGCTCCGGATGCCACGAACAGCGCGGGCCCGCCCGCGAGCGCCGCGCGCAGCGCCTCGAGCACCGCGGCCGGACCTGAGGCGGCCGGCACCGTGACGAGCGACCTCATGCCGTCACGGCCTCAGAAGTGCCAGGGGTATGGGCCCCAGTCGGGGGCGCGCTTCTCGAGGAAGGCGTCGCGACCCTCGACCGCCTCGTCGGTGCCGTAGGCGAGGCGGGTGGCCTCGCCCGCGAACACCTGCTGGCCGACCATGCCGTCGTCGACGGCATTGAGCGCGAACTTGAGCATCCGGATCGCGGTGGGGCTCTTGCCGAGGATGGTCCGGGCCCACTCGATCCCGGTGCGCTCGAGCTCGGCGTGCGGCACGACCGCGTTGACGGCGCCCATCTGGTGGGCGCGCTCCGCGTCGTACTCCTCGGCGAGGAAGAACACCTCGCGGGCGAACTTCTGGCCGACCTGCCTGGCGAAGTAGGCGCTGCCGTAGCCGGCGTCGAAGGAGCCGACGTCGGCATCCGTCTGCTTGAAGCGCGCGTGCTCTCGGCTCGCGATCGTCAGGTCGCACACGACGTGCAGCGAGTGGCCTCCGCCCGCCGCCCAGCCGGGCACGAGTGCGATGACGACCTTCGGCATGAACCGGATGAGCCGCTGCACCTCGAGGATGTGCAGGCGGCCGGATCTCGATACGCCGCCTTCGGCGGCTACTCGATCAGCGGAGGAGCCGTACTCGTACCCGCTCCTTCCCCGGATGCGCTGGTCGCCTCCCGAACTGAACGCCCATCCGCCGTCCTTCGGGCTCGGTCCGTTGCCGGTCAGCAGCACGACGCCGACCCGCGGATTCTGCCGCGCGTCGTCGAGGGCGCGGGCGAGCTCGTCGACCGTCTGCGGGCGGAACGCGTTGCGCACCTCGGGACGGTCGAAGGCGACGCGCGCGATGCGTCCGGAAGCGTCGAGATGGTAGCTGATGTCGCCGAGGTCGCCGAAGCCGGGGACCTCGCGCCACACCTCGGGGTCGAACAGCTCGGAGACCGCGGTGTCCACGGTCACAGCGCACCGATCCAGCCCAGGCCGTAGAGGAGCACGACGGGGTTGAGCAGCACGCCGACCGCGATCGCGGCGATTCCCCATCCGCGGCCCCAGTTCCCGGCGACCGCGACGATGCCGGCGAGCACCGCGATCCCGCTCAGCAGGATCGCCGAGATCGACAGGCCGACCCCGAGCTCGAGGAGGCCGGCGAGCGAGCAGGCGAGGGCGATCGCCCACGTCACGACCATGAGGATCGCGATGCCGCCCGCGAGCGACCCCGGCCAGCGCGGGCGGCTCCGGTCGCCGGACGCGGCGTGCGCGACCGGTGCGTCGGCGGTCCCGGCGGACTCGGCGGCGGACTCGACGGCGTCGGCATCCGCCGGCACGTCGAAGATCTGCAGCCCGTCGCTCACGCTCCCACCCTAGCGACGGCGATCCCCCGCCGGCTCGAGCCCCGCGCGGTTCCGCAACTAAGGAGTAACCGCGGGGATCCGTGCCGTTGCCCCCGCGAGCCGCCGTTTCTCCTGAGTTGCGAAGTGCCCGCCTCTCGCAACTCAGGAGGGATCGGGCGAACTGACGAGCGGACGCCAGAATCCGCCGTTTCTCCTGAGTTGCGAAAGCGCGGCGGGACGGAGCGGGACGCGGCAGACTGGTGGCGTGACCCCCGACGCCGAGGAGCTGCTCGCTGACGCGCATGTCGTACGGCTGCCGCTCGTGACCCGTTTCCGCGGGGTGACCGAGCGCGAGGCCGTGCTGCTGCGCGGGCCGAACGGCTGGGGCGAGTTCTCCCCCTTCCTGGAGTACGACGACGCCGAGTCCACGGCCTGGCTCGCGGCGGCTGTCGAGTCCGCGTGGGGCGAGCCGGCGCCGCGGCTCCGCGACGCGATCCCCGTCAACGCGACGCTGCCGACCGTGCCGGTCGACCGCGTGCGGGAGGTGCTCGCCCGTTTCGGCGCCGTGCGCACCGTGAAGGTCAAGGTCGCGGATGCGGCGGAGACGCTCGACGAGGACGTCGCGCGCGTGCGCGAGGTGCGTCGCATCCTCGGACCGGAGGGACGCATCCGGGTCGACGCGAACGGCGGCTGGAACGTCGACCAGGCGGAGCGCGCCGCGCACGCGCTCGCCCCCTTCGACCTCGAGTATCTCGAGCAGCCCTGCGCGAGCATCCCCGAGCTCGCCGAGCTGCGGGAACGGCTGCGCGACTGGGAGCTGCCGATCGCCGCCGACGAGAGCGTCCGCCGAGCCGAGGATCCGCTCGCGGTCGCGCGCGCCGGGGCCGCGGACCTGCTCGTCGTGAAGGTGCAACCGCTCGGCGGGATCGCCCGGGCGCTGCGGATCGTCGAGGCGGCAGGGCTGCCGGCGGTCGTGTCGAGCGCCATCGACACCTCGGTGGGGCTCGCCATGGGAGCCCGGCTGGCCGCCGCCCTTCCGGGGCTCGACCACGACTGCGGGCTCGGCACCGCGGCGCTGCTCGCGGCGGATGTCGCGCGTGAGCCGCTCGTGCCGGTCGACGGGACGATCCCGGTGCGCGACGTCGAACCGGATGCGGAGCTGCTGCGGGCGCATGCGGCGCCCCCCGAGCGCGTCGCGTGGTGGCACGAGCGCGTACGCCGCTGCGCGGCGCTGTGACCGCTCCCGCCGCGGATCGGGTGCTCGCCGCGACACCGGCTACAGAGGACTCCACCGTGTCGGCACTCGAGTGGCCGGGCGTTCGCGCACGGCCGGCCGCTCGGCCGCGCGCGGCGGATTATCGCCGCGCCAGAATTACAGCCCCGAGTACGCGTGCAGGCCCTTGAAGAACAGGTTGACGATCGTGAAGTTGAACAGCACCGCGGAGAAGCCGACGATCGCGAGCCAGGCCGAGGGGTTGCCCCGCCATCCTCGGGTCGCCCGCGCGTGGATGTAGCCGGCGAAGACGACCCAGATGATGAAGGTCCACACCTCCTTGGTGTCCCAGCCCCAGTAGCGGCCCCAGGCGTGCTCGGCCCAGATGGCGCCCGCGATGAGGGTGAAGGTCCAGAACGCGAAGCCGATGACGTTGACCCGGTAGGCGAGGTTCTCGAGCGCCTCCGAGCTCGGGAAGCCGCGCAGGAAGCGCAGCCCGGTGGCGCCGGCCTCCCGCCGCGCCTGCAGCAGCTGGGCGATCGAGAGCCCGGCACCGAGCGCGTAGAACCCGGTCCCGAGGATGGCGACGAAGACGTGGATGACGAGCCACCCCGACTGCAGCGCGGGCGGCAGCGGCACCACGTCGACGTAGACGTTCATCGTGGCGAGCATGAGCAGCAGCGTGACGAGGCCCGTGACGTAGGCACCCAGGAACCGCACGTTGCGGAACACGTTGACGAGCAGGTACACCCCCACCATGACGGCGGTGCCGGTGGTGGCGAACTCGAACATGTTGGCCCACGGCGCGCGCGCGGCGGCGACGCCGCGCAGCACGAGCGCGAGCACGTGCACGACGAAGCCGAGCACGGTGAGCGCGAAGGCGACGCGCGCCACCCGGCTCGAGCGCGCGGGTGCCGCGGACCCCGCGGGCGGGACGGCGGGCGGGGCGAGCAGCGCCGTGCCCGCCGTACCCCCCACGCCCGCCGAGCCCGCGCCCGTGGCGAGGGACGCGGATGCCATCGGCTGCGCCGCGATCGCCTCGCTCGAGCGGCGCGAGAGGTCGACGACGTAGCCGACGAACGCGAGCACGTACACCGCGGCGGCCGAGTAGACGGCGAGCAGGGAGTAGGCGGCGAGGGTCGCGGTCGTCACGGGTTCATCCTACGTTCGGGTCGCGTCCGTTCGGGTCGCGTCCAGGCGCGCGGCGTGCTTCCGGGCGAGGTCGGCGACCGCCGCCTCGAGGCCCGGATCCTCCCCGCGGGCGAGCCCCGCGTACTCGAGGCGCACCCCGCCGGCGTCGTCCGGGGTGACCGAGACCCACATCCGGCGCCGCGGCACGAAGAGGCTCACGAGCAGCCCGCCGAGGATGAGCAGCGCGAACACAAGCACCCAGCCCTCGGTGGGGTCGTGATGGAACTCGACGCCGACGAAGCGCTTGAGGCCGGTGAACTCGATCGTGCCGAGCCCGTCCGGCAGTTCGGCCGTCTCCCCCTGGGTGAGCTGGATCGCCGCGGTGTCGGCCTGCGGGCCCGCGATCTGGGTGAGCTCGTCGATGTCGAGCGAGTACGCGTTGACCGAGACGCCCGCGTCGAGCCCCAGATCGCCCGTGTAGACGGTGAGCGACAGCAGGCTCGAGTCGCCCGGGTAGGGCGAGACGGAGGTGTAGGTGCCGTCGGCGAGTTCCTGCGGGTCGGGGTAGAAGTAGCCGAGCATGCCGAGCTGCTCGTCGAGGCCGTCTGGCACCTTGATGACGCCGAGGCTGCGCAGATTGGCGTCCTGCGGGATGAACGCGACGGGACCCGCGAAGGCGACCTCGCCATCCGCGTCGCGCACCGTGACGACGGGCGCGAAGCCGTTGCTCAGCAGGTACATCTTGGTGCCGCCGAGCTCGAGCGGCGCGTTGACCTTGAGATCGGCATCCGTCCAGTCACCGCCCGAGGTGCGGGTCGAGAGGTGGGCGGTGAAGTCGATGGGCTGGAAGTTGCCGGATGCCGGGTCGAGCTCGTAGCGTCCCTCGAAGTCGGTAAGCCGCACCGAGAACGGCTCGAGGGCGTCCTCGGTGAAGAAGCGGCCGGGGTTGAACGAGTCGTAGCTGAGCAGCGAGTTCGTGAACGAGCTGTCCTGGATGATGACCTTCTGCCCGCTGTAGCCGAAGCCGCCTCCCACGCCGACCGTCACGAGCACCCCGACGAGCGCACTGTGGAAGACGAGGTTGCCGGTCTCGCGCAGGTAACCCCGCTCGGCGGAGATCGAGTCGGCGTAGCGCTCGACGCGGTAGCCGGCGCCGCGGAGCACGGCGCGGGCCGCCTCGACGGCGGTCTCGGCGTCCGCCTTCGCGCTCTGCTCGGTGTACCCGACGAGCCGCGACAGCCGCGCCGGGGTCTTCGGCGGGCGGGCGCGCAGGGCGTCGAAGTGGTGCTTGGTGCGCGGCAGGACGCAGCCGACGAGCGAGACGAACAGCAGCAGGTAGATCGCGGAGAACCACGGCGAGCTGAACGTCGAGAACACGCCGAGCGCATCCAGCACCTTGAAGGCATCGGGGTTGTCCTGCTCGTACTGCAGCACGCCGTTCGGGTCGGAGCTGCGCTGGGGAACGAGCGAGCCGGGCACGGCGGCGAGCGCGAGCAGCAGCAGCAGCACGAGGGCGGTGCGCATGCTCGTGAGCTGCCGCCAGAAGAAGCGCAGGTAGCCGGTGACGCCGAGCTTCGGCTGGGCGATGCCGGGCCCCGGCGGCTCGGGCGGCTCCGCGTCGATGTGGTCGGACGGACGCAGCGGATCCGTCGAGAGGGGCGCCTTCGCGGGTCTAGAGCGGGGTGCTGACACCGCCGATCACCGCCCCGAGCTCCGACATGATGACGCCCCAGAGTCCGGTGACCATGAGCACGCCGATGACGACGAGCAGCACGCCGCCCGCGATGTTGACGGCGCGGATGTGCCGGCGCACCCAGCCGAGGCTCGAGGCGACCCAGCCGAAGCCGAGGGCGACGAGCACGAAGGGCATGCCGAGGCCGACGCAGTAGGCGAGGCCGATGAGCGCCGCGCGAGCGGGCTCGCCCCCGTAGCCCGCCAGGAAGCCGACGGCCGCGAGGGTGGGGCTGATGCACGGGGTCCAGCCGAGGGCGAACAGGATGCCGAGCAGCGGCGCGCCCACGAGCCCCGCGCGCGGCCGCCAGGCCGGCTTCAGCTGGCGCTGCAGCACCGTGACCTGCCCGATGAACACGAGGCCGAGCACGATGATGAGCGCGCCGCCGCCGCGCATGATGAGGTCTCCGTACTGCAGCAGGAAGCGGCCCGCGGTACCGGCCAGCACGAAGACCGCCATGAACACGAGCGAGAACCCGGCGACGAATGCCAGCGCGCCGAGCGCCATCCGGGACCGGGTGCGCCGGGCGCCGCCCGTCACCCCCGAGACGTAGCCGAGGTAGCCGGGCACGAGCGGCAGCACGCACGGCGAGAGGAACGACATGAGGCCGGCCGCGAGCGCGATCGGCACGGCGAGCCACAGCCCGCCCGAGACGACGATCTCCCCCGGATCCACGGCTCAGGCCTTCTCGGCGAGCAGCTCGTCGACGATGTCGGCGACGACATCCGGGCTCTCGAGGAGTCCGCTGAAGCGTGCCGCGACCCGGCCCTGCTTATCGAGGAGCAGAGTCGTCGGAACCGCGTTGGGGGCGTAGGCACCGCCCGCGAAGGCGAGCTGCACCGCGTTGTCACCCGCGTCGATGATCGAGGGGTAGCCGACCGCGAACTTCTCCTCGAAGCCGAGCGCGACCTCCGCGGTGTCGCTCACGTTGACGCCGACCATGACGACGTCCGACTCCGCGTACTGGCTGTGCAGCGTCGCGAGGTCGGGCGCCTCCTCGCGGCAGGGCGGGCAGCTCGCGTACCAGAAGTTGACGATGACGACGCTGCCGCGGGTGTCGGACGAGTCGAAGGCGTCGCCCGTGTCGAGGGTTCCCGCGAAGTCGACGGGCGCCTCGCGGTCGTCGGCGGCGAGCTGGACGATGCGGCCGTCACCGGAGATGTAGCCGCCGCCTCCGCCGGACTCGTACTGGCCCGCGAGATCGTCGGTCTGGCCGGTGCAGCCCGCGAGGAACACGCAGAGCACGCCGAGCACGAGGCCGGGTGCGAGCAGGCGCACGCCTGCGCGGCGGGATTCTCGGGCGATCACACGGCTCCCAGGTCGATGGACTGCGCGAGCAACTCTGCCGCAGGTTCCTGATAGTCCACCTCGATGAAGGCCCCGCCCTGCCAGGCGAGCGTCGTGATGCTCGACAGCGAGCAACGGCGGGTGCGCGGGTCGTGGGCGAGCGGCTTGCGGGCGACGGTGCGGGCGACCATCCAGATCGGCAGCTGGTGGCTGACGAGCACCGCCTCGCCGCCGTCGGTCGCGGCGTGGGCCTCGGCGACGGCGGCCATCATCCGGCGCCGGATGCTCGTGAACGGCTCGCCCCAGGTGGGGCGCCACGGGCCGACGAGGTAGGGCCAGTTGCGCGGATCACGGAGCCCGGCGCGCACGTTGCCGCCCTCGAAACGGTTGGCGGGTTCGATGAGCCGCTCGTCGAGCCGCACCTCGAGGCCGAAGCGGGCGGCCCAGGGCGCCGCCGACTCCCGGGTGCGCTGCAGCGGGCTCGCCGCGAGGGTCGTGATGGGGCGGTCCGCGAGGGATGCGGCGGCGAGCGCCGCCATCCGGTGCCCGAGCTCGCTCAGCCCGAAGCCGGGAAGCCGCCCGTACAGCACCCGGCCGGGGTTGAACACCTCGCCGTGCCGCACGAGGTGGACGAGGTCGGCCGGCACCCCCTCATCCTCCCACCTCCCCGCGATCCCTCCCACCTCCCCGCGAGTGGTCGTATTTCGGGCTCAAACCGGGGAGTTTGGGCCTGAAATACGACTACTCGGCGAGGGGGGAGAAGAGCGGGGCGAGGCGGGGAGCGGCGGAGGCGCGGATCCAGACCGGGGTCTCGTCGAGGGGCGTCTCGCGCTCGACGAGGCCGCCGCCGTGGCGGGTGCCGGTGAAGGCGTCCACCCAGTCGCCGTCGGGCAGCCAGGCGCGCACGCCGGCCGCACCCTCCTCGACCACGGGGGCCACGAGCAGCTCGTCCCCCAGCATCCAGGCGAAGGGATGCGCGAACGCCTCCGGGGCGCCGGGCGCGTCGAAGTACAGCGGCCGCATGAGCGGCTCCCCCGCCGCGATCGCCCGGCGCGCCTCGGCCGCGAGGTAGGGCACGAGGCGCTCGCGCAGCTGCGTGAAGCGGCGGAACACCGGGATGACGCGGGCATCCCCCGTGCGCTCTGCGATGTTCCAAGGGGTCCGGTCGCGCGACGGCAGCCGGTGGTGGTTGAACTCGGAGTGGTACTGCATGATCGGCACGAAGGCGGCCGCCGCGGCGGATCGCAGGTAGAGCTCGGCGGTCGGCACCTCGCCGCTGAAGCCGGCCAGGTCCCACCCCCAGTAGACGATGCCGCACGAGGCGGCGTTGAGCCCCGCGAGCAGCGAGAAGCGGAAAGCCTCCCACGTCGAGTTCTCGTCCCCCGCCCAGAAGGCGCCGTGCGCCTGTGAGCCGGTGAAGCCGGCCCGGCTGAAGGTGACGGGCGCCTTGCCGCAGCTGCGGAGCAGCTCGCCGTAGGCCCTCGCGTAGTGCACGGGGAAGGTGTTGTTCTTCTCGTCGCCGCGGCGGCCATCGAGATAGACGAGCTCTCGCCCCCAGGCGTGCTCGCCGCCGTCGGTTTTGAAGCCGTCGATGCCCACCTCGTCCACGAGGTAGCGGCGCTTATCGGTCCACCAGCGGGCGGCCCGTTCGTCGCTGAGGTCGGGCATGAGGGCGAGCGGGAACCACCAGCCGCGGTTGCGGTAGGGGCGCAACGTGCCGTCCGGCGCCTCCTCGCGGATCAGCACGCCGTCCCGGATCGCGGCATCGGCATCCGCCTTCGCCTGGCCGATCGGATGGGGCCGCAGCTTGATGAGCGGGATCTGCCACAGGTGCACCCGCACGCCGCGACGGTGCAGCTCGTCGACCATGCCCTTGGGGTCTGGCCAGGCCCCGTCGGGCGGGAAGGCGAAGTCGGCGAGCCGGCGCGGCTCGGCGCCGTCGGCGACGGAGGCGTGCGCATCCCGCCAGGTCGTGAAGGTGCTCTCATCGCTCCACGCCTCGATCACGAGCGAGCCGACGGGGATGTCGTGCTCGCGATGCGCGTCGAGCTGGCGCATGACCTCGGCCTGGGTGTTCCACTCGTTGCCGCTCGCCCACAGCCGGAACACCCAGTCGGGCAGCTCACGTGCGCGCCCGGCCTCGTCGAGGAAGGCGCGCAGCACCGCCCGCGGCTCGCCGTCGTAGACCGCGAGCTCGAGGGCGCCGCCCGGCTCCGTCTCCGCCTCGACCCACAGCCGGTCGGGCGCCGACGCGCCCACGTCGAACCACACGCGCCGTGAGGTGCGCACGTGGAAGCCCCAGCCCGCGCCGCCCACGACGTGGGCGAACGGCATGGGCAGGTAGGTCTTCCGCTCGGCCCCCTGGTTCTTGTACTGCTCGAACACGACGGAGTCGAGGCGCGTGCCGCGCTGGTCGAGCGCGTCGTAGCGCTCGCCGAATCCGGTCACCCGCTCGCCGGGATTCAGCGGCAGGGCGAAGCGGATGCGCAGGGTCGCGTCCCCCGCGACGAGCCGCGAGACGCTGCCGGGCACGACGCGGCCAGGCCCCGCCTGGGCGAGATGCGGCGCGCCGTCGACCCAGCCCGCGACGACCGTCTCGAACCAGCGCGTCGCCTGGCCGGGTGCCGTGAAGCGGTAGCGCAGCCTCTCCCCCGCCCGCAGGCCGGTCAGCTCGGTGCGCCAGCCGCCCGCGCTGCGGGCGAGCCGCGCCGCCGCCTGGGCGAGGTGGCCGCCGTCGACGACGCGTCCCCGGGTGGTGGTGGGCACCCGATCGAGCCGCACGGGCTTCTGCCCGACCCCGTCGCGTTCGAGTTCGAGACACGGGCGACCGACGCCCGGACTCGTGCGCACACCCAGAGAGAGCGTCTCGCCCGCCACCGGGTCGACCGGCCAACGCTGATCGGTGTCCACGCTGTAGGCGTGCCCGGACCCCGAGGGCCGGTGCCGGATCATCGCGAGGTCAGGCCGAGCTCGTCGGCGAGGATGAGGTACATCCCGTGCGACCAGAGCAGCGGCGTCGCGACCGGGCCCCATTCGCCGATCCAGTGCTCGCGGTGCTCCGGATGCAGCAGATGATCGGGCACCTGCTCGGGGAACTCCCCGTCGGGGGTCAGGTGGTCGGCGACCCAGCGCAGATGCGCGAGGGCGGCGTCCGGACGCCCCGCGGCGACCTCGTTCCAGCCGAGCAGGCAGGACAGCAGCAGCCACTGTCCGCCCCCGTAGAACACGTCGGCGAGGTAGCGGTGCACTCCGCCGTCGATGTCGAGATCCTCCGACACCGCGGCGATCGTGGCCCGTGCGATCGGGGCGTCGGCGGCGACGAGCCCGAACGGGATGACGCAGGAGGCGAGCGACGCATCCACGGCATCGTTCCCGAGCCACTTCGCCAGGTGCGTCCCATCGGCCGACAGGCCCTCGGCGAGCACGAGCCGACGGATGCCGTCAGCCGCCTCGAGGGCTGCGTCGCGTCGTCCCGGGTCGAGTACGGCGACACGGGCGATCGCCGAGAGACCCCCGAACAGTGCGCCGAGGGTGGACCCGTGCCGCCGGTCGACGTTCTCCTCCCACCAGTCGTAGCACGGCACGTCCCAGAAGGTGGCGGCATAGTCGACGGCGCGCTCGATCCCGGACTTCCAGCGATCCAGCTGCTGACCGTGACGCTCCGCGTGCACGACGACAGACCAGAGCCAGGTTCCGTATCCGTCGGTCTGGAAGTTCCACCAGGTGTCCGGCTCCGTCGGGTCCTCGATCGGGAACCGGGTCGGCAGCATGTCGGCCGCCTGAAGCATCTCACCACGCCCCCGCCGCGCGATGAGATCATCCACCTGGCCGCGCCGTTCAGTCAGGCGCGCCGCGACCCAGTCATGAAAGCGGTTCGCGGATTCGACATCCCCGTAACGCGACACCCCCTCCGCGATGAACGCGCCGTCGCGGAGCCAGCTGTACCCGCGGTACGCCGAGAAGGTGGGGGACGCAGGATAGGCGCCGTTCTCGTGCTGGTTCCCGACGATCAGATCGTGTGACAGCCGAGCGATGTCGACGAGTCGCGCACGATCCTCGCTCACTGCGCCCGCTCCCACCAGACGAGTGACCAGACGTCAAGGCTCGGCAGGGTGAACTCGACAAAACGGTTCCGCTCGTCCTCCACGATCGAGAAGTCGAGCAGCCGCGGCGCGCCCGTCTCATCGTCGGGGGTATCCCACCACACCCCCACCACGCCGCCGGTGACGACCGCGCGGATCTTCACCCCCGTGAACGGCGTCGGCCCGGACGGTTGGGGGCTGTTCCACTGATCCGAGTCGAGCCCGACCAGGTTGACCAGGCTCAGCGCCGTGACGTCACCGTACTCACGCGCGACGGTCCAGATCGTCCCCGGCACCGCACCGGCGCAGTATCCGGCACGATCGGCGGGCAGCTCCGGGTGCTCGAACAGCACGACGTCGTTCGTCGGCCCGACCTGCGTCCATGCGACATCGGTCGCCCCGCCGTGGAGGGCCGCGGTGTTCCGCACGGCGAAGTCCGCGTAGCGTCGGACGAGCTCGAAGTCCTCGTCCGGGAGCGCCCCATAGCTCGGGTAGTACGCCTCGGTGAGCAGTCCCTGCCCCTCGCCGGCGAGCAGTTGGAACCCGCCGGCGGCGTTGATCGCCGCCCACGCCAGTCGGAACGACGTCATCGCTCCCGGCCGCCGCCCGTCCACGGGGTGGAACGCACGCAGGTAGGCCGCCAGGATGATCTGCTTGCCCGGCCTCAGCTCCCGGGACCGGCGAATCAAGTCGTACAGATCGCGGTAGCTCGAATGCGGTTCCCACACCTCGATGTAGGTCGCCGCATCCGAGTCGACCTTCGGCATCTCCTCCAGTGGCCAGGCATTTACGAGGTTGAAGATCGACCCCCCGTCCGGTGCCGCTGCAAGGGTCTCGCTGCAGGCCTGCTCGACGAACCCGGTGAACTCGGACCCCAGCTCGACCTCTTCCCACGCTCCGGTCGCACGCGACAGCGAGCGCTTCGGATAGCCGTACTGGTCGATGTGGATGCCGTCGAAGCCGAGTTCGCGCAGCGTGTCGAGGTACTGGTCGATGATCCACCTGCGCCACCCCGAGACCTCGCGGATGTCCTGCAGGTAGAAGACGTCAGCGAGCTGCAGCGGGACATGGCGTCCGTCGTAGAGCAGCCAGTCGGTGTGCTCGTCGGCGAACTCCTTCTCCGCGCCGTAGAGCGCCCCGTAGGCGATCGCCGCCATACCCCGCTCGTGGGCGAGATCCACCTTGCGCTGGGCGACCTTCCGGGACAGCCGTCTGCCGAGCGGATCCGTGAACTCGGGGGTCGGCGGGACGAGCGTGTGGTGGCTGTACATCCAGTCGTAGAACTGGATCACGTTCAGATGCAGCGCGAGCATCCGATCCGCGCGCCGAGCCGACTCCTCAGCGGCCTCGTCCGGGGCGAAATCCGAGAAGAAACCGTACCGCGGCGCATCCCGCCAGTGGGCGGCGACATCCACGGCAGTGGCTGCACGGGCGCTCCCGTCCACGGTCTCGACCACCACCGCGTATCCCGCTGCGCCCCCGGCCGCGGGCCCGACCCCGTCGACGGCGATCTCGACCGTGCCCGACCCGTCGACGCCGACGTCGAGACTCGCCTCGAAGCGCCGTGGCGCGAGCGGGCTCGGCGCCCCCGCGGAGATCGTTCCGCGGAGTGCGAGCGCGCCTGCGGAGGCTTCGCTCGCGGTTACGCGGATCCCGATGCGCTCTCCGGGTCGGAACTGCGCTCGCGTCGGGGTGACGGAAAGGGTAGTCAACGGGCCACCTCCACGGTGATCATGTCCCAGTACTCGAGACGGGGAACGGTGAATTGGATGTACGAGCCACTGCCGTCGGATCCGGTCGTGTAGCTCAGCGCCTGGTAGGCGCCGTGCTGCGAGTCCGGAGACGCAACCTTCACGTCTCCGACGGTTCCGGAGCCGTAGTAGTACTTCACGACGACATCGGTCTGCACTGAAGCGGCGGGCATGTCGGCGTCACGATCCCGCCACTCCTCGCTCGTCGCGCTGAGCAGGTTCAGGAGATGCAGCACATCGACTCCGTCCTTCTCACGGGAGAAGGTCCACACGTTCCCCGCCTCGCCGCTGGTGCTCTGCGCGAGCGAGGTGAGGGTGATGGTGTGAGTTCCGGAGGTGAGGTCGGGGTCATAGAGGTAGGTGGCATTCGCGACTCCGAAGTCGTACAGATCGCGCACGGAGTCGACGAGCTGTCCGCTCATGGCGACCGCCCGGTTGGGGAAGTACTCGTTGGAGAGCATCCCGTCGCCTTCGCCGAGTTCCAGATGGCTGCCGCCGGACGCGAGGACGAGGGAGTCGAAGAACCTGACCCCGGCGTCGTTGAACAGCTTCTGGTTGGTCGTGGTCGTCTTCGCGTAGTCGTAGTCGAGGTAGCCGGCGATCACCGTCGGTTTCCCGGTTCCCGCCCAGTTCGTGTCGATGATGTCCTTGATGTCGGAGTAGTCGACCTGTCCGAGCGTCTCCCAGCCTTCGACGTAGTTGAATTCCAGGTCGGCGGCATTGTTGACACTGGTGGCGAAGTTCGCCACGGCGTTGAAGGTGATCTTCTTCCCGAGTGCGGACTTGGCCGCGGCGAGGAAGTCGCTGATGCCCTGCGCGTTGTCCAGGGCGTTGCCGTCGCAGTCGTAGACAGTGCCGATGTCGCCGAAGCTGTCGACGTGCCAGCCGTCGAAGTCGTACACGGCGAACACGTCGTCCTCGCGGTTGAAGATGTAGGTCTGCCAGTCCTCGTTCTCGGGGTCGAACCAGTACATCCCGGAGGTCGCCCACCCGGATGGCAGGGTGAAGCCCGCCTGGTTGGTGCAGTCGGAGTTGTAGAACATGCCCCATCCAGGGTCGACTCCGGAACCGTCCTCGCCGTATCCGGCCCATGCTCCGTAGGCGAGGTTGTAGTTCTGGGCGACCATGTTGAGGGCGTGCGCGTCGGCGATCTGGTTGGTGACGGTCTGTCCACTGGTGTATCGGCCTGCGATGTCGACCCAGCTCGCGTCGGGGCTTGCGACGGTTCCTGCGAGCGGGACGTGGTGCTTGTTCTGCCAGTCGTAGAACTGGATGCCGTTGATGTGGAACTCGTTGAGCTGCTGCATCAGGTAGGCGGACTCGGACGGGTTCTGATCCGGATAGTCGGTCATGAACCCGTATCGGGGGAACGCAGCCCAGTCAGAGGAGACGTCCACGGCAGACGCCGCCGTGTCGAGGACGACATTGTTGGCGTCTGTGAATGTGACGTCGAGCTTGTAGCCGCGATAGTCGGTCGACGGCGGAGTCCAGTCGAACCCGACAGTGGTGCTCTCGCCAGCTCCGAGGTCGATCTGCTCGCTCTGGGTGGTGCCGACGGTGTCGCCGCCGGAGGTGAACGCGACCGAGACGGTCGCGTCGTCGAGGGCGAACGTCGCGTGGTTCTCGACGGGGACACTGATGTGAACCTCGTCGTTGGGCGCGTAGCGGGCCTTGTCGGTGTAGACGTCGTGAATGGCGCCGCCGTCCTCGTTGCCGTACAGCCACGCCTGGCCGTCGCTGGTGAGCCGGTAGTGGATGGGCATGACGTCGTCGTCGACCCAGGTGCTCGTCGACGGGTCGAGGTACGCGAGCACGATGTTCATGTAGGCCCACGAACCGGTAGACGGGGTTCCGCTGCTGGATAGTTCCGAGAGCGGGATCACCGCTTCGACCCTCCCCGTGTCCACGTCCCACTGCGGTGCGATCACTCCTGTGATGTTGTGATCCCAGGTCCAGGAGCCGCCCGTGACATAGAAGTGGCTGTAGTCGGTGCTGTCACTCCAGCGGGAGGCGAGGAACGCCATCGGGCGCTCGAGGGTGCCCCCGTAGAAGCCGGTCGATTTGGTGGAGATGCCTCCACCATGGTCGAAGTCCTCGCTGTACACCTGAACGGCGAACTTCGGCGTGCTGCCGTAGGAGCTCAGGCTTCCGGAGTCGTTGTCAATCCGGATGTACAGGTTGCTGGCGTCGTTGGTGATGTAGAGCTTGTCGATGTTGCTCATCGCGGCACCGGATTGGCTCGATGCGGTGGCAGACCGGTAGTACGGGACGTTGGAGTACTGCGACCAGTCTCCGGTCGTGCCCGACGACACGGTGATCGTCTTGTAGGCGCCGGCGTTCGAGTTCGGCGGGGTGATGCGCGGCTCGAAATCGTCCTGATAGGCGAGGGCGGTCATGATGAACGCGGAGGCGGTGATCGGCTCCGCCGTGGTGCTCACCATGGGGGACTGCGTCACCCACGAGACGGACTCGCCCATCGGGATGTAGCCCTTCGCCGTGCGGGATGTGTACCACTGCAGACGGCTGAAGGTGCGGTCTGCCTGGCCGGTGTAGAGCTCGTAGAGGCCCATGTACATGGACAGCTGCGGCCAGGCCGGCTCGGGTCCCTGCGCCTCGTCGCCTGCCGGGCTGTACGGCGACGTGTAGTAGAAGGTGTCGCCGGTGTACCGGGAGATGCCCCAGGTGTCGCGGGTGAGGTATCCCTCGACGGTCTCGGCGTGGGACCGGGCCCGGTCGCTGGCGGCGTCGATGACCCCCCACGCGATCGCGGCCATGGTGGAGCCGTCGACGAGGGTACGGGGCGTGCCGTCGTCATTGACAGCGCGGTTGTAGTAGCCGCCGGTCTCGTTGTAGA
This sequence comes from Protaetiibacter sp., assembly GCA_047605085.1. Taxonomy (GTDB): domain Bacteria; phylum Actinomycetota; class Actinomycetes; order Actinomycetales; family Microbacteriaceae; genus Homoserinibacter. The sequence continues at coordinate 54,506 of JASGGJ010000001.1, forward strand.
GCCCGGTCGGGTCCCATCCGTAGCTGCGCTGCATCGCGGACAGGATCGTCGACGCGGCGCCGTTCCAGTTGTCGCGGTCGGTGGTCTGGCCCTCGGCGATCGCCGCGTACTGGGCGGCCCACAGGCCGGCGACGTACATCGACTGGGAGAAGAAGTTGTATTCCTGGTCTTCTTCCCAGATGCTCGCGTCTTCTGGCCCGAAGCCGTAGCTGCCGTCGATGTTGCTCATGATGTAGTCGGCGGCCAGCTTGAGGGACGGATAGATGTCGTCGAGGAAGCCGGTGTCGGAGGTCTGCTGGTAGTGGCGATAGGCGCCGAGCAGGAACATGCCGAGGCTGTCGTGTTCGGGCTCGACGAAGGAGACATAGCTTCCGGACCACAGGTCGAAGGTGGTGTGGAAGGAGTCGTCGACGTTCTGGACGGATGCGAGCCACCGCCAGTAGGCGTCCGCCTCGTCATGGTGGCCGGACGCGTCCAGCCCCATCGCGGTGACGGATGCGTCGCGCGCCCACACCTTGTAGCCGTACGAGGCGGGGTTGGAGGTGGCGGGGATGGTGCCGATGGTGGGGTTCTGCATCTGCTTGATGGTCATCAGGCCGACCCGGTACGCGGCGTCGACGCCGTCGTCGCCGGTGTCGGGCTGGATGCCGTCGCCCATCCAGTCGTCCCAGCTGTCGGCCGCGTCGTCGATCCAGTAGCTGCAGCTGTGGCCTGCCGCGGTGTCGGCGGCGGACTCGGCGGATCCGAGGGTGCCGCGGACGGTGATGTAGTAGCAGATCGTCGCGCTGGAACTGGCCGCGATCGTCAGGGAGTCCTGGAAGGCGAGCGACACATCGGCAGCGGTGACACTCCCGTTGTTGCCGAGGGCGCCGGAGTCGTCGAACTGATACCACGGACTGGCGTCGGAGGCCGCTGGGTTGGATTCGGTGTCGTCGCCGACCTGGTAGGAGTCCGCGGACTGGAACGCTCCGAGGGCGACGACTCCGCCGCCGACGGAGGTCAGGTCTCCGAACAGGGCATTGCGGCCGCTGTCCCAGCTGGCCGAGACGCTGCCGGAGGGGCGGCTGGGGTTGTTGAGGTGGACCTGGTCGAGCACGTTCCAGGTGATCGGGGAGCCACCGGGGTTCTCGGCGGTGTATTTGACGACGATGAACGGCTGCCCGGGTACGGCGATGTAGCTGCGGGTCGCGTTGACCGGCGTGGCCGATCCGTCGTAGTCGCCGAAGGTCTGCACGGCGGCACCGCCGTCGTCGTACCAGAGGTCGGAGGCGAAGTCGTGGGTCTGCTCGTACTTCTGGGAGTTGGTCTCGTCGCGGAAGAACGCGGAGTAGTCGACGATCTGATTGCGGGTCCAGTCGCCGCTGTATCGCAGTTCTCCCAGCCGAGGCCCGTAGGTACCGCTGTCGTTCTGGTTGAGCTCGGAGGCCATGGCGATACCCATGAGGTCGCTCCAGTTGGACTCGTAGAGGCTGGTCGCGCTGGTGCTGCTCGAGGCGGTCGCCACGGCTTGTGCCGGCTGGGCGGTGGTCGCGAGGGGAACCAAGGGGGCGACGACGAGCGACGCGGCGACGATGGTGGAACGGACGGCCTTCCGAGTGCGCGTGCGACGCCCACGGGGGGTCGCCTGCGTAGGGCGAGTGGTTGCAGACATTGCAAGTCCTCTCAATACGAGCTATGGATGGTGGTTTTCGGTTGTGGAATCGGACGGCTAACCGCGAACTCCGGCGGAGAAGGCGCCGTTGACGAAGTAGCGCTGGAGGGCGACGAAGATCGCGATCTCGGGGAGCGCCGCGAGCGTTGTGGCGGCGAAGATCGTCGTCCACTGGGTGGCGTGCGAATTGAAGAAGAGCTGGATGCCGATGGGCAAAGTTCTCAGGTCGGGATTCTGGAGCAGAAGCCTCGCCCACCAGAAGTCGTCCCAGGAGCCGAGGAAGGCGAACACCGCCACCGTTGCGAGCGCGGGCTTGCTGAGGGGCAGCAGCACCCGCAGATAGAAGGTCCAGACGCCGCCGCCGTCGATCGTGGTGGCGTCCTCGATCTCCTTCGGGATCTGCGAGAAGAACGCGCGGAGCAGGAAGGTGTTGAACGCGACCGAGTTCGCGACGTAGACGACCCACAGACCGAGCCAGCTGTTGGTGAGCCCGAGGTCGCGCAGCACCTGGAACTTCGGAAGCAGCGCGATGAGGTCGGGGATCATCATCGTGACGAGGTAGAAGCCGAAGATCCACTCCTTGGCAGGGAACTGCAAGCGCGCGAAGGCGAAGGCGCTGAGCGAGGAGATCCCGACGGTGAGCAGCACCGTGACAACGGCGACGATGAGGGAATTCAGGGCGTACCGCTGGAGCCCCGCCTCGGTGAGGGCGCGGACGAAGTTGTCGAGCGTCGCGTTGGCCGGCCAGATCGTAGGCGGATTGGGCAGCACCCAGCGCTCCGGGCTGAGCGCGGTGCCGACCATGTAGGCGAAGGGCAGCACCATGACGACCGCACCGGCGATGAGGACGATGTAGCGCACGATTCTCCAGCGGAGGAGCCCCCGCGTTGCACGCTCGAGGCCGCGGCTGGCCCGCTTCGGGGTCGTGTCGGCGCTCACTGGTCCACCGCCTCGCGGGTGATCCGGCGCTGCAGGAAGCCGAAGACCATGACCGTGCCGCCCAGGATGAGGCCGATCGCGGTGGCATAGCCGAAGTCGAGGTTCGTGAACGCCTGGTTGTACATGTAGGAGAGCATCACCTCGGTGCTCTTCTCCGGCCCGCCGCCGGTGATCAGGTAGACCGAGATGAAGACGTTGAACGCGCCGATGATGAGGGCGACCGTCACGAATTGGAATGTGGGCCGGAGCAACGGAAGCGTGACGCGCCAGAACTTCTGCCACGCGTTGGCACCGTCGATCGTCGCGGCCTCGTACATCTCGTTGGGGATCGACTGCATGGCCGCGAGGAAGATGACCATGTTCCAGCCGATGCCCTTCCAGACGCCCAGCAGCATGATCGGCACCTGGGCGGCCCAGGTGTTGTGCAGCCACGGGATCGGTTCGGGCGCGAGGTGGAGCACGTTGACGAGCAGGAAGTTGACCGGCCCCAGGCCATCGTTAAACAGGAACGCGAAGACGAGGCTGACGATGAGCCAGGAGGTCACGACGGGCAGATAGTAGAGGGCGCGGAAGACCGTGCGCCCGAACAGGCGGCCGTTCAGGAGAACCGCGCCGAAGAGCCCGAAGGCGATCTGGACGGGGACCGTGACGATCGCGTAGAGGAAGGTGTTCCGCACCGATACCCAGAAGGTCGGATCGCCGGTGAACGCCGTGATGAAGTTGTCGAGGCCAATGAACTCGCTGCGATCCGGTGCCGGCAGATTCCAGTCGTAGAGGCTCATCTGCACGCCGCGAATGAGCGGCCAGACCACGAACAGCAGCACGAGCAGCAGCCCGGGCAGTACGAATGGTGCCGCGGTGAGGAGCTGGCGCCACCGCCTTCTGGCGATGCGCCGCCGGGTCGCCGGTCCCCGCGATGCAGCGATGGCGGTCATCTGGTCCTCCCTCCGGAGGGTTGGGGTGGGGGCGACGGGCAACGCCGCCCCCACCCCGTCGTACGGGTCAGTCGTCGGTGAGCAGCGGATCGATCTGCGTCGCCGCGTCGCTGAGCGCTTGCTCCGCCGTCTTGTCGCCGAGGAGCGCAGCGGAGAAGGCGTCGGTCAGGATCGGGTCGATCTGAGTCCAGTTCGGAACCGGCGTGCGTGCCTGAGCGGTCTGCAGCTGCTCCACGAAGGGCGCCAGGTACGACACCCCGGTGACCGCCGACGACGCCAGCGCCGATTGCGTGACGGGGATCTGCCCGACCTCCGCCATCGCCTCCTGAGCGAAGTCGGACATCAGGAACTTCTCGAACGCCCACGCCGCCTGCTGGTGGGTGCTGCTGGCGAACATCACGAGGTTCTCACCGCCGACCACGGAGATCGAACCTCCTGGGCCGGCCGGGATCGTCGCCTCTCCGAGACTCATGTCGCTCTGGAAGGTGGCGACGAGCCACGGCCCGTCGCTGAGGCCCGCGTACTGTCCTCCGCTGAAACCGCCCCAGCTGTCCGGTGTACCACCGACGGAGGACGCACCGAGCAGCCCGGCCGAGTTGAAGTCGACGAGCCACTGCAGGGCCGCCACCGAATCGGCGGAGTCGAGGTAGCCGCTCGCCTTCGTGTAGTCGTCGTTGGTGACCGTGCCGCCCGCGCTCCAGAACCACGGAAGCACGTTCCACGGCCCGCTCCCACCGAGGGCGAGAGCGGACACACCGCTGTCCTTGAGCTCTTCGCCGAGTGCCTCGAGTTCGTCGAAGGTCGTCGGAGGGGTCGAGATGAGATCGGTGTTGTAGACGTACGCCTGGGTGTTCGTGTCGAGCGGAAGGCCGTAGTAGGCGCCCTGGTATTCGTTCGTCGACAGCGGGCCGGGGAGGACACTCGAGGTGATGTCCGAGAAGCCATCGAAATCATCGACCGCCTGGAGCGCACCGAGATCGGCGAACTCGGGAGTCCAGATGATGTCCATGCGCATCACGTCCGGAAGACCCCCGGCGCTCACACCGGCGATCAACTGGTCGTGGAGCCCGTCATAGGGCATCACGACCGCGTCGACGGTCACACCGGGGCACTCCTTGGCGAACTCCGGCAGAACGGTGTTGGTGAGCTGGTCGTTCTCCGCGCTGTCAGTGCTGTAGGTGTGCCAGAACGTGATCTCCGTCGGGGTGTCGGAAGTACAGGGATCTCCTGTGGATTCGTCCCCACCATCGGTTTGCGAACTGCACCCGGCGAGAAGAGCGAACACGCTCACCCCCACGAGCGAACCCGCGATCAACTTGCTTTTCACTTGCGGACCTCCTTGTCGGCTGTTGGTGCTCCTGCCGGTGACACCGGCAGGGGTTCTTCTACGTTCGGATCGCCCGGGCGTTCAGCCGTGCGCGCACGAGCCGGCCTTGCTCTCCGGTTGCCCCGGTGGCATCGAACGGGGTCGCGAGCACGAGGGCGGCCGCACCTCGCGCCCAGCCGTCGTCCTGCCAGGTTTCGACGAACACTCCGATCCCGCGGTACGACGGCAGCAAGGCGGATCGGAAGGCGGGCTCGAATCCGAGGGCCCAGTGCGGCCAGGCGAGGGTTCCCTCCCCGAGCAGGATGACGGCCTCGGGGTCGATCGTGTGGACGATTCCCGCGAGACTGCGGCCCAGCTGGTGCCCGGCGGCTCCGAACACCTCGGTGCTCACGAGGTCGCCCGCATCGGCGGCGTCGCGCAGCGCGGTGATGCCGCCGCCTTCGGTGAGCGCCCCGCGTTCTCGCGCGGTCCGGATGAGGCCCGCCTCGCCGATGAGCGTTTCCAGGCAGCCCCGGTTCCCGCAACTGCACGGATGGCCGTCCTCCGCCACCGGGAAGTGGCCGATCTCGCCCGCGCCGCCCCCGGCGCCCCGGAGGACGACACCGTCGACGACGATCGCCGCGCCGATACCGGTTCCGATCGTGATGACGAGGAAGTCGTCGTGACGACGGCCGATGCCGTACAACCGCTCGGCCACGGCGAGCGCGTTCACGTTGTTCTCGACGAGCACCGGGAGGTGGAGGGCGCGGCGCAGGCTCTCCCCGACCGGGACCTGCCGCCAGTCGAGTTGGGTCGAGTCGACGACACCACTGTGCTGCTCGTCGACCGATCCGGGCAGCCCGACCCCCACGCCGAGAAGTCGCCCGGACCCGCTACCGGAGATGAAGCGCTGAATGAGTGCGGAGAGGTCCGAGAGCACGGTGGTGGCGTTCGCGTCGAACGGCTCGCTCGCGGAGCGCTTCATCGTCCCGTCGATCCCGACCTCGACAAGTGCCAGATGGTCGGCGGCGACCTTCACGCCGATCGCGGTTCCCGCGCTCGTCGCGAGGCCGAGCATCTGCGCCGGCCTGCCGCCCTGCGACGGCGAGTGCTCGAGCTCCACGACGAGCCCGGCCGCGAGCAGTTCCTTGGTGATCTGCGTCATGAGGGCGGGCGAGACCCCGAGCTCGCGCGCGAGTTCGGCTCGCGACGAGGAGCCGCGCGCCCCGAGGTGCGCGAGTACAGCCGAGCGGGTCACATCGGTGCGCGCCGCGGGTCGGATCATCGTCGGTCCTCGGGGTGGGTCGAGTAAATTCAGGGGTAAATAAACCAAAGAATGAAGTGGCTGTCAAGCGGTGGACGACAGGATCGGATTCGCCGCGATCGGGACCGCCGCGAGAGCACCACACAAACGAAGACATTCCAGGCCACTGTTCGGCCTTGCCGCTCTCGATCTCGCTGATCGTGCTCTGCCGCAGTCCGGTCTCCTCGGCGAGCCGGCTCTGCGAGAGCCGCGGTCGAGCCGCGCCCGCTGAATCGCGAGCCCGAAGTCCGCGAGGGCGGCGGGGGTCCACGGGCGCGAGCTGTGCTGTCAGGTGGCCGCGGGGCCCCGCTGAACGCGCGCGGCTTTCCGTCGCCGGAGGTCGTCAAGCTCCGCGGTGACATCGCGAGCCACCCAGACCCTGTCCTTGCTCCGGCCCGTGATCTCGGCGAGCACCCCGTCAGACTTCAGCCCCCGTCGAGCGCCTCTGGGCCCGACCCACCGCCGCCCCCGGCTAAACTCGACCCCCGTGACCGCACGCACCCTCGTCAAGCAGCTCGCCGCCCGCCCCGACGGACCCGTCAGCGTCTCCGGATGGGTCGAGACGGTCCGCGATCAGAAGAAGGTGCAGTTCGTCATCCTGCGCGACGAGTCGGGCGCCGTGCAGCTCGTGCACCCCCGGACGGATGTCGACGAGCCCGGCAGCGACCCGCTCGCGACCGCGATCTCCGGCCTCACGGCAGGCACCTTCCTCACCGTCATCGGCGAGCTCGCCCACGACGAGCGCGTCAAGCTCGGCGGCCTCGAGGTGAGGATCGGGGAGCTCGATGTCGCCGCCGCCGCGCTCGATGCGCCGATCGCCGACGACTCCTCGATCGACAAGCGCCTCGACTGGCGCTTCCTCGACCTGCGCCGGCCGGAGCAGAACCTCGTGTTCCGCGTGCAGACCACCTTCCTGCACGCCCTGCGCAGCTGGTGGGTCGAGCACGACTTCATCGAGATCCACACGCCGAAGCTCATGGCATCCGCGTCCGAGAGCCGCGCCGAGCTGTTCGAGGTCGAGTACTTCGAGAGGAAGGCCTACCTCGCGCAGAGCCCGCAGTTCTTCAAGCAGATGGCGCAGCCGGCCGGATTCGGCAAGGTGTTCGAGGTCGCCCCCGCCTTCCGCGCCGACCCGAGCTTCACCTCGCGCCACGCGACCGAGTTCATCTCGGTCGACGCCGAGATCAGCTGGGTGAGCTCCCACGAGGACGTCATGGCGATGCACGAGCAGCTGCTCGTCGCGGGCCTCGCGGCCGTGAAGGAGAAGCACGGGACGGAGATCGAGGAGGCCTTCGGCATCTCGGTCGCGGTGCCGAGCACCCCGTTCCCGCGCATCCCGCTCGCCGAGGCGCACCGCATCCTGGCCTCCCGCGGCTACCAGGTGCCGCGCGCCGACGGCGACCTCGACCCCGAGGGCGAGCGGCGCCTCGCGGAGTACGTCGCGGAGCAGTACGGGCACGAGTTCGTGTTCGTGACCGACTACGCCTCGAACATCCGGCCGTTCTACCACATGCGCCACGCGGACGATGCGGGCCTCACCAACAGCTACGACCTGCTGATGGGCGGCGTCGAGATCTCGACGGGCGCCCAGCGCGAGCACCGCGTCGAGGTGCTCGTCGCGCAGGCGCGGGAGAAGGGCCTCGACCCGGACGAGCTCGGCTTCTACCTCGACTTCTTCCGCTACGGCGTGCCGCCGCACGGCGGCTTCGGGATGGGGCTGAACCGCGTGACGATGCTGCTGCTGCACCAACCCTCGATCCGCGAGGTCACCTACCTGTTCCGCGGCCCCAACCGCCTCACCCCGTAGTCCTGGCGCGGTTTCGGCTGGATGGCGCGGTTTCGCGGGTGCCATCCAGCCGAAACCGTGCCACGCAGCGGGCACCGCGACGATCCCGGGCGCGGCAGCTACCGCATCCCGGACGAGATCCCCTACGGCGACTGCCAGCTCGTCGGCAATCCTGGCGTGCTGCAGAGTAGTCAGCGCGAGCGCCAGTGCGGGTTCTCCATGACGCCGACGACGTTGCCCCACGGGTCGACGACGGATGCGGTGACCCAGCCGGGCCCGCGCTCGGTGCGCGGCTCCGCGACGCGGGCGCCGCGCACCGTGAAGACGGCGAGCGCCGCATCCACGTCGTCGACGGCCCAGTAGACGAACTGGCCGCCCGGCGCGCGCCCGGCCGATCCCGGCACGTAGCGCTCGTCGACGATGCCGAACTCGTCCTCGTCGCGGCCGATGCGGAACTCGGCGTAGCCCTCGCGCACGAAGTACGGCTCGATCCCGAACAGTTCCCCGTACCAGGCCGTCGCGGCCGGCACGTCGGACACCTGGATGCTACTGGTCGCCATCCCCTGGAGCATCGCGCTCTCCTTCCTCTCCATCCCCCAGCATGCGCCCCTGAAGTGCTCACCCTCCGAGCACTTTTCTGTGGGATCCTGACGGCATGCGCGCCGACCGCCTCGTCGCCGCCCTGCTGCTCATGCAGGCCCGCGGCACCGTCACGGCGGGCGAGCTCGCCGCCGAGCTCGAGGTCTCGCTCGCGACCGCCCGGCGCGACCTGGAGGCGCTCTCGGCCGCCGGCATCCCCGTCTACCCGCAGCGCGGGCGCGGCGGAGGCTGGCAGCTGCTCGGCGGCGCGCGCACCGACCTGAGCGGGCTGGGCTTCGGCGAGATGCAGGCGCTCTTCACGCTCGTCGGCCCGGAGACCGCCGCGTCGCCCGAGCTCGCCGCCGCCGTGCGCAAGCTCGTGCGGGCGCTGCCGGAGACCTTCCGCGCGCCCGCGGCCGCGGCATCCACCGCGGTCGTCGTCGACCGGGGACGCTGGGGCCGGGCAGCGCCCCCGCCGCCCGCGTTGCGCGACGGCCTGCGCGACGCGGTCGTGGCGCGGCGGCGCGTCCGCTTCGGCTACCGCGACCGCGAGGTCGAGGCGGCACCCTGGGGCCTCGTCGACAAGGCGGGCACCTGGTACCTGCTCGCCGAGGCGCACGGCGCCGAGCGCACGTTCCGGCTCGACCGCATGCAGGGGCTCGAGATCCTCGACGCCGGCTTCGCCCCGCCCGACGGCCTCGACCTCGACGCGGCGTGGCGGCGCATCCGCGAGCGCCTCGAACGGCGGCGCAACGCGGTCACGGCGACCGCCCTCGCGCCCGCGGCGGTCGTCGAGCCGCTGCGCCAGGTGCTCGGCGCGCGGCACGTGCGCGAGCTCGGCCCGGCGCCGGACGGCCGCGTGCGGCTCGAGGTGGGCGCGAACACCGTCGAGATGCTTGCGCGGCAGCTCGCCGGCTGGGAGCCCGAGGTCGAGGTGGAGGGACCGGAGGAGGTGCGGGCGGAGCTCGCCGCGCGCGGTCGCGCCCTCGCGGGGCGCTACGGGACGGCTACGCCGACTGCTGGTAGCGCGGCTCCTGCAGCACGGTGAGGTCCTCGAGCGTGGCCCGCGGGATGGAGCGCATGACCGCCTCGACCATCGCGACCGCGGACGCCTTCGCGACGTAATTGCCGCTCACCGCGACCGTGTGCCCGCTCTCGGAGACGATGCGCCAGAAGTACGGTTGCGTGGGGTTCTTACTGCGCAGGACCTGGAAACGCACGGCGGGACTCCTCGGACACTCGGTGGTGATTCCGAGAGACTAGACCGAATCGGTACCCCCCGCTAGAGGGTCACGGCGCGCCGCCACCGGGTTCGAGACGCGGATCGCCTCGCTCGTCAACCGCTGTGGGTGACGAAATCGACACAACTGCGCGCCTCGGCGACCGAGCGGATGAACCCCGCCGCCTCGACGTGCGCCGGATGCACCTGGTACGCGGCCAGGTCCTCACGCGTCGCGAAGCCGGAGTCGAGCACGACGTGCCAGTTGCCCTCGGTCTCGCCGAGGTCGATGCCGACCTCGAGGCGCTCGACCGCGAGGACACCGCGCAGCGCCTCGAGGCGCGAGCGGATGCCCTCCGCGTCCGCGGCGCGCTGGGCCGCATCCTCCGCGGCGAGCCGCCAGCTGACGATGTGCCGGATCATGCCGTCGCCTCCCTCGTGTCCAGAGCCCGGCGCAGCCGTCCGGGATCGACCCTCCAGATCGTGTGCACGCGGCCGTCGATGAGCAGCACGGGGATGTCCTCGGCGTACCGGGCGAGCAGCGCCTCGTCGTCGAGGATGCTGAGCTCCTCGAGCTCCAGCCCGCGCTCGCCCGCGACCTCGAGCACAATCCGCCGCGCCTCGTCGCACAGATGGCAGCCGGGCTTGCCGAGCAGGGTCAGGCGGGGCGCGGGCACCCTCCTAGACTATGGGGGTCATGCCCGAGGCCCCCAACACTCCGACCCCGAGCGAGCGCCCCGTCATCGCGTTCTTCGACGTCGACAACACGCTCATGCACGGCACGAGCGTGTTCCATGTGGGACGTGAGGCGTGGGCCCGCGGCATCATCGGCTGGCGCGACATCCTGCTGTTCGGCTGGCACCAGCGGCGCTTCATCAAGGTCGGCGAGAACCAGGACCACATGGGAACCGCCCGGGAGCGCGCGCTCGGGCTCGTCGCGGGACGCACGCAGGCGCAGATCGAGGAGCTCGCGGAATCGATCTGGGAGCACCGCATCCGCCCCAGGCTGTGGCCCGAGACGGTCGCGCTCGCGCACGAGCACCTCGAGAAGGGTCACCAGGTGTGGCTCGTCTCGGCCACGCCCGTCGAGGTGGGCGAGCTCATCGCCACCAAGCTCGGGCTGACCGGGGCCCTCGGCACGCGGGTCGAGGCGGTCGACGGCGTCTACACAGGCCGGCTGGTGGGCGAGTTCCTGCACGCCCAGCACAAGGCGGTCGCGGCGCGCGCGCTCGCCGACGAGCTGGGCGCCGACCTCACGGCGTCGTGGGCGTACTCCGACAGCCGCAACGACATCCCGCTGCTCGAACTCGTCGGCAACCGGGTGGCGGTGAACCCGGATGCGGGACTCGCCCGGTACGCGAGGGAGAAGCACTGGCCGACGATGCGGCTCGATCCCGCGTCGATCAAGGCCCAGCAGCGCACCGTGCGGCGCGAGGCCGAGCAGGTCGCGAAGGGCACGGGAAAGACGAGACCCCGGGACTGAACCCGGGGCTGTCGGTCACTTCTTGTTGCGACGCTGGTGACGCGTCTTGCGGAGAAGCTTGCGGTGCTTCTTCTTCGCCATGCGCTTGCGGCGCTTCTTGATGACGGAACCCATGTTCACCTCATTCGCTCGGATCGCGGACCACCGCGACCTGGACGATGCGCGGGAAGCCTAACCGGGCGATCCTACCAAAACCGGTGGCGCCGAGACGCGTCGAGCGCGGCGGCGCTCCTCGGCCACCCGGGAGACGCTGTCGCGTCAGCCGGCTTGGACGTCCGAGTCGGCGAGGCCGACGACTCCCGCGACCGCCGACTCTGGGATGCGATACGAGCGTCCGAAGCGCACGGCTGGCAGCTCGCCGGAGTGCACGAGACGGTAGACGGTCATCGAGGAGACGCGCATCATGTCGGCGACCTCCTGGACCGTCAGGAAGCGCACGTCGGAGAGATCGCGTGCCATGGGTGCCTCGGTACCGTCGCCTCTGTCGCGGATGTGGGTGGTGTGACTCCTGTGACAGGAGTGCTGATCGACAGAGTAGGGGGTTCGGGGATGCCGTGTCTACCGTCCCGAGCCGGACGGCCTCCTCGCCTGCGCGGATCGCCGCGATCAGTCCTTGCGGCGCTTGGGGAGCTTGTCGGAGACGACCTTGCGCGCGCCCTCGATCTTCTCCTGGGCCGTCTCGAAGGCGACGCGCGCGACGTTGGCGGTCTCGGCGGCGGTGCGCCCGATCCGGTCGCCGAACTCGGCACCCGCCCAGGCCGCGTAGACGGTGGTCGCACCGTTCTCGTCCGTGCCGACGGTGAAGTCGGTGAACGGCTCGAGCCACAGCTCGACCTCCTCGAGCGGGCTCGCGTCGAGGTGGTAGTAGCGGTGCTGCCCCTCCTCGCGCACGCCGACCAGGCCATGCTCGCGGAGCACCTTGAGGTGCTTGGAGACCGTCGGCTGGGCGATGCCGAGCTCGGTCACGAGATCGCCCACCGCGAGCTCCCCGCGGCTCTCGAGGAGCTGGTGCAGGATCTCGCGACGGGTGCCGTCGGCGAGGATGTCGAAGATGTCGGCCATTCCGACAGCCTAGCCAGCGCACCCCGGGAGTACCATGACCGGGTCCGACGGACGAAGCGGAGGGGGCCGGATGCGCACCAAGCCGGTGCAGCGCGACCCGCTCGTGGCGCGCGTCCTCGACCGGATCGGCGACTTCGCGGCCGTCACCCCCGCCCGCTTCGCGATCCTGGTCTTCGCGACCCTCGTCGTCCTCTTCACGATCCTGTTCTCGCTGCCGATCGCGACCACCTCGGGCGAGAGGGCGCCGCTCATCGACGCCCTCTTCACCGCCGTCTCGGTGATCTGCGTGACCGGCCTCTCGACGGTCGACATGGCCAGCTACTGGTCGCCGTTCGGGCACGTGCTCGTCTTCATCGGCGTCGAGATCGGCGGCATCGGCGTGCTGACGGTCGCCTCGATCCTCGGGCTCGTCATCAGCCGCAAGCTCGGACTCCGGCAGAAGCTCATGGCGGCGGGGGATGCGAACCCGCTGCGCATCCGGCGGGGCCCGGTGTCGGAGGGGCAGGCGGTGCGCCTCGGCGAGACCGGCAACCTGCTCGCGACGGTCGCGGTGAGCGTCGTCGTGATCGAGCTCGCCGTCGCCGCCCTCATCTTCCCGCGGCTGCTCATCGCCGGAACCGCATGGCCGACCGCGCTCTGGGAGTCGCTCTACTTCTCGGCGATGGCGTTCACCAACACCGGCTTCTCCCCGGCTCCCGAGGGCATCACAGCGTTCGCGAACGACTGGTGGTTCCTCGGGGCCCTCATGCTGGGCGTGGTGTTCGGCGCGATCGGCTTCCCGGTGATCTATGTGCTGCGCAAGAACCTGCTGCATCCGCATCGCTGGTCGCTGCACGTCAAGCTGACGCTCATCTGGTTCGGGGTGCTGCTCGCGGGCGGCGCAATCGCCTACCTCGCGCTCGAGTGGGGAAATCCCGACACGATGGCGGGCATGTCGCTCGGCGACCGCATCCTCAGCAGCCTCTTCCTCTCGTCGATGGCGCGGTCAGGCGGCTTCTCCGCGATCGACATGGGCAGCCTCGACGGATCGAGCCTGCTCATCACCGACATGCTGATGTTCGTCGGCGGCGGTTCGGCCTCGACCGCCGGGGGCATCAAGGTCACGACGCTCGCCGTGCTGTTCCTCGCCGCGTTCGCCGAGGCGCGCGGCAGCGACGACATGGAGGCGTACGGGCGCCGGGTCCCGCCGGATGTGCTGCGCCTGGCCGTCTCGGTCGTGCTGTGGGGCGCGACCATCGTCGCGGGCGCGACCATCGTCATCCTGTTCATCAACGACGACGCGCCGCTGGACTACGTGCTCTTCGATGTCATCAGCGCGTTCGCGACCTGCGGGCTCTCGACGGGCTTCACGCAGGGAGCGAGCGAAGCGACCCAGTACGTGCTGGCCGCCACCATGTTCTTCGGCCGCATCGGTACAGTGACTCTCGCCGCGGCGCTCGCGGCGTCGATCCGGCGGCAGCTGTTCCGTCGCCCAGAGGAGAGGCCCATCGTTGGTTGAGAGAATCGCCCACGACGCACCGGTGCTCGTGATCGGCCTCGGCCGCTTCGGCGCCGCGACCGCGGGCCAGCTGCAGCGTCTCGACCGCGACGTGCTCGCCGTCGACGAGGACATGGCGCTCGTGCAGAAGTGGTCGGAGCGCGTCACCCACGCGGTGCAGGCGGATGCGCGGTCGATCGACGCGCTGCGGCAGATCGGCGCGGAGGACTTCCAGATCGCGGTCGTCGCGGTCGGCAGCTCGGTCGAGGCGAGCGTGCTCATCACCGCCAACCTCGTCGACCTCAAGATCCCGCAGATCTGGGCGAAGGCGATCAGCCAGTCGCACGGCAAGATCCTCAGCCGCATCGGCGCGAACCACGTCATCTATCCGGAGGCGGAGGCCGGCGAGCGCGTCGCCCACCTCGTCTCGGGTCGCATGATCGACTTCATCGAGTTCGACGACGGCTTCGCGATCGTGAAGATGTACCCGCCGAAGCCGATCCGCGGGCTCAGCCTCGCCGAGTCGCACGTGCGCGAGAGGTTCGGCATCACGGTGGTCGGCGTGAAGAGTCCCGGCAAGGACTTCACCTACGCGACGGCCGACACCGTCGTCTCGAACCACGACCTCATCATCGCCTCGGGATCCACCTCGGATCTCGAGAAGTTCGCGGCGCTGCAGTCGTAGCGCCGGCACCTGAGAAAAAGGAGAACACCATGGCCGGTTTCGATCTCGGAGGCCTCGGCGACGCCGTCGGCGGGCTGCTCGGCGGCAAGGGGCTCGACGCGAGCGCGCTGCAGGGCCTGTGGGAGCAGGTGCAGCCGACGCTCAAGGGCCTCGACTCCGACCAGATCCTCGACACGATCGGCGGCTGGGCGAAGGACCTCGACCTGCCGCTCGTGAGCAACATCCCCGACTCGACGATCGAGGACCTCAAGAACGGCGTCAAGGTTCCGCTGAAGGACTTCATCAAGGGGCTGTAGCACGGCGGGGGCCGCACTCTCCTGAGTTGCGAACCCGTGCACTTTCCTAACTCAGGAGAAACGCCCCGGATGGGGCCCCACGCTCGCGAATCCGCGCCGATTCCTGAGTTGCGGAAGCCGCACACGGGACCCGCGTCAGCGCCCGGCGGCGAGCTCCTTCGAGCGGACGATCGCGGCCTCGGCGGCGCGCTCGAAGACGTCCGCGAGCCGTGCATCGTCGAGCACGGCGATGAGGCGCTCGGTCGTGCCCTTGGGGCTCGTGACCCGACGGCGCAGTTCCGCAGGCTCCTCGCCCGTCGACTCGAGCAGGTACGCGGAGCCGATGAGGGTCTGCTCGGCCAGCAGCCGTGCGTCGTCGTGGGCGAAGCCGAGCCGTTCCGCCGCCTCGGTGAGCCGCTCGACGAAGAAGTAGACGGTGGCCGGCCCCGACCCGGAGATCGCCGAGAGCGCGTCGATCCGCTCCTCGGGCAATTCGACGACCGCGCCGACCGCCTCGAACAGCGTGCGGGCGAGCGCGAGCTCCGGCGCCCCCGCGCGCGACCCCGCAGCGATGCCCGTCACCGCGCGGCGCACGAGCGCCGGTGTGTTCGGCATCGTGCGGATGACGGGGTTCGCCACGACCGCCTCCATCGTCGCCGTCGTGATGCCGGCCGCGACGCTCACGACGACGGCATCCGGCTCTAGCGCCCCGGCGACCTCGCGCAAGGTGTCGACGACCATGGCGGGCTTCACGCCGAGCAGCACGACGCCCGCCCCCTCGACGACGGCCGCGTTCGCCCCCGGGTCGTCCTCGAGCGCGATCGCCCGCACCCCCTCGGCCCGCCAGGCCTCGGCGGAGGCGGCGCCGCGCGTCGACACCGCGACGGACGCCGGGTCGGCCCCGGAAGCGATCAGGCCGCGCACGATGGCTCCCGCCATCGAACCGGCGCCCAGTACGGCGAGGGGCGGGAGTGTTGTCATGAGGCTCATCCTAGAATCGAGGCATGAGCTCGTCCGGCGGCACCAAGGCGATCATCGCGGCATTCCTGGCGAACCTGGGCATCGCGATCACGAAGTTCGTGGCCTGGTTCTTCTCCGGATCCAGCTCGATGCTCGCCGAGGGCGTGCACTCGATCGCCGACTCGGGCAACCAGCTGCTGCTGCTGCTCGGCGGCCGCAAGGCGAAGAAGGCGGCGGATGCGGAGCATCCCTTCGGCTACGGCCGGGAGCGCTACGTCTACGCCTTCGTCGTGTCGATCATCCTGTTCTCCGTCGGCGGGGTGTTCTCGATCTACGAGGGCGTCGAGAAGCTCACCCACCCGCATGCGCTCGAGAACGCGTGGCTGCCGATCCTCGTGCTCGTGATCGCGATCGGCCTCGAGGGCTTCTCGCTGCGCACCGCGGTGAAGGAGTCCAACCAGCTGCGCGGGCGGCAGAACTGGGTGGAGTTCGTGCGCCGCGCCAAGCAGCCGGAGCTGCCCGTGGTGCTGCTCGAGGACGTCGCCGCCCTCACCGGTCTCGCCTTTGCGCTCGCGGGTGTCGGCCTCACGATCGTCACGGGCGACAACGTCTGGGACGGCGTCGGCACGATCGCGATCGGCGTGCTGCTCGTCATCGTCGCCGTGATCCTCGGCGTCGAGACCAAGAGCCTGCTGGTCGGCGAGGGTGCCACCCCCGACGACCACGCCAAGATCCTCGCGGCCCTCAACGGGCATCCGCAGGTCGAGGCCGTCATCCACCTGAAGACCCTCTACCTCGGCCCCGAGGAGCTCATGGTCGCGGCGAAGATCGCCGTCCCGAAGGCCACGCGCGCCGCCGAGGTCGCGGCCGCGATCGACGCGATCGAGGCGGATGTGCGTGCCGCGGTGCCCGCCGCGCGCGTCATCTACCTCGAACCCGACATCTACGTCCCCCGCGACGCGGAGCATCCGCCGACCGACGCCGTCGTCATCAAGAGCGCGGACTGAGTCCGCCGGATCGGATCCGTCATGCAGCTCCTTCAGAGCGTCCTGCTCGCCCTGCACATCCTCGGGCTCGCCGCGATCGTCGGCACCTTCTTCCTGCAGTTGCGCAAGGACGACGGCTTCGCGGTGAACCTCATCCTGGCCGGCGCGATCACCCAGGTGCTCACGGGGATCGCGCTCGTGGGCGTCGGCGAGGGTCTCGGGCGCGAGTACAACATGGTCAAGATCGGCGTGAAGCTGCTGCTCGCGCTCGTCGTGCTGGGTGCCGCGATCGCCGCCGCCGCCGCCGAGAAGCGCGGCGCACGCGTCAAGCCGTGGTTCCACGTGGCCGGCGGCACGGCGGTCGTCAACGTGCTCGTCGCCGTCATCTGGCGCTGAGCCATCCCCCGTGGCGTCACTTCGCGTCGCACGCGGGGCGGGGGAGGCGACCCGAAGTGACGCCTCAGAGTTCGGATGCGCGGGCGTCGGCGAAGAAGCGGGCGAGCAGGGCGGCGCACTCGGACTCGAGGATCCCGGGCACGACCTCGGCGCGGACGGGAAGACGGCGGTCGCGCAGCAGATCGTGCACGCTGCCTGCGGCGCCCGCCTTCTCGTCCCACGCCCCGAAGACCACCCTCGGGATGCGCGCGGCGAGAATCGCGCCGGCGCACATGACGCACGGCTCGAGCGTCACGACGAGCGTGGTGCCGTCGAGCCGCCAGGCGCCCCCGAGCTCCGCCGCCCGGCGGATCGCGACGAGCTCCGCGTGCGCCGTCGGGTCGCCGTGCTTCTCGCGCTCGTTGTGCCCGTGCGCCAGCACCGTGCCGTCCGCGTCCAGCACGACCGCGCCGACCGGTACATCGCCGCTGAAGAGAGCGAGCTCCGCCTCGGCCAGGGCGAGGCGCATCGCCTCCTCGTGGACTGCGGAGGGCATAGATTGAGCCTATGCGAGTCCACGTCGCCGACCATCCGCTCGTCACCCACAAGCTCACGGTGCTGCGCGACGAACGCACGCCATCCCCCGTGTTCCGCTCGCTCGCCGAGGAGCTCGTGACGCTGCTCGCCTACGAAGCCACCCGCAACGTCCGCACGACCGAGGTGATCGTGCAGACCCCCGTCGCCGAGGCGAAGGGCCTCGCGATCGCGACGCCGCGTCCGCTCGTGGTCCCGATCCTGCGCGCGGGGCTCGGGATGCTGGAGGGCATGGTGAAGCTCGTGCCGACCGCCGAGGTCGGCTTCCTCGGGATGATGCGCGACGAGGAGACGCTGCAGCCGACCACCTACGCCGAGCGGCTGCCCGACGACCTGTCGAACCGGCAGTGCTTCATCCTGGACCCCATGCTCGCGACCGGCGGCTCGCTGGGAGCTGCGATCGAGTTCCTGTTCCAGCGCGGCGCCGTCGACGTGACGGCGGTGTGCCTCATCGCCGCCCCCGAGGGCATCGAGGCGGTGCGGCAGGCCACCGAGGGTCGTGAGGTGACGATCGTCGTCGGAGCCCTCGACGAGAAGCTCAACGACAAGGGCTACATCGTTCCCGGCCTCGGCGACGCGGGGGATCGCCTGTACGGTCTCGTTTGACCTTCTGTTACGTGCGAGGCGTCTCCGGTTGACACGCGGCGTAACCCTCACCCAGACTTCTGTGCATGACCGTTTTCGCGCGCCCCACGACCTCCATCGAGGCCTTCGGGACCGCCGGCACGATGATGCCGGTGCGCGCGGGTCTGTGTTGTCGAATGTGCGCCTAGGCCGCCCTCTCACCCGAGTGAACCCGCAATGGTGAACTCCCCGGCATCCGGCTCCGACGGCCCGGATGGCGTCTCCCGCTTCGACAACCCCCGGCCTGCCGCCTCCCTCGATGACGCGGCCGCCGACACCTCGCAAGGATTCGACGACATGTCTCTCGCCACTCTCGACACCCTCCGTCCGCCCACCCGTCCCTACCCCGCCCCGCGCAGCGTGCCGCAGCCTGATCCGGCGGCGGAGCGCCCCCGCATCCGCGCCGTGCCCGAGGGCACCGAGGCACGCGGTTTCGCCCTGTACATCGGGGTCGACGAGCTGAAGGCCGCCACCTCCGGCGTCTCGCTGCCCCAGCTCGTCGAGGCGCTCAAGCACACGGTCGCCGAGCTCGTCCCCGACGCGGAGACCTACGCCGCCGTCGCGCTCGCTCCACGCGGAGCGGGCGGCCGCGACGTCGAGGTCGTGCGGCTCGCGCTGCAGGACCCGGCCGCACTCGCCAAGCACCGTCAGGCGGCCGCACCCGCCGAGCCGCCCGAGCCGAAGGGCGGCGTGGTCATCGACATCTCCCGCAAGCGCGTGCAGCTCGACGGCGAGATCGCGCCGCTCACCTACAAGGAGTTCGAGCTGCTGCAGTTCCTGGTGCTGCGCGAAGGCCGCACGATCGATCGTCACGAGATCATCTCGACCCTGTGGTCCGACGGCGGCGACGACGTGCCGAATGAGCGCACGATCGACGTGCACGTGCGGCGGCTGCGCTCCAAGCTCGGCGCCTACGAGGACATCGTGCGCACGGTACGCGGCTCCGGCTACCGCTTCGACCGCCACGCGGATGTCACCATCCGCTGGGCGTCCACGCCCTCGCCCGACGTGTTCTAGTACCGCGAGTGGTTCGGGAACCCGTTCTTCGCCGAGCTGGCGGCCCTCGACGACGCCACCGGGGTCGAGCTGCCGACCGGCCGCTGCCCGCAGTTCAGGCGACCCCGGGAGTTCGGCGAGGCGATTGCGAGCGCACTCAGCTGAGCCGCATCCGCATCCGCCGCGCGGGGAGCTGGCCGAGGAGGATCCCGCCGAGCACGAGCAGGATGCCGAGCAGCTGCGGCGCCGCGAGCGACTCGCCTCCCGCGAGCACGCCGAGCAGCACGCCCGTGACCGGGTTGAGCAGCCCGATGACGCCCACGACGCCGGCGCTCAGGTGCTGGAGACCGTGGAACCACGCGACGTTGGCGGTGGCCGTGCCGATGAGGGTCACGAAGGCGAGACCCGCCCATCCCGTTCCGTCGAACGCGGGCGGGGCGCCCTCGACGATCAGCGCCACGAGGAGCAACATCCCGCCGCCGAACAGCAGCTGCCAGGCGCTCGCCATGACGGGCTTCGCGGTGTCGCCCCAGCGGCGCGTCAGCACGTAGCCGAGCGAGGAGGAGACGAGACCCGTGGCCGACGCGGCGACGCCCAATCCGTCGATCGCGCCGATGCCGCCCGCGACGAGCAACAGCACGCCGAGGATGCCGATCGCGGCACCGGCGAGCACGCGCGCCGCGGGACGCTGCCCGAGCAGTGCCCACGCGAAGGCGGCGAGCACGAGCGGCGACGCGGCCATGATCGACGAGGCGACGCTTGTCGGCAGCAGCTGGGCCGCGATGTAGAGGAGCAGGAAGAAGCCGCCGACGTTGAGCACGCCAAGGACGGCGGTACGCGCCCATTCGCTGCCATGCGGGCGTGCGCGGGCGACGAGCAGCAGGACGATTCCGGCGGGGAGCGCGCGCAGGGCCGAGCCCCAGATCGGGCTGTCGGCCGGCAGGGTGTGCTGGGTCACGAAGTAGGTCGCGCCCCAGGCGACCGGGGCGATCGCGGTGACGAGGGCGGCGCGCCAATTGACTTCCATGGAAGGTAAAATACCTGACGCGGAAGATATTATTCCCGCATGACCCGGGACCACGTCGACCGCATCCAGGAGCAGTGGCGTCGCGAGCGCCCCGACCTCGACCCCGCACCGCAGGGAGTCATCGGCCGGCTGCACCGTCTGTCGGGGCACCTGCATGACGAGCTCGTCGCCGTCTACCGCGACCACGGACTCGGCGAGGGCGACTTCGACGTGCTCGCCTCCCTACGCCGGGCGGGAGACCCCTTCGAGCTTCCCGCGGGCGAGCTCGCCGAGCACACCATGATCACGACGGGCGGCATGAGCAAGCGCCTCGACCGCCTCGAGCACGCGGACCTCGTCGAGCGCCGGATGGACCCGGACGACGCCCGGGTGCGCCGCATCGCCCTGACGACGCGCGGCCGCGAGGTGATCGACGCGGCCTTCACCGACCACATGACGAACGAGATCCGCCTGCTCGCGGAGCTGCCCGCATCCGACCGGGAGGCCCTCGAGCGCATCCTGCGCGACTGGCTCCTGCGCGTGGAGGGCGCCGTCGAGGCGGAGTGAGGTCCACGCGTATCACCTCGGCATCCGCGGTGCGCAAGGCGGCATCCCGCGCGCACACCGCGCGCACGACGGCGGAGGCCACGCGCCCCGCCGACGCCCCGGAGGGCGAGGTCGACGCCCTCGTCCCGACGTGTTCTAAGAGTTTCCGCCGATCGGTCAACGGTTCGATCCCGACTGCACGTTCGCAACTCAGGAGATCGCCCTCAGTCCAGTCGATTCCAACCCACGGCGGCTCTCTCGTCCTGAATTGCGCCGCAGCTATCGGCGGAAACTCTAAGCGCCCCGCGACTCCATCAGCTTCACGATCTCGAGCCCCGTCACGGGGCCCAGCGTCACGCCCATCATCTGGTGCCCCGCCGCGATGATCACCGAGGGATGCCGGGGCAGGCGCTGGATGATCGGGATGCCATCCGGCGTCATCGGGCGCAGGCCCATCCACGGCTCCCCGGCGGTCGCGGAGATGCCGTAGCCGCCCAGATAGCGGTCGACGGAGGAGAGGATGCCGCCTGCCCGGCGCCGGTCGATGCGCGGGTCGGCGCCACCGAACCCCATCGTCCCCGAGAGCCGGAGCCGATCCGGGTACGGGGTGATCGCGACCCGGCCCTCCGCGAGGTAGACCGGGCCGCCCGCGAGATCCGCGACCGGCGGGAGGTCGAAGCCGTAGCCCTTTCCCGCCGCGAGCGGGAGGCGCGCGCCGAGCGGTCGCACGAGCTCGCCGCTCCACACCCCGGCCGCGACGACGTAGGCGTCCCCGGCCACGATGCCGCCGGCGTGGCGGATGCGTGGCGCCCCGTCCTCGAGCTCGAAGGCGGCGGTCGCCCCGGGCACGATCTCGACGCCGCGGCGGCGGCAGGCGTCCGCAAGCTCGCGCATGAGGACAACGGGGTCGACCGTGCGGTCGCCGTGGGTCACGAGCGCGCCGACCACGGGCTCCGAAGCGCCCGGGATCGCCGAGACGACCGCGGCGCGGTCGAGCCGCTCCCAGCGGATGCCGACCCCGGCCCGCTCCGCTTCGGCCAGCTCGGCGGCGTGCGCCTCGAGAGACGCAGGATCGGTGAACAGCATCGTCAGCGGCTGCTCGTCCTGCAGAATATCGAGTCCGTCGGCACACAGCCGGTCGTAGGCGGGGAGTGCGCCCCGCGCGAAGCGCATGAGGGTACGGACGCCCTCCTCGTACCGGGCGACCCGGGTGGCGGCGAGCATCCGCAGCAGGAAGCCGAGATAGCCCGGGTCGAGGCCCGGCCGCACGTAGAGCGGGCTGTCGCGGCGCACCATCCAGCGGATCGCCTGGCCGAGCATCCCCGGAGCCGCGACGGGGGCCGCCATACTGGGGGCGACCCAGCCCGCATTGTGGCTCGACGCACCCCCTCCCGGCTCGTCCCGCTCCAGCACGACGACCTCGTGGCCGGCATCCGCGAGGAAGTAGGCGGCGGAGAGGCCGACCACGCCAGCGCCGATCACGATGACTCTCATCCAGCATCCCCCGCGGTCGCCCGGAGCAGCTCACCGATCGCGAGAGCGACCCGCTCGTGGGTGTGGGTCGAGTGCCCCCCGGGGAACTCGACCGCGCGGTGCGGGATGCCGAGCTCCACGAGGCGCTCCGCGAGCACCCGCTGACCGAGCTGCGCCGCGTACTCGTCGCGGTCGCCCGTGTCGAGCAGGATGCTGCGGAGCCGGGCCAGGCGATCGCGGCGCGCCGCGGCGTTCACCACCGGGTCCTTCGCAAGCCAGGCGTCCCACACCTCGTCCACGAGCCGTCCGGTGCGCCAGTCGAGCGGCAGCCGCACGGGGATGCGCGCGGCCGGATCGGGCGAGTAGCTCGCGGCGAGCGCGAGGGGCAGCGCCGCGGAGGGCGGAACGGCCGCCGGGTCGAGCCCGTCGATCCCCGGATGGGCCGCAAGCAATTCGGTGACGAAGCCCAGGTGGGTGCGCTCGAAGAAAGCGTCGCCCGCGAGGAAGCCGAGCGCGCCGAAGCGGTCGGTCGTGGTCGCGAGCTCCCACGCGCCGAGGCCGCCAGAGGAGTGTCCGAGGACGACGCGGCTCGCCGGATCGGGGTCGGTGCCGAACTCGGCCTCGACGGCGTCGACGACCTCCTCCGCGACGTAGGAGGCCAGCCGCCCGTTGACCGGAGAGTCGAGCCACTGCCCGCCGCCGAGCCGGGTCCATCCGTCTGGCATCGCGACGACCGCCGCGGGGACCGCGGGGTCGGCGAAGACCTCGTCGAGAAGTCCGGCGAGGGAGGGGCGCGTCCCGGAGCCGCGGAAGTGGTCTGGCACCAGCCAGTTCGCCGCCCGGCCGCTGTAGCCGTGCAGGAGCACGACGAGCCGCGGACACATCGCCTCGGCGGCCCGCGGCGGCAGGTAGACGACGAGGTCCCGGTCCACCGGGTCGCCCCAGACGTTGCCCTCGAGATGCCGGGAGCGGATGGAGCGGAGCTGGAAGGGCATGACGGTATCCTCTCGCTGCGGACATGCCCCGCCCCGGCGGGGTGCGCCGGAGCGGGACGCGCGCGGCTACTTGCCGATGAGTGCGAGCGCCTCCTCGGTGTCGACATTGTCCGCGTCGACCGGCACGAACGGGAACTTCAGGTCGTCCGTCGACGGGTTGTCGCCGTTGAGGTAGTCGTAGGCCCACTGGACGGAGGCGGCGCCCATCGCCATCGTCTGCTGGACGACGAGACCGGACACCACGCCCTCGCGCACGGCCGCGTACAGGTCCTCGTCGGCGTCGAAGCCGACGAGCTTGACGTCGCCGACCAGCCCCTTCTCCTTGAGCGAGGCCACGACGCCCGTCGTCGCGACGTCCGCGCAGGTCACAACGCCCGCGATGTCGGGATGCGCCTGCAGCACGGCGTCGAAGTAGCGGATCGACTCGTTCGGGTCAGCGCCCTGCATGAGCTGCGGGCCGACGTACTCGATGTCCGGGTGCTTCGCGATCTCGTCCTCGAACCCCTGCAGGCGGAGGTCGTTGACCGTGATACCGGGCTGGTAGCACAGGATCGCGACCTTGCCCTTCTCGTCCACGACCTTGGCCAGCTCCTGGGCCGCCGCGACACCGCCCTCGTAGTTGTCCGAGGTGATGTTGGTGAGGCGGGCCGAGGTGTCCTCGAGGTCGGTGTCGACCGTGATCACCGGGATGCCGGCGTCGCCGTAGGCCTGGATAGCGCTGAGCAGCGCGGTCTTCTCGACCGGGATCGCGATCAGGAAGTCCGGATCGGTCGCCCGCACCGAGTCGAAGATCGGGATCTGCGCCGACGGATCCCAGACCGTCGCGCCCTGATAGTCGAGATCGATCCCGAGCTCTTCCGCCTTGGCCTCGGCGCCCTGCTGCATGAGCACGTAGAACGGCTCGTTGATCATGCCGGTCACGAAGGCGACGCGCTGTGCGCCGGCCGAGTCCTCGTCCCCATCGCCCGTGGAGGCGGGGGTCGAGCAGGCGGTCAGGGCGGCTGCGACGACTGCTGCGGCGAGCACCGCGAAACGACGCTGCTTGTGCATGGAATGCTCCTTGCTCTCGGTGGTGCGGATGGGTTCCGGTGGCGGGATGGGGCCGGGGCCGTTCAGGCGGCCCGCGCCCTATGGCGCCGGGATCCGAACGGGACGTTGCCGCGGCGCACCTGATCGGCGAACACGGCGAGGATGAGCACGGCGCCGAGCACGACGGTCTGCCAGAACGGCTGGATGCCCATGAGCACGAAGCCGTTGCGCAGCACCGCCGGGATGAAGGCGCCCACGATCGTGCCGAGCATCTTGCCGTAGCCTCCGAAGAGGCTCGTTCCGCCGATCACGACCGCCGCGATCGCGTTGAGGTTGGTCTGGGTGTTGGACATGAGCGACACCGTGGAGAATCGCGCCACTTCCATGAGGGCGACGACGCCCGCGAGGGCGCCCGCGATCGTGTAGACGATGATCAGGTGGCGCACGACGTTGACGCCCGCGCGCCGCAACGACTCCGGGTTGGAGCCGAGGGCATAGGTGCGCATCCCGAAGCGCGTGTGGTGGAGCAGGATCCACAGCCCCGCGACGATGAACGCCGTGATGAGCACCGGCCACGGGATGACACCGAGGAAACGGGTCTGGGCGAAGCCCTGCTGGATGGCGGAGGGCACCCCCGTGACGTTGAGGCCCGAGGTCCACACCTGGGCGAGGCCGAGCGCCATGCCGAGGGTTCCGAGTGTCGCGATGAACGCCGGGATGCGCATGCGGGCTGCGAGCCAGCCGTTGAGGAAGCCCCAGAAGATCCCCAGCACGATCGTCACGACGGTCGAGGCGAGCACGGCGAGGATGAGCGTCGGGTAGCCGTTCTCCGCGGATCCGGAGAAGTCGCGGAACATCGTGGCAGCGGCGACCGAGCAGAACACGATGACCGACCCGATCGACAGGTCGATGCCGGCCGCGATGAGCACGATCGTCTGGCTCGCCGCGATGATGAGGATCGAGGTCGTGTTGAGCAGCATGTCGCTGAGGTTGCTGGACGATAGGAAGACGCCGCCGGTGGCGACCGTGAAGAACAGCATCAGCACGACGAGGATCCCGAGAATCCACAGCTCGCCCGCCCGGCTCGCCCAGGTTCCGAAGCGGCGCGTCCGCGGGCCGTCCACGGCGGGCTCGGTGCTCGTGGTCATCGTGCGTCTCCTCGGGGCTTGTCCTTGTTCTTGAGGCTTCCCGTCATCGCGGCGACGAGGAGGTCGGTGTCGGCGTCCTTCGCATCCACGGTCAGCGCCGTCTCGCCGAGGCGCAGCACCGTGATCCGGTCGGCCACCCGGAGCACCTCGGGCATGTTGTGCGAGATGAGGATGACCGAGAGCCCGAGCTCCTTGGTGCGGGCGACCATGTCGAGCACGTGGCCGGTCTGCACGTGGCCGAGAGCCGCCATCGCCTCGTCGAGGATGATGAGCCGCTTCGCCCAGACGGCTGCGCGGGCGACCGCGACAGCCTGCCGTTGACCGCCGGAGAAGCCGCCGACGGGAGCGTCGATCGACGGGAGCGTGATGCCGAGGTCCTTGAGGTATCGGCGGGTCGTCTCGCGCATCTTGGCCTTCTGGTAGAAGCCGAGCGCGCCGGCGATCCCCGGCCTCATGAGCTCGCGCCCGAGGAATATGTTCTGGGCTGCGTCGAGGCTGTCGGCGAGGGCGAGGTCCTGGTAGACCGTCTCGATCCCGAGCGCCTTGGCCTCGGTGGGCGAGTTCATGACGACGGGCTGCCCATCGACCGAGATGGTGCCCCGGTCCGGGATGACGGTGCCGGACAGCACCTTGATGAGCGTGGACTTGCCCGCCCCGTTGTCGCCGATGAGGGCGTGCACCTCCTGCGGCGCGACCGAGATCGACGCGGAGCGGAGCGCGGTCACGGAGCCGTAGGACTTCGCGATCCCGCGCGCCTCGAGGACGGGAGGCGGGGCGCCGGTGGCTGTGGTCATCGCGGGGCCTCCACGAGGTCGGGACGGCGCCAGGCGCCCTCGAAGGTGCAGGTCAAGGATCCCTCCCGGCTCGCGGAGCGGAGCGCCTCCGGCACCTCCGCGCCGCGGATGAGGGCGACGACGAGCGCGGCGAGGAAGGCGTCGCCGGCCCCGATGGTGTCGACCACCTCGACGGGCTCGGCCGGGGTCGTGATGAGCTCGTCGCCGAGCAGCGCGATGCTGCCGCGCGGCCCCATCGTGACGACGGAGAGCAGGGAGCCGCGGTCGCGAGAGGCGGTGAGGAGCCCGAGGATCCCGCGGTCGTCGAGGCCCTCAGCGGAGAAGACCGAGATGTCGGGCGCGGTCGCGCCGAGCTCCTCGTGAAAAGTGGAGTAGTCGTAGAGCGAGGGGATGCCGCGCTCGCGCAGTCCCGCGATCACGCCGTCGATCGGCTCCACGGCCTTCATGAGCACGATGGAGTACTGCGCGAAGGCGTCGAGCATGCCCTCGGGCATCCGGAAGTAGCTGCAGTCGCCTTCGACGTCCTCGACCACGGTGGGGACGCCGTCTCCGACGCGAAGCAGCGCCCGGCAGGTGGGCGCGGCCTCGATGACGGGGCGGGCCGCGACCCCGAACTCCTCGAGGGTCGAGGTGATGAGCCGCCCGTCGTCATCGTCGCCGACGCGTCCGATGTAGTCGACGGGCAGACCCGCGTTCGCGAGGTCGATCGCGACGTTGACCGCGTTGCCGCCGATATAGACCCGGTCGGTGTCGAGATAGACATCGAGGCAGGTGTCCCCGACGGCGGCGACGTGCACCGGGTCGCGGCGCAGCCGGGCCAGCCAGCTGAGATCGAGTGCGGCCATGGGCCAGGTCCCACCTCCCGGATCGGACGAATCGACAGTTAGCGGTTAGCGGTTATCGCTTACATCGAGGGTAGCCAGGTTCGGGGTAATGTCAAGCAGATTCCGATATGCGAAGGTGGTTCGATGCAGGTCTCCAGCCTCCGTGAGCAGACCCTGGCGATCATCCGTCAGTCGCTCGTCGCCGGCGAGTACAAATCGGGCGACATCATCTCGGCGGCTGCGATGGCATCCCATCTCAACGTCTCGAACTCCCCCGTGCGCGAGGCGATGCTCGAGCTCGTCTCCCAGGGCATCCTCGAGGTCGTGCGCAACCGCGGCTTCCGCGTCGTGCCGATGAGCGACCACGACCTCGACGAGGTGTACGAGATGCGACTCTGGCTCGAGTCACGCGCGGCCCGTGAGCTCGCGGCGCGGCGCATCGACGTCGAGGACAGCCGGCCGCTCGCCCTCCTCACCCTCGAGCGCGCGCGCGCGATGATGATCCCCGAGTTCCTCGACGCCGACCGCCGCTTCCACCTCAGCCTGCTGGAGCGACTCGGCAACAGCCGCCTCAACAAGATCGTCGAGAACCTGCGCGACCAGACCCGCCTCTACGGCATCCAGGAACTCGCTCTCGCCGGCAAGCTCGAGTCCTCGGGTCAGGAGCACATGGACATCATCGACGCCATCAACTCGGGGGATCCGGACGCGGCCGAGGCCGCGGTCGTTCGGCACCTCGCCCACGTGCGCTCCGACTGGTCCTGAGGCGCCGACCCCGCGCCTCGATGTCGAGGCGACGTCGCGAAAAGCTGGCGCGGACACCGATGCTCCTTTATAGTCGGTAATCGGCTACCGATTACAAACCGAGGGGCACATGACTCGCACCGACGCATCCGCCGGGCCGCTCACCTTCGACGCGCAGAGCGTCCATCGCCTCATCGGCCCAGCCGATGCCGTCCGCGCCCTGCGCGACGCGGTGGCCGCGGGCGCGAGCGAGGACGACGCCCCGCGCACCATGCTGACGGGTCCCGAGGGGACGGGCACCCTCGCGGTGATGCCCTCCGTCGACGCGCAGTGGCTCGGCATCAAGGTGCTCTCGATCCTCCCCGGAGCCACCCAGTGGCGCCAGGCGATCGTGGGCACCTACCTGCTCGTCGACCCGCACGACGGCCAGGTCCACGCGATGATCGACGGCACGGCACTCACCGAGGTACGCACCTCCGCCGTCACGGCGCTCGCCCTCGAGTACCTCGCGGCGCCGGATGCCGCACGCGTCACCGTACTCGGCACCGGGGTGCAGGCGCGCGCCCATCTGCGCACCCTCATCGGCCTCGGCCGGTATTCCGAGTTCACCGTCGTGGGGCGCGACCCCGGGAAAGCCCGCGCCCTCGCGGACGAGTTCGCCGAGGCCGATGTGCGGGTGGGCGAACTGGAACCCTCGATCCGCGACGCCGACGTCATCGCGTGCTGCACCTCGGCGACCGCTCCGCTCTTCGACGGCTCGCTCGTCGCCCCGACCGCGGCGGTCGCCGCGATGGGCACCTACAAGCTCACCGCCCGCGAGCTCGACGACACGATCATGGGCCGCGCGGCCATCTACGTCGAGTCGCTCGAGACGGCGCTGACCGAAGCCGGCGACATCCACTACGCGATCGAGACGGGCTCCGTCTCGCCTGGCAGCCTCCGCACCCTCGCCCAGCTCGTCGCGCCCGGGGAGCACATCGACGTCACCCGCCCGCGCGTGTTCAAGAGCTGCGGGATGTCCTGGGAGGACCTCGCCGTCGCGAGCGAACTGGTGCGGCAGTACGCGCACGCCGGCGACTGAGCCGGATCACGTCCGAGCGAGGCCCACCGGATAGGCGTACTCCGCGAGCCGCGGGAACTCGCGCACGAAGACGTCGCGGTCCCACAGCCACTCGAGCTCGGACGGATCCTCGAGCAGGGTCGCGTAGAGCGGGCCGAAGCGGCGGCCCGCCCACTCCTCCGCGGAGACGTGGACGAGCTCCGGCACGGCGGTGTAGCGCGGGTTCGGACGCAACTCGCCCGAGTCCTGGCGGAGGTAGGAGAAGCCACCCGCATCGCGCACGTCCCCGTAGACATCGCTCATCCCTCGGCGGCAGAGGTCGGCGAAGACGAGCCGCCCCTCCCCGGCGTTCACGCTGCAGTGGTACAGGGCGCCGGGGATGACGACCACGTCCCCCACCTCGGCGTGCACCGCGACCGCGACCAGGCTCCGGGGACCTGCGTGCAGGTCCTGCAGCACGAAGACGCCCGAGCCCGCGAGCACCTCGTAGGCCTCCGCGGGCGGGAAGCCGTCGGGTTCGTAGGAGTGGACGTGCCCGTGCGTCTTCGCCGACTCGGAGCCCACCGGCGCACGGCGGATCGACGTGAGCGAGTAGGCGAGCTTCCCGTCGAGGATCCGTTGCTCGTCGGCCAAGTCGCGCACGTCGAAGAAGGTGTCGTAGAGCACCGAGGCGTCGTCCGGATCCACCTCCCGGTAGAGCGCCGCCATCGCGGAGACGACCCGGTGCCCCTCCTGCTCGATGCGCACGGTGTCGGCGAAGCGCAGAGCCTCGCCATCGAGCCCGAAGTCGATCCGGGGGGTGAGCGGGGTGATGCCGGTCATGGGTGGGTCCCTTCCTCGTCGAGGTTGCGGCTGAGGAGTTCGACGAGCCGATCGACGGTCTCGACCTCGTCGGGGCCGTCCGCGACCACCTCGACCTCGTCGCCCTGGTGCACGCCCAGCAGCAGCAGGGTGATGAGCGACTTCGCGGATGCCTCACGGCCGTCCTTGCGGACGAGCACCGTAGACCGGGCGGCGGCCGCCGCGCGGACGAACACCGCGGCGGGGCGAGCATGCAGGCCGGAGGTGCTCATCACGGTCACGCGTCGGGAATGCACGGGGTCTCCTCTCTGGCGCCAGGGCGGCGCGTCTCGGCGGTGAGCGCCTCGACGAGCGGCCACACCTCGTGGAGCCCGTCGATCCTGAAATCCGCGGCGCTCTGGTCGATGCCGAACCGGCGGTCGCGTACGGCCGCCACCCTGATGCCGGCGCGGACGGCGGCCTCGATGCCGTAACTCGAATCCTCCACCACGAGCGCCTCGCGCGCCGCGACGCCCAACTCGCCCAGGGTGTGCAGGTAGATCTCGGGGTTCGGCTTGCTCTCGCGGAACT
Source organism: Protaetiibacter sp. (assembly GCA_047605085.1). Lineage (GTDB taxonomy): Bacteria > Actinomycetota > Actinomycetes > Actinomycetales > Microbacteriaceae > Homoserinibacter. The sequence continues at coordinate 84,731 of JASGGJ010000001.1, forward strand.
GCTCGCCGCTCACCACGACGTCGAAATAGCCCGCGAGGGCCGCGGAGTCGAGAGCGAGGTCGATGAAGTACCGCGTCGCGGATGAGGCGAGGCCGATCACGAAGCCCTCGCCGCGGAGCCGTTCGAGCAGCTCGCGGGCGTGGGGCTCGACGATCCGGGCATAGTCGATCCGCGCCGCCTCGGCGCGCTCGATCATGCCGGCGCGTACGGTGGACGCATCCACGACGCCGCCGGAACGGCGCTCGAGCTCGTCGTACACGGTCCGCGAGGACGAGCCCACGATGAAGTTCAGGTCGGACTTGGAGAACCCGGCGCCGAGGCTGACCAGGTAGTCGTGCATGATGTCGAGGTAGACGGGCTCGCTGTCGAACAGCACCCCGTCCATGTCGAAGATGACGGCTCTCATGCCGTGGTCGACGCCCCCTTTCGAAGCTCCTCGTACGCGTCGACCATGCCCAGCACGTACCGGCGCCCGCGGCGGACCCCCGTCGCGAGAAGGGCGCAGAGCGGAACGGCGACGGCGGAGACCGCGCCGGAGGCCCACCCGGCGATCGAGGCCGCCGGGGATGCGCCCGCCCAGCCCGACAGCGCTCCGACGCACACGGTGATCGCGACGAGCGAGACCACCGTGGCGGCGATCAGCACCTTCCGCACGACCCGGAGCCGGGCGTGCTCGTCGACGATCGCGCGGCCGAGCCGGGCGAGACGCACCTGCGGGTCCATCAGTAGCTCGTGAGACCCGGGTCGAAGAACCCCGTGAGCACGCCGACGAAGGCGAGCACAGCGAAGATGAGCATCACGAGCGGAGGGGTGACCCTCAGTTTCGCCATCAGGAACCAGGCGAACAGCACGAGCAGCAACGAGAGCAGCCCCGGCAGGATGCCGTCGAAGGTGTCCTGCAGGTGCAACTCGTTGGGAACCTCCTCGCCATCGACCTCGGTCGAGCCGCCGAGCGGGATCGAGAGGCTCGTCTGCACCGCGATCCAGGTCGCGGCGAGCGCGCCGATCACGATGCTCCCGAGCATCACGATCGACTCGCGGATCGCCTGGGCCTGCTGGCCGACCAGGAACCGCGCCGAGTTCACGCCGAGGCGGTAGCCACGGGTGAAGAGGAAGCGGATGAAGAGCAGCATCGTCACGTTCCACGCGACGATGTAGAACAGCGGGCCGAGCACCGACCCGCCTTGCGAGAGGCTGAGCGCGATGCTGAGCAGGATGGGCACGTAGGTGCCCGGGATGAGCGAGTCGCCCATCCCCGCGAGCGGCCCCATGAGGCTCGTGCGGACACCGTTGATCATCTCGGGCGTCACGTCCGTGTTGCCACGGGCCTTGCTCTCCTCGAGGCTCGCGGTGATGCCGACGATCGCGAAGCCCATGTGCATCTCGGTGTTGAAGAGCGGGCGGTAGGTCTCCATGGCCTCCCGCTTCTCCTCGTCCGTGTCGTAGAGGTCGTCGACGACGGGCTGCATCGCCGTGGCGAAGCTGAGGCCCTCCATGATCTGGTGGTTGTAGCCCGTGATGCTGCCGTGGTACCAGGTCCAGAACGATCGGTTGAGGGCCTTCTTGCTGAGCGTGCGCTCGCCCGCCGGGGCGGTGACCGTCTCGGTCATGTCAGATCTCCTCCACCATCGCGGCCTCCCGCACGCCGTCGCGCGGGGACCTGTTCATCTGGATCTTGTAGTTGAGCAGCGCGATCATCGCGCCGACGAGGGCGGCTCCGACGATGTTGACCTGCATCGACGCGGCCAGCACGAAGCCGAAGAAGAAGACGATGAGGTCGGTCGCCCGCACCACCATCTGCTTCAGCAGGATGCCGATACCGACGGCCGGCAGCATCGTGCCGACGATGAACAGCGTCTTCATGAAGAGACCGTCGATCGGCAGCCACTCGTGGAGATTCGTCACCACATCCGCGCCGTACTTCGTGATGAAGAGCGTCGGGATGAACGAGATCACGATGTGCGTGAAGATCGGCAGCACGAAGTTCGCGGTGTAGAGCCGCTTGAACTTGTGCACCTTGACCCAGTGCCAGGCGACGCTGTTCAGGTAGATGTTGATGGTGGCCGAGGTGTAGTACATGACGGTTCCGACCGAGCCGACCAGCGCGCCGATCGACACCGCGAGCCCGTTGGCCGCGACCGAGCCGGGCTCCAGGCCCGCGCTGCTCACCGCGACCATCGTGAGCGGGATGCCGATGTAGGTCACCACCCGGACGTCCGCCGAGGCGGTGCCGCCCGGCGTGATGAGCGCGATGTAGATGATCTGCACCGCGGCGCCGATCATGATCGCCGTCGGCACGTCGCCCATGATGAGGCCGACGAGCAGGGAGCCGACGAGTGGGCGGGCGAAGGTGAACGTGCCGATGGTGGGACCCAGCACGCCGGTATCGCTGAACAGGATGGCGCAGAGCGCCAAGAGGATCGCTTGGATCCAGGTGATCTCCATGAAGAACCTCCAGGTGGTTGCGGGGGATGGGGTACTGCGGTGGAGCGTGGGGGATAACTCAGGAGAAGCCGAAGAGCGGCCGGAACTTCGGCCAGTAGCCCTCGGCCTCGTCGCTCAGCAGGGCGAACCACACCTTGTAGCCCGCCTGGTGCAAGCGTTCGATCGCAGCCGCCTCCTCCTGACTGAGGTATTGGCTGTTGCCGATCTTCACGGTGCCTGGCCGCTCGTTGAGCGGCCCGACGACAACACGGTCGATGCCGGGCTCGAATCCTTCGGCGAGCACGATCTCGCTCATGAGCACCGGCTCTTTCGTGATGACGAAGTAGCGACGCGCGCTCTCGAGGACCCGAGTGCGCTTCTCGTCCCACTCGGCCTTCGTCCACACGAAGGTCGGGAGGCTGGTGACGCCCATGTAGATCTCCTTGAGCACCGGGTTCGCCGCGATCAGGTCGTCGACGACGACGAGGCCGTCGCACGGGACCTCGCGCGCCCACCGGGTGGTGATCAGGCCGTGAATGACCCGGTCGTCCACGCGGAAGAAGGAAATGGTCATGGTCGCTCTCCTAGATCTGCTCCTCGTCGGGGGCCGCACCGCCGAGCACGACGTCCACGATCCCCTCCCGCGCGGCCGTCCGCACCTCGGCGAGAAGCTCATCGACGGTCATCGCGTCCGCGAGCAGCGCGGCGGTCAGCACCATCGGGAGATTCATCCCGCCGAGCGCCCGCGTCAGACGGAGGAGCCCGAGCTCGGCGAGCACCTCGAGCGCGATCGTCAGGGGCGAGCCGCCGTAGAGGTCGGCGAAGACCAGCAACTCGTCGCCGGACCCGATGCCCGCGAGAACCTCGCGCAGCTCGGACCGGTACCGCTCGGAACCACCGCCGCCGGCGCGCAAAGTCGCGACGAGGAGCTGTCCATGGCCTCCCGCGAGCATCCGGACCGCATCCCGCATCCCCACGGCGAGATCGCCGTGGCTTACGAGCAGGATGTACGGGATGGTGTCACCTCACTTGTTCTTGTACGAGACGTACATGAGGTCGAGCTCGCCCTCGATCTCCACCTCGCCGAACCGCACCGGCACGAAGATCGTCTCGCCTGCCTTGATGTCGAGCTCGCCGATCCGCCCGCTGCCCTCGATGCAGGTGAAGAAGACGAACTCTGGGCGCGCGAAGGTGCCGTGCCCGGTGGTCTTCACGCGGCCGGCCGTGTAGCTGCCCGGCACATCGTGGTATAGCGTCACCTCACACCCGTTGTCCATGACCGACTCTGGGATGACGGGCACGACCTGGTCGTCGGGGATGCTGATGGTGTCGTAGACCTGCTGCACGTGCAGCTGGCGCGGGGATCCGGTGGCCGGGTCGATCCGGTCGAAGTCGTAGAGCCGGTAGGTGATATCCGAGTTCGGGGAGAATGCGACGGCGATCGAGTCGGCGCCGAAAGCGTGCAGCGTGCCCGCGGGGATGTTGATGAACTCGTCCTTCCTCAGGTTCACGTAACGCAGCAGCTTGTCCCACTCCTTGCCCTCGGTCCACTCCCTGAACTGCTCGAGGCTCTGGGCGTGGTGCCCGACGACGACGCGGTTGTCCTCGAGGCCGTCGAAGACGACGACCCCCTCCGGGCGGCCGCGCATGCCATCGTGCTCGAGGCCGTAGGCGTCGTCGGGGTGGACCTGGATGGAGAGGGTCTCGACGGCATAGGCGATGCAGGTCTCCACCGGCACGCGATCCCAGTCGCAGTCGAAGAGCTCGGGGTGCGCGGTGAAGAACTCGGACAGCGTGAGGCCTGTGCCCTCCACCTCGTTGTCGAGATGGCCGGGCAGCGCCACCACGTTGTAGACCTCGGCGATGTTGGGCAGCTCGGTCTCGTAGCCGAACTTCTCCCGGATGGCCTGGCCCCCCCAAAGGCGCGCCTCGAACACCGGCGCGAGCTTGTAGAGCTTCTTCATCGAATTCCCTTCTGACTAGCGGTAAGCGGTGACCGATTACCTTCTAGCTCAATTCAGTGTGGTGTTCCGCGCACCCGGTGTCAATACCTCCGGGACCGGTCGCGGACCGCCCCTTCCCGGTCAGCCCCACGCCTCGCGGAGAAACTCCACGGCGCGCGGAATATCGGGCTCGTCGACGTCCTGGATGACGACGGGCAGTCCCGGCGCGGCGGTGCGCTGCCGCTCCGCGACCTGCCGGTAATCGAGGCCGTACTGGGGGTAGTGCAACCCCAGGGGATCCTTGGCCTGGAGGCAGATCGCACGCGGCCCGAGCAGCTCGAAGGCCTCGTCCACCACGGCCTCCGCCGGGCGCTGCGCCGCGCCGGGCATGACCTCACCCTCGACGAGGTTCCAGGGGTCGATGATGAAGCCGATGGGCGCATCCTCGCCGAAGGCCTCGAAGAGCTGCACGCCGTGCTCGGCGTCGATCACGACGTTGCCGCCCTCCGGCTCGATGCCGATGAGCAACCCGGCCTCCGACGCGGCGTCGAGGAGCGGCTCGAGCGAGCGCAGCATGGCGGCCCAGCTCTCGCGTTCACGGTTGCGCGGGTCGAAGGAGTAGCCGTCGTCGCTGCGCGAGCCGGTGAGGATCGTCACGGCCGTCACGCCGAGGACACCGGCGATCCCGATCATACGGCGGGCGCCCTCGATGAGGCGCTGTCGCTCCCCGGCGTCCGGCTCGATCAGATTGAACGTGGCCGAGAGGCCCCAGAGCTCGATCCCCACCGCGTCGAACGCATCGCGGACGCGCTCGTGATCGGCCGCGGTACGTTCGCCGCTGACCGTCGGGAGCCCGAGCGCCGAGAAGTTCCACTGGGCGACGACGAGACCCTCGGCCGCCATCGCCCGCGCGATCGCCTCCGGAGAGTCGCGGTGCCAGATGCGGGCGAACGCTCCCAGCCGCGGCGTCATGAAAGCACGACCCGCTGCCCGGACGCTGCGGACTCCCGGGTCGCCTCGATGAGCCGCACGGTCGCGAGCCCGTCCTCCGGGGTCGCGCCGCGGCCCCATCGCTCGACGGAGGCCACGGCGTCCATATCGCCGGATGCGGCGGCGACGGCCGCCTCGAAGCTGCGCAGCTGCAACTCGTAGGCGTTCGCATCGGTGACCGGGCTCACGCGGTAGCTGCGGTCGGCATCGGTGTGCACCGCCACATCCGCGCCCTGCCAGAGGAACGGATTGTGCAACTCGACCGTCACGACGCCCTCGGTGCCGAGCACCCTGACGCCCTCTCCCCCGTTGCCGTGCTCGTAGCAGGTGAGGTCGGTCGTGCCGAACACGCCGCCAGGCAGCTCGACGAGCGATTGCCACGAGGCCGAGGAGCCCGTGCGGTGGAACCCCGTGGTGACCGCGGCCACATCGCCGACGACATAACGCACCGTGTCCCACAGATGCGAGCCGTAGGTGAAGGGCCAGTAGCGGTCCTTGTCCGACTTGAAGCCCGCCTCGAGGGTCGAGATGGCTGGGTCCTTCAGGATGGGGTGCCAGAACTCGTCGCTGCCGAAGGCGGAGGCCCGGTACCACGCGGTGAAGGAGACGATCTCGCCGATCTCCTCGGCGGCCGCCTGGCGCGCCCGGATCACCCCCGGGTCATGGCGGCGCATGTTCCCCACCCGCAGCACCCTGCCGGTCGTCGCGGCCACCTGCTGCATGGCGAGCGCGTCGCCGACGGTGCCGGCGAGCGGCTTCTCGACGAGCACGTGGAGCCCCGCCTCCATCGCGTCGACCGCGAGCGGGGCGTGCATGCGATCCGGCACGGCGAGGATGACCGCATCCGCCGGCACGGCAGCGTAAGCGGATGCCGCGTCGGTGAAGCTCGGGACGCCGCCCCACTGCCGGGCGACGGCCGCGCCGAGGGTCGCGCTCGGATCGACGACCGCGACGAGCTCGACACTGTCGACGCGGCCGACCGCGACGAGGTGGGCGATCTGGGCGATACGGCCGCAGCCGACCATGATGACGCGCACGGAGCCTCCGAGGGTTGGTTATCGCTTACCGATTACTATAGTGTCGGGACCACGCCGCCCGTCAACCGCGGCACCGCGTCCCATCCGGAAAGGGAACCCGTGAAGAACTACGATCCGCAATCCTTCTTCGACTTCCTCGGCTACGGAACGGGCGACCAGACCTACGACTGCCCCGGGCTGCGAAGCCTCTCGGTCTACTGCCGCGGCGAGGCCGCGCAGCTCGAGCGGCTGCTCGAGCCGATGCCGTTCGAGCTCGCCGACGACCGCTTCGTCGTCTCGATCGCCGACTTCAGCAACAACTCGGGGATGGTCTACTACGACGCCGCGATCATCCTCGCGGTGCGTTACGGCGAGCACACCGGCGGCAGCTACTACTACGAGTGGGAGGACACCCACGTCTCGGTCGCCGCGGGTCGCGAGCTGTGGGGGTACCCCAAGCACTTCGCCCTCATCTCCCTCGACGAGGATGATCGCGGCGTCACGGGCCACGTCGGGCTCGAGGGCCAGACCGCCTTCGACGTGCGGCTGGCCTTCGACGACGACGTCGACGGCTCCGCCTGGAGCGACTTCACCGTCTACCCGCACCTGCAGGTCCGTGCGGTGCCGCAGACCAACGGGCCGTCATTCCAGCACTTCGACATCATCAGCCGCAACACCGCGAAGGACTTCGAGCTGACGAGCCGCCGCTACGGCCGCGCCGAGGTGCAGTTCGGGGCCGAGATCGTCGCGGGCGACGAGCCGCTGCGCATCGTCGAGACGTTCGGCGGCGATTACACGATCGGCGACTTCCACGCGACGCGCGAGAACGGTACTCCGACGATCATCGCCTCGCTCGTCTGACGGCGTCGGGGGCGACGGCTTCCCGAGCCTCCCGGACCTCGCCTGGGGTTCGACGCCGGGAACCGGTTCGTCGACCGCGAGCGGCGACTACCGGGCACGGGCGGTGCCGACTGAGCTCGCTCTTCTGAGCCTCTGGGAGAACTCGCAGAAAAATAACGTTCCGATAACTAGACAGCGTTACCTTCTCGTTATATATTCATAGAGCTTGATTCGTTTGCTGTGGCGAACCAAGCGGAATGTGATTGCAGGACACTCTTGGTGCAAGGGAGAGGGTCGGCCGCTTGCCTCTGCGGCCGACCCTCAATCACGTTAACGGGGGCAGCACATCAACGGGGGCGGCCATAGGGCGGCGGGCGCCGGCCGCGGTCAGCGCCCGGGGCGACCGCCGATCGTCGTGACGGCGCGCGACGCCACCCGAACCGCGGCCCCGGCCGCCACCACCGGATCGCCCGTGCGGAGCCACGCCTCAAGGAACCCGGCGATGAAGGCGTCGCCCGCGCCCGTCGGATCGACCGAAGGCACCGGGAACGCGGGCACCGCGACCGGCTCGGCGCCCTCGGACACCACGAGCACCCCGTCGGCGCCGCGGGTCAACGCGACGAGCGGGAAGCGCGCGCCGAGCGCGCGCACCGCGGCATCCGCATCCGGCCAGCCGGTCAGTAGCCGCGCCTCGTCGAGGCTGAGGAACAGGGCGGCCGCACCGCTGACCGCTCCGAGGAAGCGCTCCACCCCGAAGTCCGTGACGAAGCCGACCGACCCCGGGTTGACCGTGACCGGCACCCCGGCCGCGGCGGCGCGGTCGAGCAGCTCGCGCGTGCCGTCGGCGCCGAACCCGTCGACGATGCTGTAGCCGCTCAGATGCAGCAGGCGGGCGCCGGTCAGCAGTTCGTCGGTGACGGATGCCGGCCGCAGCAGCGAGTTCGCCCCGCGCTCGGTCAGCATCGACCGCTCGGCGCCCTGCGAGATGACGATGATGGTGCCCGTCGGCGTGCCCGCCTCGGCCTGCAGCCACGGAGTGACCCCCGCCGCGCGCAGCTCCTTCTCGTGAGCGCTCGCGTCGTGCGCGCCCACGGCGGCGACGAGATCGACCGCCGCGCCGCACTCGGCGAGCCAGACCGCGGTGTTGGCGGCCGAGCCGCCCGAGGTGAGCTCGATGGTCGCCGTCGTGTCGGTGTCGGTCCGGATCGGTTCGCGCGGCACCGCGACGATGTCGTTGATGACGTCGCCGACGACGACGATCCGCTCCCCGGTCATGGGCGCGGCGCGATCCGTGCCCACGCGGTCGCGACCTCCGCGGCGAGCCGCACGTTATTGCGGGCCAGGTCGAGGTTCACCTCGAGGCTCCGACCTCCCGAGGCCTCGACGATGTAGCCGAGCAGGAACGGCGTGACCGCCTTGCCGTGCACCCCGGCGGCCTCCGCCGCGGCGAACGCGGTCGCGAGCACCCGGTCGTGCTCGGCCGGATCCCACTGCTGCTCGAGCGGGATGGGGTTGGCGAGCACGATGCCGCTGCGCGATCCGAGCGCGTCGCGCGCCGCCATGATGCCTGCGACCTCGCCTGGCGAGTCGACCGCCCACTCGAGCTCGTGCCCCGATTCGCGCAACCAGAACGCCGGGAACGCCCTCGTGCGGTAGCCGATGACCGGCACGCTCAGGGTCTCGAGCCGCTCGAGCGTCGCGGGGATATCGAGCACGCTCTTGACGCCGGCCGACACGACGGTCACGGGCGAGGCGGCGAGCGTCGTGAGGTCGGCGGACTCGTCGAAGGTCGATGACGCACCGCGGTGCACGCCGCCCAGACCGCCCGTCGCGAAGACCCGGATGCCGGAGAGCGCGGCCAGATAGGCGGTCGCCGCGACCGTGGTGGCGCCGGAACGGCCGAGGGCGGCGAGGATCGGCAGCTCGCGGACGGAGGCCTTCGCGAGCTCCTCCTCCGCGATGCGGCGCACGCCGTCCGCATCCAGCCCGATCCGCGGGACGCCGTCGAGCACCGCGATCGTCGCGGGGGTCACCCCGCGCTCGCGCAGGATCCCCTCGAACTCGATCGCGGCCTCGTGGTTGCGGGGGCGCGGCAGGCCGTGGCTGATGATCGTCGACTCGAGGGCCACGACCGGACGGCCGTCCGCGAGCGCGTCGGCGACCTCGGAGGAGAGCTGGATGGCGGTCATCCCTCCACGGTAACGCGCTTCGCGGACGCCGCCTTGCCGGCGGCCCGCGGCCAGCCCGTGACCGTCGTCGCCGATCGGGGGTGGCCGCGGGAGTCCGTCACGCTCGCGGCGTCGCGGCGGTGTCCTCCCGCTGTCGGGTGTTGCGACGGCGGATCAGGGCGACGCCGAGCAGCAGCGCCCCTCCGAACAGGATCGCGACGCCGAAGCCCAGCATTCCGGGCAACAGCCGGACACCGGTGCTCGCCAGTCCGACCCCCAGAGCGGCAGCGGTGTCAGCCAGCGCCGGGTAGCTGTTGGTGAACGCGGCCGTGCCGTCCACCCCGCGGACGTCGTCGAGCTGCACGGACAGCACCCCGTCATCGTCGGTGACGACGACGCCGCCGACGCTGGAGGCGGTCACGGTCGCGTCCGTAGGAACCGGGTCCTCCGTCACCGCGCAGTCCACCCCGGCGAGCACCGCGATCGTCCTGGACTCTCCGTCGGAGAGCTGGAAGGTGGCGTCCGACTCGGCGAGAGGGTACTCCACGAGCACCGTCGACCAGCCGGCGGCCACGCCGTCCGGCTCCTCCTCGGTGGGCTCCTGCGCGTCCTGCCAGACCTGGGCCTCGTACTCGCAGGAGACCACGAAGGTGAACGACCCCGAGCCGGGACCGTCGACCGTCTTGCTGACCGTGAACTCGGCCTGGTCGAAGGTGTTGGTGACCGTGAGCGAGAGCTCCTGCACCACGTCCGGGTCGTCCTGAGCGAGGACCTCGACACCGTTCTCGTAGGAGTCGGCGCTGAGCTCGACCTCTGTCGCACCCTGGTCGACGGACTCCTCCACGATCCAGCAGCGCGTGCCGACCGGCAGCAGCACCGACTCACCGTCGATGGAGAGCACGAGCGGCTCGCCCGGAGTCAGCACCAGGGTGCCGCCGTAGACGTCAACCAGCTCCCCGTCGCGGTCCACCTGGCATCGCGCCTGCGCCTCGAACTGCAGGCCCGCGAGGAACTCGTCCTCGGCCGCGTCGCCGTCGAGGATCTTGACGACGGACGCCTCGCCCGCCGAGAACTCGTTCAGGAGGCCGGCGATCTGTACCGTCTCCTGGTCGTCATCGATCACGATCTGCACCGCATCCGGCGTCTCGTCCGCGTAGCCGGTGTCGGTCTCGGTGATCACGCAGCTCGCGCCCACCGGGATGCCGGTGATCTCCTCCGAGGTGATCGAGCCGGAGCCGTCGTCGGCGACCGTGACCGTGCGCACGTCCAGCGCCGTCCCGTTGAAGGTGCACGCCACCTGGAAGACGAACTCGCGGCCATCGGACTCGAGATCCACCCCGGCACCCGCGGTCTCCTTGAGGATCTCGAAGGAGCCCACATCGAAGGTGTTGGTGACCGTCAGCGCCCAGTCGGACTCCTCGTCGTCGATCGTGATCCCGTCCTCCGGGTCGATGGCGACCTCGGTCGCGCCCCCGTCGCCGGTCTCCGACGCGGAGCACTCCGAGCCCAGCGGCACCAGCAGCGTCTGCTCGCCGGCGCCGTCGAAGGTCAGCGTCTGCGGGAAGCCCGCCACCGCAGAGCCGTCGAAGGTGCAGCTCACCTCGACGGTGAACGGACCGGTGCCGTACTCGGCGCCGTCGCCGTCGACGACCTTCGCGACCGTGAGCTCCACCGCGGGCACGAGCGCCAGGTCGAGCGTCAGGTTCGTGAAGGCGTCCGTCGTGCCGAAGCTCGGCGTCAGACTGCCCACGTTGTCGCTCAGGGGCTCCAGACCCTCGATCGGGTCGGCCGTGGTGTCCGCGCTGAGCGTGATCAGGCCAGAGGAGCGCACCCCGTCGCCGTCGGCGATCGCGTGGTGGTCGATGTCCTCGTTGAGATCCGTGTCCGGATCGGCCACCGGGTTCAGCCCGGGGACCGCGCCGGCCAGCAGCCCGCCCGAGGCGAACTCGGAGGCGGGGATCGTGACGTAGTACTGGCCGGCGGCGAGGTCGTTGACGATCCAGCGGCCGTCCGCGTCCGTCGTGGCCGTGTCCACGATGGAACCGGCCGAGTCGCGCACCTGCACGGTGACGCCCTCGGGCACCGCCCGGTCGGTCCCGGCCGTGTACACGCCGTCGCCGTCCACGTCGTACCAGACCAGGTCGCCCAGCGAGAAGCCGAGCACCCGCACCGTCGTCTGGTTGCTGGTCAGCAGCTGGTAACGCGTGCCGCTCGTGAAGGTCGAGGAGAAGGCGGTGAACCGGTCGGCGTACAGATCGCCGGGCTCGTTGCCCTCCTGCGCCGTCGTGAAGGTGATCACCATGCCCGACTTGGTCGTGCTCGTCGTCGTCGAGGTCAGCGCGCTCGACGCGACGAACTTGATCGCCGTCGCGTCGGCGGTGAACGTCGTCGTCCAGATCGAGGCGTCCGTGTCGTCGCTCAGGTGCTGCGGCACCGAGGCCGGATCCACCGTCGTGTAGTAGAAGGTGCCGTCGCGGGCCGTGGTCCCGTCGAAGTCGAAGGCCTGCGGCGCGGCCGACAGCGTGTTCGTGCCCGAATAGTCCGAGGCCGGCGAGCGGTTCACCCCGGCCGTGCTCGTGGAGTCGCCGTTGTAGGGCAGCACCTCGATCACGGTCGGGTTCTGGATCGCGAGGTTCGCGCTGAAGTTCTTCACCTGCAGCGTGTACTGCTGGGTGTCGTCCTGCAGATCGAGGCTGCGGTCCACCGACTTCTTCAGCTGCAGCTCACCGGTCTGCTCGAGCCGGATCGCGTGGGTATCGGTGTGCGCGCTTATCGGCGGGATGCCGTCGGCGGTGACCGTCGCCGTGTTCACCGCCGTGGTGTTGTTCGGCGCGAGCGGATCGGTGTCCGTGACGATCTTCAGCACCGTCGACGCGGCGTTCGGCGTGACCGCCCCCAGATTCCAGACCAGCGTGGTGGTCCCGTCCGCGTTCACCGTGTACGAGGACGCGGGGGTGCCGTCCGACAGCGCCGCGGTCGCCGCCTCGTTGTAGCTCACGTACTCCGGCAGCGTGTCCGTGATGACGACGTTCTGCACCTCGGCCGGGTCCGAGCTCGCCGCGGTCACCGCGGCGGTGATCTCCCAGATCACCGGACGGCCGGCGACCGCGTTGCCGGTCACCCCGTAGTCGGCGACGCCCGTCGCCGCGACCCCGTCGACGGTACCCGCGACCGTGCGCTTGCTCAGCGCCATCGCGGCCCGGGTGACGGTCCAGCGGTCACCGCTGTAGCTCGTGCCCTCCGCGGTCCGGTGGGTGCCGCCGGTGTAGCCAGCACCGGGGATGTAGCTGTTGGTACTCCAGTTCGGATTGTAGCTCGAGGTCTTGACGGCGGCGAAGTTCGCCGAGACCGTGCCGGACGGGATCGTCTCTCCGTCGTGCGGGCCGCCGTTGTAGGTGTCGCGCTGCTCGAACGTGGTGAGGAGGCGCGTGTCGGCGGCGGCCGGGACCGTGACCCCGTCGGCGGTGCGGGCCCAGACCACGTTGACGCCGTCGATCCCGCCGGGGACCTGCGTCGGGTCGGTGTACCAGTCGATCGCGGAGGAGCCGCAGGCGGTGGTCGTTCCGCTCGCGGCGGCTTTCTGCTCGGTCCAGTCGCCCTCGTAGCGGTTCGTCGCGGTGTCGAAGACCCCCGAGTTCGGGTCGTCGTCGCTCAGGTCGACGTGGCCGTAGCTGATCACCCAGTTCGCCTGGTTGGCCTGGTTCGCGGCGGCGGTGTAGCCGGCGGTCAGCACCGCGGCGTAGACCCCGGTGCCGTAGCTCGTTCCGGAGTGCGTGTCCGCGTCGAGGGGGGCGAGCTCGAGCACGGTGCTGTCGAAGACATCGCAGAACTGCGCGGTCGTCCAGTCGATGAGGCTCGTATTGACCAGGCTCACCTGGCTCGTGTAGGCCTGACCCGGCTGCACCTGGCCGGCGCCGTCCTGCGCCGCCCCGGAACCCGGGAGCGTTGCCCCGCCGAGCGCCCAGCCCGAGGCGGTCCAGTCGTAGAAGACCTTGGACCAGGCACCGGGGGAGATGGTGTAGCTGGCCGGACCGGCGACGTTGTTGCTCGTCGTGCCGTCCTCCATGACGGCGCAGTTGGTCGCCTGGTCCGTCGTCGGGCCCTCCGCGCAGTAGCCGGGCTCGACGTCCGAGCCGAAGTTGCTCGCGCCCGACAGCCCGTCCGGGTCGAAGTCGCCGACCCGGTTCGTGAAGGTCAGCGAGCCGGCGCCGTCGAGCACGCCGTCGGCGCGGTCGAACTCCGTCAGCGGGATGAAGACCCGGATGCGGTAGGAGGCCACGTAGTACTTGTCCACGATCGGCGCCCCGCTGACGGTCTCCGTCGGATACGACGTTCCCGAGGTGTCGATGCCGGAGAAGGTCAGCGTGTAGTTGCCGGTGTCGGCGGCGCCGGTGCGGGCGATGGAGCAGGATCCCGAGTCGACGACGCTGTTCGCCTCTGTGCTGATCGTGCCGCTGCCGAGCTTGCCCACCACCGTCTTCGCGTTGTTGAGGCCGGTGGTCGTGCTGCTCCCGGGGGTGGGCTGACAGAGGTCGATGTACCACTCGAGATCGCTCGGCAACTGGTTGGCCCAGAAGCTCTCCTCGACGGAGATCGGCTGCTCGAAGGCCTCGACGCCCGTCTCCCGGTCGGTGGAGATCATAATGCCGTAGTAGGTGTAGACGCCTTGCGTGGTCACCCCGTCGATGACCATCGTCGAGTTGTAGCCCGTGCCGCCGTAGGTCTTCTCAAGGTCGTAGCGCGGCGCCGCGGTGATCTCGATCGGGCCGACCTCAGGGCCGTCCGCGGGCTGCGCGGTGGCCGTGCCCGCCGAATCCACGCCGTAGACGCGCGAGGAGGTCGTGAACGTCGAACCGTTCTCCGAGGTGCTCAGCACCAGCACCGACGTCGGCAGCACGACCGCCCCGCGATCCTCGCCCATCTCGCCAAGGTTGCAGGTGAGCACCACGCTCGTCGTCCCCGTCGGCGGAGCGACGCCGGCGTCGATCGCCTCGTCCGAAGGGAAGGCCCGCAGCTCGCTCGTCAGCGGGTCGCAGGCCGCGGGGATCGAGTCGAAGTTCGCCACCGCGCCATCGGACAGCGTGATCGTCTGCTCGAAGATCGCGTCGGTGAACGAGTCGCCGAGCGACTCGTTCGAGCTCACCGTGATCGACCAGTTGAAGGCGACCAGGTCGCCCGAGCGCACCCGGTCGTTGTCGGCCGAGGTGTCCTCCCCGTCCTCCGTGTCCGAGTCGTCCCACGGCGCGGTGCCGGTGTAGACGGCCTGGCCGTCGAGCCCGTCCGGGTCGTTGGCCAGCGAGAGCTCGAAGGCCCAGACCGGGTAGACCAGCGCGTCCAGCTCGGTCTCGGCGCCCGCGGCGAACTCGTCGGACACCGCCTGCTGCGGGTTCGCCAGCGGGGTGAAGTCGCCGCCGGCGGTGCTCGCGGCGTAGGCGTCGTCGCCCACGCCGTCCGTGTCGATGCGCACCGTGAACGGGCCGACGCCGCCGGCGGCGAGCACCGTCGCCTCGACGAAGCTCCACGAGCCGTCCGAGGCCGTCGTCGTCGTCCACGACAGCGGCGTCGGCGCGGTGCTGTCGTACAGCGTCACCGCGACCCCGCCGACACCCAGGTCGTTCTCCCCGGCCGCACCGCCGGTGTCCACCGTCCCGTCGTTGTCGGCGTCCACGCGCACCACGCCGAAGGCGAGGTCGCCGGACGCCGCGAGCGCCGTCTGGGTCGGCACGACCGCGACACCGACCGCGACCAGCAAGGCCGTGGCGAGCCCGAGAGCCCGCCGCGCAGTCGTGGGGTTGGCTGCTCTGCGCCCCCGCTTGTTTCGGGTGGACGCCCGCGCACCGGGGGCAACCGCCACCGTCCAGGTACGGCGAAGGGGCATGGGAATATGCATTTATTGTCCCATTCGGGTCGGTGCCCCATTCAGGCCGGAAGGATAGCCCTGCACGTGACAATGCGAAGGGACATTTATTGAGGAAGTATGCCGTAATAATCCGTCATTGCCAACCATCGGGCTCATCCGCAGCGGATGGCCCGCGATCCATCACCCGGATGTGACGTCGGCCCGGGAAGCAGGCACCACCTTGCCTGGGTTGAAATTGCCGCCCGGATCGACCACGCCGAACAGCCCACGAACGACGGCGACACCCTCCCGAGAGATGTCCTGCTCGATCCACGGGGAGTGCTCGAGCCCGACGCCGTGGTGGTGCGAGATCGTGCCGCCGTTGTCGACGAAGGCCTGCTGGATGGCCGACTTCACGACGTCGTACTCGCTGAGCATGTCCTCGCCGCCGACGAAGGCGAAGGTGAAGTAGAGGCAGGCACCGGAGTGGTAGGAGTGCGAGAGGTGGCACATGATCCACCCCTTCCTGCCGATCTCGTCGTAGGCGCGGTTCGCGGCGTCGACAACCCCGTTGTAGAGGGGCAGCAGTCTCGACCAGGGCGCCGCCGTCTCCGACACGTCCCCGGCCGCCCCCCGGTCGAGCAGGAAGTCCCGCAGGTACGGGGTGTCGAACTTCTTCTGGTCGTAGAGCACGCCGGGTCCGGTGCCGACCCCCATGCCGCCGTGGCGCTTGACGATCGCGCCGACGAGCTTCTTCTGCCGGGCGACGTGCTGCCGGGAGCCCTCGAAGCCGATGAAGGACAGGCAGATGTCCTCGAGGGTCCACCCCTTCGACCTCATGAGGCCGGGCAGCACTCTCTCGGCGAGCAGCGCATCCATCCCGTGGCGCTCCTTGCTCGTCGCCATCGAGAAGCCCGTCTCTCGGGCGTCGGAGACGCGCGTGATGATGGGGCTGGCATCCGACTCGGCGATCGCCCGCATGGCGGAGAGGCCCGCCTCCCAGTTCGGGAAGAAGTACGCCTGAATCTCCCGCAGCTGCGCCACCCGGTGCACCTGGGCGGTCACCTCGGTGATGACGCCGAGCCGCCCCTCAGAGCCGACGATCATCTCGCGCACGCTCGGGCCGGTCGAGGCCGAGGGGATCGCGGGGATCACGAGCACGCCGTCGCGGTCCGCCCGCGAGGGCCGCACGACCCGCAGGCCACGCACGATCTGCGCGATGTCGCCGTACTTGTCCGACTGCATCCCCGAGGAGCGGGTGGCCGCCCAGCCGCCGATCGTCGAGTGGGTGAAGCTGTCGGGGAAATGGCCGATCGTCCAGCCCTTGGCGGCGAGCTGCGTCTCGAGGTGCGGCCCGAGCGCGCCGGCCTGGATGCGGGCGAGGCCCGAGTCGGCGTCGATCGAGAGCACACGGTTCATGCGGCCCATGTCGAGCGAGACGACCGTGCGGGTCTCGCCGGGCATCGGCTCGAGGGAGCCGGCGATGTTGCTGCCGCCGCCGAACGGGATGAGCACGGCGTCCTCGGCGACCACCGCGTCGACCACCCGCCGCACCTCGGCCTCGTCGGCCGGGTACACGACGACGTCCACGGCGCGCGCGATGCGGCCGCTGCGGATGCGAACCAGGTCGCGCAGGCTCTTGCCGTAGCTGTGCACGACGCGCTCCATGGCGTCCGTCGTGACGAAGTCCTCGCCGACGATGCCCGCGAGCGCCGCCACGAACGCGGGCGTCGCGCGCGCGGGGTCGAGCTCGAACTCGTCGAACGCCGGCTGACCCGCCTTCTCGGCCGTCGCGAGGTCGAGCCCGACCGCGTCGAGCACGAAGGGCGCGAAGCCGGGCTTGTCCTCGTGGTGGAAGCCGACCCCCTCGACGCCCCAGCCCCACCACTTCATGTGCTCGACGTCGGTCACGGTCTGCCTCCTTCGGGCCGGCGGTGCGCATCCGGATCCGGGGTGCCGGATGCCGCGCTCAGAATACGGGGTGCGTAGGCGTCGTGCAGACGCACGATCTCGGCGCGCACCCGCTCGGTGAAGACCGCCGCGGTCTCGCCGGGCACCGCGCGCATCGGCTCGCCGAACACGACCCCCACCGGCAGGCGCCCCGGCTTCGGCCAGCTGCTGCCGCGCGGGTGGGCGATGCCGGCGCCGATGAGGGCGACGGGGATGCACGGCACCTCGGTCGCGATCGCGAGGGATGCGGCGCCCGGCTTGAAGTGGCCGAGCTCGCCGGTCTTGGAGCGGGTTCCCTCGGGGAACACGAGCAGCGGCACGCCGCGCTCGAGGAGCGATCGCGCGGAGACGCTGCGCGGGTTGACACCCGTGCGGTCGACCGGGAAGGCGTTGAAGAACAGCGCCGTGAGCCCGCGGCGCCACCACACGTCGAAGAAGTAGTCGGCGGCGGCGCCCGCCGCCAGGTAGCGGGCGAGCCTGCGGGGCAGCGCCCCGAGGATGAGGGGCGCGTCGAGGTGGCTCGAGTGGTTGGCGACGACGACGAACGCCTTCGGGACGTCGCGGAGCTTGCGCTCCCCGACGACCGTCACCTTGACGACCGACCAGGTGACGGGTTTGAGCAGCCAGCGCTGCGCGACGAACCGCGCGGCGGCCTGGCCCTTCGAGGTGAACCGGTCCCGATGCGGGGTCGAGCGGTCCGCGGCGGTCGTCACCATGCTGCCAGGCTAGTCCTGCCGGATTCCGCACGGGTCACGCGGCCTTTGCCGTGCCCCGGTTCGCGCGCCGATCCCGGAGGGTCTCCCACGCCTTCCGTGCAGCTCTCACGTCGTCCGGAACGAGGCCGACGATCTCGGTGAGCACGACCCGGTCGACAAGATCGAGCGCATCCTCGACGCGATCAGCTCGGATGAGCTCGTCGACGATGTCGATGAGCTCATCCGGAACGAGCGCCGGGTCCGGAATCCGAAGCTCTTCGGCCTCGGACGGCTCGAGCTCGAGGATCCCCCCGCCGTAGCTCCGTCCCAGGACCTCAGTGAGGGCGAAGGTGACGCTGTTGCACGCCGCGACCGCGAACTTCCTCGCGTCGACGCCCCCCTTCATCCGGATTCTGTGGACGGTGTCCGTGCTCGTCGCCTCCGTCTGATTCGCCGTGACACGCGGGTGCCTGTGGATCTGCCGCAGCATGAAGGCGTCCGCCTGCCAGATCGACGGCACGACCCACCAGTCCTTGCGGATCCGGCATTTGTATCCCTTGTGCACCTCGTTGGACTCGCCGACGCGGATGTAGTCGGCCAGGCCAGGGTGCTCGTCCGGGTCGACGCCGCGAGCGTCGAGCAGGAGCGTCGGGTGCTCCCTGCCCTCGAATCGCGCGTGGTCATCGGCGGAGTACATGACGCCGGCCACCTGCGCGCTCCTGGTCACGAGAGGGATCGTGAGGTCATCCAGGCGACGAGCCCTCGCCTCGCCGCGGGTCATGACGAAGAAGCTGTTGCGCCCCGTGACGACCCCGACGTCGACGGACGCGTACTCCTCGACGGGGCGGAGCCGCTCGTCCGACCTCACCTTGCGGATCAGCTCGAGATGAATAGGCGAGAGGAAGTACTTGGTCCACTTCTCGGCATCGCTCAGCGGCGCCCGGACGGCCTGTGCCGCCTCGACCTCGAGGCCCTTCAGCTCGGCGGCACGATTCACCTCGTGCATGCGCACCTCGGCGGGCCCTGACCCGCGCTCGGCGAGCAGAATCACCACTTCCTGAAGGATCCCGGGAAAGACGAGCTCGCGAAAGGCGACGATCGACACCGCTGTGGAGTTCTCGATGATGAACCGTCGAAGCTGGCCGGCATACCCCACCTGCAACAGCTCGGCAGGCAGCACCAGTCCGACGCGCCCCCCGTCCCGCACCGCGAGAATCGAGGCGATGACGAAGGGGACCCAGGCATTGGTGAGCTTGGAAGGTCGCAGCCCGTGCCTTCGCATCAGGTTCAGGGCGGACTCGCGGCCCGGATCGCTCCAGCTCCCGAAGCGGATGTAGGGAGGGTTGCCCGCGACGCCGTCGTATGCTCCCTGCTGCGCATCGTCGAACCAATCGAAGAAGTCCGCGGCGACCACCTCGACCCCGCTTCGCTCCCTGGCGCGCAGCGCTTCGTCCTCGATCAGCTCGATACCGAGGGCTCGCGGTGATCGGCGAGCCAGGGCGGTCAGGATGTTCCCGTCCCCGCAGGACGGTTCGAGCAGTCTGCCGCCCGCCGCCGCAACCCACTCCGAGACGAAGTCGGCGATCGGTTCCGGCGTGTAGTACCCGCCGCGAAGCTTCTCCAGGGATGGGGTCGCCTTCGCCGCAAAGGTAGTCATACCGTCATTGTGGTGCAGGCCATTGTGGTGCAGGCCTCCGACGATCCTGCGATGACGAGCCGAGCATCCAGGCGGACGTGCGGCGAAGCCGAGACGGTCACGCCCGGTCGCGGTGGCGGGAGCTCGAGATCGCGCGCGACACCCAGCGCGTCGTGCGCGGCGGCAGGTGACGCAGCCACCAGGCGAGGAAGCGGTAGCGCAGTGTCGGGATCGACACCGCCCTGCCGCGGGCCGCATCCCGCAGGCACGCCGCCACGAGCTCGTCGGCCGAGAGCCACAACCACGACGGGATCGACGACTTGCGGATGGCGGCGCGGTCGTGGAACTCGGTGTGCACCCAGCCGGGCAGCAGCGCGGTCACCGTGACGCCGGTGCCGTGCAGGGCGTTCGAGAGGCTTTCGCTGTAGACGCGCATCCACGCCTTGATCGCCGAGTACAGGCCCATCGAGAGGTAGCCGGCGACGCTCGCGACGTTGATGATCGTGCCGCGGCCGCGCTCGCGCATCCCGGGCACCACCGCCGCGGCGAGCACGAGCGGCGCGTGCATCATGACCTCGATGGCATCCGCCGCCTCCGCGAGGTCGGGGTCGGCGAGGCGGCTCTTCATGCCGTATCCGGCATTGTTGACGAGCAGCTCGACGGGGCGCGCGGCATCCGCCAGGCGCGCGGCGACGCGCTCGACGTCGGAGGCGACCCCCAGATCCGCGACGAGCACCTCGACGTCGCGACCGCTCGCGCGCAGCTCGGCGGCGAAGGACTCGAGCCGGGATGCGGTGCGCGCGACGAGCACCAGCTCGTAGCCGTCGGCGGCGAGAGCACGCGCGAACGCGGCACCGATCCCGGCGGTGCCGCCGGTCACGACAGCTGTGGGCATGCCGCCTACCTTACGGCCGGCGGCTCACACCGCGATGACCTCGCAGTAGCGCCTGGCGGTGCGGGCGAGCTTGCGGTCCGCGGTCAGCAGCGGCATGCCCAGCGCCTCCGCAAGCGCGACGTAGGCGGCGTCGAAGGCGGTGATGTCATGCCGCAACTGCCAGATACGTGGGAGCAGCAGGATGTGCTCGTGGCGCCTAATCGCCATCGCGCTGTACAGCTCGACCGCCTCCCGCACCGTCGACGCTCCCACCGTTCCAGCGAGGATCATACGTCGCCATGCCGACATGATCTCCAGGTCCGCAGCCGACGGCGTGTGCATCTCGATGCTGTCACCGATGAGGGCGCGCCGACCGAGGAGGTGATCGACGAACACGCAGGCGTCGACCACGTACGCCTCGCGGACCTCCATCAGTACTCGCGAGGGCCGAGGCCCTCGTCCCAGCCCGGGTGCTCTTCGTCGTGCGCCTCATCGAAGGCCCGCAGGATCGTCTCCCGATCCACGCGCGGCAGCCTCCGCTCGGCCTCGGCGCGGATCTCGCTCATCGTGCGGAACTGCACGAGCTTGGTGAGCTCGCGCGCGACGTAGTCCGACAGCGACATGCGCTCGGCGGCGGCGCGCGCCTTGAGCTTCTCGTGCACCTCGTCGGGGAGGTTCCTCACCTGGAGCATGCGGGCCATGCTGTCATGCTACATGTGTTGCACATGTCTAGCACCCCAGGAACTGTGGATAACTTGCAGAACCGGCAATCTGTTGAGGAGACGAGAACGCGCGCGGAATGCGGCGTGCGATACGGTTTTTCACGGCGCCCCTTCCGCCCGCGCGCCACCCAGGAAGGCACACCAGTCCCATGTCCCCGCGAGCCACGACGGACACGACGTCGTTCGACGTACGGGAGTACGCGGCCACCGCGCGCGGCAGCCATCGCGCCGCGATCGACGGCGAGGCGATCGCGCGAGCAGGACTCTCCGCGGATGCCGTGCACCTCATCCGCGTGCTGCGCGACCTCGAGCGCGGGACCCTCGACCGGATGCGCAACCTGCTCGTCACCGCGACCCACAAGGACGCCCGCGTCACGGCGTTCCTCGCCACCTGGGCGTTCGAGAAGTACTGGGTGGCGGATGCCCTCGACGCGGTGCTCGAGGCGGTCGGCGCCGGCACCGCGCCCCTGACGGGACCGCTGCGGCACTCCCCCGCCGAGCGCGCAGAGCGTCGCGGACCCATCCGCCGCGCGATCGCCGGCAACATCGCGGGCGCCGACATCGTCGCCGGCCACGTCGCGACGGGACTCGTCGACGAGCTCATCGCCCAGGCGGCATACCGCCGGCTCGGCGCGCTCGCGACCGTGCTGAGCTCGCTCGTCGCGACGCTCGTCGCCGTCAAGGACCGCCACGTGCACTTCCTCGCCGAGGAGGCCGAGCACAAGCTCGCCGCCTCCGCGCGCGCCGTGCGCCTCGCGAAGAAGGCGATCGCGCAGGCCGCCTGGCCGATCGGCGCGACCCAGATCCCCGCAGAGGACCGCAGCTTCTTCGAGACGCTCGTGTTCGGCGACGCCGAGGGCCGCAGCGCGGCGACGGCGATCGGCGACCGGCTGGCCGCGCTCCCCGGCCTCGGGTCCGCCCAGGGCGCATCCGTCGTCGCGAGGCTCGTGCCGTGACCCCGAAGCGCGCGAAGACCGAGCTCGGCGACGCCCACGTCTTCCTCACCGGCGGCACCGGGTTCGTCGGCCAGGCGGTGCTCGAGCGCCTGCTGTCCTCGCACCCCGGAACGACGATCTCGCTGCTCGTGCGCACCAAGGGATCGGCCGGCGGCGACGACCGGCTGCGCACCCTGCTGCGCAAGCCCGTGTTCCGCGCCTGGCGCGAAGCGGTCGGCGAGGCGGGCGTCGAGGATGCCGTGACCCGCCGCATCCGGATCGTCGAGGGCGGCCTCGGTTCGGTGCCCGCGCTGCCCGGCGACCTCGACCTCGTCATCCACTCCGCCTCCACCGTCTCCTTCGACCCGCCCATCGACCAGGCCTTCGACACCAACGTCGGCGGCGCGATCGGGCTCTACGAGGCGCTGCGCGCATCCGGATCGACGCCGCACGTCGTCCACGTCTCCACCTGCTACGTCGGCGGGCTTCGCAAGGGCGTGGTACCGGAGGCGAGGCTCGGGCACAGCGTCGATTGGCGGGCCGAGTACGCGGCCGCGAGCTCCGCGCGCGAGCGGGTCGAGATGCTGTCACGGCAGCCCGCACAGCTGCGCGAGTTCATGGACCGCGCCCGCGCCCAGCACGGCAAGGAGGGCCCGCAGTCGGTCGCCCGCGCGAGCGAGGAGGCCCGCGTCGCCTGGGTGACGGCCGCGCTCGTCGACGCCGGCCGCACGCGCGCCGAGTCGCTCGGCTGGACCGACGTCTACACCCTCACCAAGGCCTTCGCCGAGCGCGCCGCCGAGGAGCTGTGGGCGGGGACGGGCGGCTCGCTCTCTGTCGTGCGCCCCGCGATCATCGAGTCGGCGCTCGCGCATCCCTTCCCCGGCTGGATCGACGGCTTCAAGGTCGCCGACCCGCTCATCCTGGCCTACGGGCGCGGACTGCTGCCCGAGTTCCCCGGCCTGCCCGACAGCGTGCTCGACCTCGTGCCGGTCGACTACGTCGTCAACGCGATCCTGGCCGCCGCCGCCAACCCGCCCTCCGGCGAGCCGGAATACTTCCACGTCAGCTCCGGCGCCTCCAACCCCCTGCCGTTCCACCGGATGTACGAGAACGTCAAGGAGTACTTCACCGCGAACCCGATGCCCTCGCCGCGCGGCGGAACCGTGCAGGTGCCGAGCTGGCGCTTCCCCGGCGGCAGCAAGGTGGAGCGCGCCCTGCGCCGCGCGCGCACCCGCCTCGAGCGCCGGGAGCGGCGGCTCGCGCGCGGACGTTCGACCGCCCGCACCCGCGCGGAACTCGCCGAGCTCGCCAGCAGACGCAGCGACCTCGAGACGCTCGAGAACTTCGCCGAGCTGTACCGCGCCTACGTGCAGACCGAGATCATCTTCGACGACACCAACACGCGCTCCCTGCACGCGGCGATCCCGAAGCGTCTGCAGGCCGACCGTGGCTTCGACATCACCGCGATCGACTGGGAGGACTACCTCCAGCGGGTGCACTTCCCCGCCATCACGACCCTCACCCGCGCCTTCTCACGGCGCCCTGACTCCGGCACGAGCGAGGCGCGACCCGCGAAGGAACTGCCTGCGCGCACGGATGTGGTGGCCGTCTTCGACCTCGAAGGCACCGTCGTCGACACCAACCTCGTCGAGCAGTACCTCTGGGTGCGGCGGGCCGGCTGGGGCTGGACGGCGTGGCCGGCATCCGTCGTCTCGATCCTCGCCCAGCTGCCCGGCTACCTGCGGGCAGAGCGCCGGGACCGCGGCGAGTTCATCCGCACCTTCCTGCGGCGGTACGAGGGGATGTCCCAGGCGCGGCTGGAGAAGACGGTGCGCGGCGGCTACGCCGACACGATGCTCGGCCACACCGCGACCGCGGCGCTCGAACGCGCCGCCGCCCACCGCGCCGCCGGGCACCGCACGGTGCTCGTGACCGGGTCCATCGGGACCCTCGCCGAGCCCGTCGCGGCCGCCTTCGACGAGGTCGTCGCGGGTGCCATGCACGCGCGCGACGGCCAGCTCACCGGCTACCTCGCCCGACCACCGATCGTCGACGAGGCCCGCGCCAACTGGCTGCGGCTCTACGCCGAGCGCGGCGGATACGAGCTCTCGGCCTCCTATGGATACGGCGACAGCCACGCGGACCTGGTCTGGCTCGAGCTGCTCGGCCACCCGCACGCCGTCAACCCCGACAACCGCCTCGCCAGGGAGGCCGGACGCCGCCGCTGGCGCATCGAGAGCTGGAAGAGCGGCTCGCGTTCGGCCAATCGTGCTTTGATATCGTCACGCACCACATCCCGGATCTCCCCTGAGGAAGGAGCGGACGGAGAGCGCTGAGGCTCCGCCCGGACAGCCATGGCATTCGACATCGACAGGTACACGACGAACTCGGCGGCCGTCGGCTGGAGCGACCTCGACCTCGACGTGTTCGACGAGCACCCGCTGCCCGAGAACACCCTGCGCACCCTGCGCTACATGTGCGACATCGAGTACCACACCACCTGCTACCTGCGCGACCTGCTGACGACCCCCTCGCACAACGAGCCGGAGGTGGGGGCGTTCATGACGATGTGGAACCGCGAGGAGTTCTGGCACGGCGAAGCGCTCGCGGCCGTGCTCGCCAAGCACGGCATCTCGGTCGACTACGACGTGCTCAAGGCGACCCGCCTCAAGCTCGGCTGGAAGGACCGCCTCGACCCGATCAAGCAGTCCGTCATGGGCGGGCTCGTCGGCAACGACTTCGTCGCGGTACACATGAGCTGGGGCGCCGCCAACGAGTGGTCGGCGAACGCCGCCTACCTGCGGATGGCCGAGCTCGAGGGGAACCCGGTGCTCGCGGAGCTGCTCAGGCGGATCGCGAAGCAGGAGACCAGGCACGTCGCGTTCTACGCATCCCAGGCCCGCGACCGGCTCAAGGACTCCAAGAAGGCGCAGAAGCTGACCCGCTTCGCCCTCTCCAAGTTCTGGGGACCGGTCGGCTCCGGCGTGCAGGACGACGCCGAGGTGACCCACGTCATGACCCATCTCTTCGCGGGGCCCGAGGGCCGCAAGCTCGTGCGCGACGTCGACTCGCACATCGCGAAGCTGCCCGGCATGGAGGGGCTCACGATCGTCGAGGACTCGCTCGTCAAGCGCGGCATCGCGGCGTGACACCGCACCGCGTCGGCGCGATCGTCCTCGACGCCGCGCTCTACCTCGTGCTGCCGCTCGTCGGCCTGTTCGTGTGGGGCTGGGACTGGCGTCCCATCGTGCTGCTGTACTGGCTCGAGAACATCACGATCGGCGGGCTCGTCGCGATCGGCCTCATCCGGCGCCGGGCGCGCGGGGAGCGCGGCGGGATGCCGTGGTGGTTCTTCCTGGTGCACTACGGGATCTTCACCTTCGTGCACGGGGTGTTCGTGGTCGTGATGATCGCCCTCGTGCCGGTCATGACAGGAACCCCCGCCGCCCCGATGCCGCTGTCCTGGATCCTCGGGCTCTGGTTCGTCGCCTCGCTCGTGCAGTGGGTGCTCGCCATCATCGCCGAGCCACCGCCGTCGACCGGCGTCGGCCGCGCCTACGCGCGCGTGGTCGTACTGCACCTCACGATCCTCGGCGCGGTGTGGATCATCGCGGCGCTCGGTCTCCCGGCCGTCGTCGCGGCGTTCCTCGTCGTGCTGCACGCGGCCGTGGACCTCGCGGCCACCCTGTTGCCGGGCACGCTCGGCCGGCGCGGCTACCGGATGCGGCAGACCGGCCCGGGCGAGTGGGCGCTCGAGCACGACCCGGCATCCGACAGCTGACTCCGTTCTTAAGGCTGGCCGCCGCCTGACCCGCTTCACCCTCTCCAAGTTCTGGGGACCGGTCGGATTCGGCGTAACATCGACGAGCAATCGTTTTTTCAGGAGGAGCGAGCCATGCCAAGGATTCTCGAGGCGAACGCGATGGTCATGCCCGTCGCGACCCGTATCCCCTTTCGCTACGGCATCGCGGAGATGACCCACGCCCCTCACGTGCTCGTTCGGGTACGTGTCGAGACCGCGGCGGGCGCAGCCGACGGCTGGGCGAGCGAGCATCTTCCCCCGAAGTGGTTCATCAAGGACGCGGCGCTGCCGTTCGCCGACGAGGTCTCGGTCCTCGCGGGCGCGATCGTCTCGGCGGTGAACACCGCGGTCGGTCTCGAGGCCGAGCACACGTTCGGTCTCGTACGCGAACTCGACCGCCTGCAGACGGCGTGGGCCGCCCAGGCCGCTGTCCCCGGGCTCGTGGCGGGTCTCGGCGTCGCGCTCGTCGAACGCGCCATCATCGACGCGGTGTGTCGCGTCTCCGGCCGCAGCCTCGCCAACGCCCTCGACGACGGCACGCTCGGGTTCACGCCCGCGGAGATTCATCCGGAACTGGCGAGCGCCCCCGCGTTCCGAGCCCACCGAAGGCGACGGATCGCCGTGCGCCACACGGTCGGCCTTGCCGACCCGCTCACCGACGACCAGGTGAACCACGACCCGGGTGACGGGCTCCCGGTCAGCGTCGAGAGCGCGATCCGCGTCTATGGCGTCACCCGCTTCAAGCTCAAGACCGTCGGCGAGGTCGAGGCCGACATCGCGCGCATCGCGGAGCTGCTGCAGCTGTGCGCGCGGACGAGAGTGGACCCGCGCTTCACGATCGACGGCAACGAGTCGATGCGCACAGCCGAGCAGTTGAGCGGGTGGATGCGCGGACTGTTCGCGAGCGACATCGGTGACGCGCTGCGCACCCGACTCGACGCCGTCGAGCAGCCGATGCATCGCGACGTCGCGCTCGGCGACGATGCCGCGGCCGCGCTCGCGGAGGTCGCACACCTGGCCCCGGTTATCATCGACGAGTCTGACGACGCATTCGACACCGTGCGACGGGCCATGGACCTCGGCTACGCGGGAGGCACCTACAAGGGCTGCAAGGGGGTCTTCCGCGGTCTCGCGAACGCGGCCCTCGTCGCGCACCGCGATCGGCCGGACCGGCCCGCCGTGCTCACCGCGGAGGATCTCAGCACCGTCCCCCCGCTGACGGTCACCCAGGACCTCGCCGTCGCCTCCGCGATGGGGCTCGACCATATCGAACGGAACGGGCACCACTACTTCGCGTGCTTCGCGCCGCTCGACCCGACGATCGCGGATCGCACCGTCGCCGCCCATCCCGATTTGTTCGGCACCACGACCGGCTCTCCTCGGCTGAGGATCGTCGGCGGGGTACTCGAACTCGGATCGCTCGTCGACGCCCCGTTCGGGCTCGCGCCCGAGCCGCGACCGGATGCGCTGCCCGCACTCACCCCGCAATCCGCAGCCCGGCTCGCCTGAGTCGCGCCCGAGCGAGATGACCTCGAGAGGCGCCGGAATCCTTGATGAACAATCGGTTGCGCACCTTAGCTCCGGCGTGGTTCAATCTCGGAGACGAAAGGCCCTGTCAATGACGACTCCCCTGCCGGACACCCCGCTCGGCGTGTTCAGCGGCGGTACGGTGATCCCCGCCCACGTGCTGGCGCTCACCGAGGAGCTGCGCATCGATGAACGCAGACAGCGTGCCCTCACCCGCTACTACCTCGATGCCGGTGCAGGGGGTCTCGCGGTCGGCGTGCACACCACTCAGTTCGCGATCCGCGGTGCCGGCCTCTACGCCGAGGTGCTGCGCCTGGCGTCCGAGACCGCACGCGGCTGGACGGACCGGCCGATCGCACTCGTCGCCGGCGTGACCGGCGACACGTCCCAGGCCGTCGCGGAGGCCACGACGGCCGCAGAGCTCGGCTACACGCTCGCCCTGCTCAACGTCGCCTCCTGGCGCCACCGCGACGAAGCCGAGATCATCGCGCACGCCCGCGAGGTGGCAGAGGTCCTGCCACTCGTCGGCTTCGCGCTGCTGCCCGAGGTCGGAGGGTTCCACCTCTCGCGGGCGTTCTGGCGAGAGTTCGCGTCGATCCCCCGCGTCGCCGGCATCAAGATGGCGCCGTTCGACCGCTACCGCACGATCGACATCGTCGGCGGAGTGGTCGACGCGCGCGCCGAGGATCGCGTCACCCTCTACACCGGCAACGACGACCACATCGTGCTCGACCTCCTGCAGCCCTTCCGCATCCCGCGCGAAGGTGGACACGTCACCGTGCGCGTTCGAGGCGGATTGCTCGGCCACTGGAGCGTCTGGACCCGACGGGCCGTCGAGCAATTCCAGCGCATCCAGGCACTCCCCGACGACGCGCCCGTACCGGTCGAGCTGCTCGCCCTCGACTCCGCCGTCACCGACGCCAACGGCGCCGTGTACGACGCCCGCAATGCGTTCGCCGGCTGCATCCCAGGATGCCACGAGGTACTACGCCGCCAGGGGCTCCTCGCCGGGACGTGGTGCCTCGACCCCGACGAGAGACTCTCACCCGGGCAACAGGAGGAGATCGACCGCGTCATCCGCGACCACCCAGAGCTCACCGACGATGAGTTCGTCGCCTCCGGCCTCGAGCGCTGGCTCGCCTGACCACCCTCTGCACGGAACAGGACACATGACACAGCTACTGACCTTCGACACCCTCCCGCCGCGCTTCGCGACCGTCGCCGAGCTCGACGAGTTCATGTCGCGGCCCACCCCCGACACGGTGCGCGAGCTCACCGAGCTCGACGGCGACATCGTCGTGCTCGGCGTGGCCGGAAAGATGGGCATCGGACTCGCGCGGATGCTCAAGCGCGCCGCCCCCCACAAGCGCGTCGTCGGCGTCGCCCGCTTCAGCGAGGAGGGCGCCCGGGAGAGGCTCACGGAGGCGGGAGTCGAGACGATCCAGGCGGACCTGCTCGACCGCGAGGCGGTCGAGGCGCTGCCGAAGCTGCCCAACGTCATCTACATGGCCGGTCTCAAGTTCGACTACCGCGGACGCGAGGACTTCCTCTGGGCCATGAACACGCTCGTCCCCTCCTACGTCGGCGAAGCATTCCGCGCCTCACGCATCGTCACCCTGTCGACCATCCACGTCTACCCCTGGTCGGATCCCCGCCGGGGCGGCGTCACCGAGGACACCCCGCCTCTGGCGCGGCCAGGCGAGTACGCGAACTCCGTCGTTGGGCGCGAGCGGACCTTCCAGTACCTGTCCCGCGTGCACGGCACCCCGGGACGGATCGTGCGCTTCGTGTACGCGATCGACATGCGGTACGGCGTCCTGCAGGAGATCGCCTCCTGGGTGCGCAGCGGGACGCCCATCCCGCTCGCCACCGGCAACGTCAACATCGAGTGGCAGGGGGATGCGATCAACCACTTCGCGCGGCTGCTGACGCGCGTCGACACGCCCGCATCGGCCATCAACATCGGCGGGCCCGAGAACGTGTCGGTGCGCCGCATCGCCACCGCATTCGGCGAGCGCTGGGGCATCGATCCGATCTTCGAGGGGACCGAGAGCGACCTCGCGCTGTTCGTGAACTGCGACAAGGCGGCCGCCGAGCTGGGGAACCCGGTCGTCCCCGTCGAGAGGATGGTCGACTGGGTCGCCGATTGGGTCGAGAACGAGCTGCCGCTCTACGGCAAGCCCAGCAAGTTCCAGATCCGCGACGGGGTCTTCTGATGGGCGGCATGCTCGACGGGATCCGTGTCGTCAGCTTCACGCACTTCCTGCAGGGGCCATCGGCGAGCCAGCTCCTCGCCGACCTCGGAGCCGACGTCGTCAAGATCGAGCCGCGCGGGGGTGCCTTCGAACGCTCCTGGACGGGACCGGATCGTTTCATCGAGGGCTTCTCGCCGTTCTTCGCACTCGGCAACCGGAACGTGCGCAGCGTCGTCGCCGACCTCAAGAACCCCGAGGGGATCGCGGTGGTCCGGCGCCTTTTGGACCAAGCGGATGTGCTCATCGAGAGCTTCCGCCCCGGGACCATGGACAAGCTCGGTCTCGGCTACCCGGAGCTGTCGGCCACGAACCCGCGGCTCGTCTACGCCTCGCTCTCGGGGTACGGATCGGACGGCCCGTACCGCGACCGTCCGGGGCAGGACGTCCTCGTCCAGGCGCTTTCCGGCCTCGCGATGGCGACCGGTCGCGCCGAAGAGCCGCCGACGCCGGTCGGAGCGTGCGTCGTCGACCAGCACGCGGCGGTACTCGGCGCATTCGGGATCCTCGCGGCACTCCACGGCCGCGAACGCAGCGGATGCGGGAGCCTCGTCGAGTCGAACCTGCTGAACGCCGCCCTCGACCTGCAGATCGAGCCGCTCGCCTACGCGCTCAACGGGTTCACGTCGAGCCGATCCGCGAGCGGCGTCTCCTCCCCGTTCTACACGGCGCCCTACGGGGTGTTCGCGACCGCGGACGGTCACCTGTGCATCTCGCTCACCGGCCTCGACGCGCTCGAGCGGGTGTTCGAGGACCCGTGGTTCGCGACCGTCGACAAGGCGGCACTCTACGAGGCGCGCGACGACATCAACGCGCGCGTCGCCGAGCACATGCGCGGCCGTACGACCGCCGACTGGTCGCAGCACTTCGCCCAGCAGCGGATGTGGTTCGCGCCCGTGCAGGACTACGCCGAGGTGATGACCGACCCACAGGTGTTGCACAACGACTCCTTCGACGCGTTCGAGCACCCGCGGGCGGGCACCATCCGCACCCTCAAGCATCCCGTGATGTACGACGGCGCTCGCCCCGGGATCCGCACGGCGCCGCCGGAGCTCGGCGCGCACACCCGTGAGGTGCTCGCCGGACTCGGCTTCGACGAGGCGGAGCGCGAGCGGCTGCTCGCGTCCGGTGCGGTCGGTTAGATGCCCGGCGACGCCGGAGCGGAACAGGAGCTGCTCGTCACGCGCGAGGGCAGGCGCCTCTCGCTCGTGCTCAACCGGCCCCGCGCCCGCAACGCGGTGTCCCCCGGGATGCTCGCATCGCTCGTCGCCGCGGTCGAGGACGCACGCGGCACGCGCACCGATGTCGTCACCATCACGGGCGCGGGCGGCTTCTTCTGCGCGGGAGCCGACATCGGCTCGTACGCGAACCCTCGCGCGCAGGGTCGCGCCGCCGAACTGGAGTCGTTCACCCGTGCCGCCCGCGGCCTCTGTCACGCAATCGAGACTCTCGATGCCGTCACCATCGCCGCCGTCGACGGACCGTGTCTCGGCGGCGGCCTCGAGATCGCGCTCGCATGCGACCTCGTGATCGCCGCCGAGACCGCGAGATTCGGGCTCCCGGAGACCCGTCTCGGGCTGATCCCGGGATGGGGCGGCACGCAGCGGCTGACGGCCGCGATCGGCGCACCCCGCACGCGCCGTCTCGTTCTCACCGCCGAGGTCGTGACCGCGGCGACGGCCGCGGAGTGGGGACTCGTCTCCGCCGCGGTCGCCCCGGAGGCGCTGACCGCCGTGCTCGATGAGCTCGCCGACGGACTGCTCGCGAGCGCCCCGCTCGCGCTCGCGTCCGCGAAACGCGCGATCCGCGACGACGACATGACGCCATGGCCCACGCCGGGCGCGGAGCTCGAGACCCGCGAGCTCCTCGCCCTTTTCGCCACCGACGACGGCGCCGAGGGGATCGCCGCCTTCATCGAGAAACGCGCGCCGCGCTTCTCCGGATCCTGAGGAGACCGCGGTGCTTCCCGTCCACACCTCCCCGCTGCTCGACCGCTGGAACCTGGATTCGGTCGTGGCACCCGACCACTGGCTCCCGGTGCTCGCCGAGGTCGACGTGCTCGTCGTCGGCCTCGGCGCCGCCGGGGTGGCGGCCGCGACGGTCGCCGCGGAAGCCGGCCTCAGCGTGCTCGCCGTGGAACGCTACGGGTTCGCGGGCGGCGCAGCGGTCGCGGGCATGTCGGGGACAATCTGCGGTCTCTACCTCGCGACGGAGGATGCCGATGGTGACCCGACCAGGGTGGTCGCCGGGTTCGCCGAGCGATTCCGCGCCGGACTCGAGGCGCGCGGCGGGGTCACCCCGCCGCAGCGGTACGGCAAGACCTGGACCGTCGCGCACGATCCGCTCGTCTGGCGGGAGACCGCGGACGCACTGCTCACCTCCGCGGGCGTGCGGGTCGTCTACCACGCATCCGTCACCGGGGCGGTGATGGAGGGCTCCGCCTGCCAGGGCGCGATCCTGGAGTCGAACGCGGGTCGCGTCGCGGTGCACGCCCGTCGCGTGATCGACGCCTCGGGTGACGCGGCACTCGTCGCGCGCGCGGGGGGAGGCTACTTCTTCGGCGCCGATGGGCGCATTCAGAACCCGACGATGTTCTTCCGCCTCGCGAACGTCGACACCGACGCCTTCTGGGCGGCGTACGGAGACGACACCATCTGCCCGCCGTGGGTGACCGATGCGATCCGTGAGGCGCGCAACGAGGGTGCAGATCTGCCGCGCGAGAAGGTCTGGATCTTCCGCACCACCCGGCGGGGCGAGCTGCTCGTCAACGCCACCCGGCTCGCGGCCGCAGACGGTCGCGTGCTCAACGTCATCGATCCCGAGGACTTCACCGTCGCCGAGATCGCCGGCCGCAGACAGGTGCGCGAATACGCCGCGTTCCTCCGCGAGCGGCTACCCGGATGCGCGGAGGCGTACGTCGTCGACACGGGGGTCGAGGCCGGCATCCGCCAGACCCGCAGTATCGTCGCGGAGACACCCCTCGCCAACGACGACGTCGTCTCGTGCCGGAAGCGCGACGACGCGATCGTGCGGTCGCCGTGGCCGATCGAACTCCACGACGGCGCGCGCCCCAAACTGCACTGGCTGCTCGACGACTGGTACGAAGTGCCGTACGGAAGCCTGCTGCCCGTCGGACTCGACGACGTCATCGTCGCCGGGCGGTGCCTCGGAGCGGAGCACGAGGCACTGGCGTCCGCGCGGGTGACGGCGCAGTGCTTCGAATATGGCCATGCGGCCGCTCGCGCGGCTATCCTGTCGCTCGCTGCGAATCACGCCCTCCGAGACATCGACGTCGCCGAGTTGCGGCGCGCGATGCGGCTCGCAGGCAGCGCACTCTAGTCAGGTTGGTGGCAGGAATGGTCAGGCTCAAGGACGTCGCCGAGCGCGCGGGCGTCTCGGTGTCGATCGCGTCGCGCGCGCTCACCGACGACGCGCAGGCGCGCATGAGCGCAGAGACCCGGGCCCGGATCTTCGCCGCCGCCGCCGAGCTCGGCTACCAGCCCGACCATCGAGCCCGCGCACTGCGCCTGTCGCGGTCCGGCGCCATCGCGCTCATCGTGCCGGAGGTCAACAACGCGATCTTCGGCGGACTTCACGCCGGCATCCAGGAGGCCTGCCAGCTCCGGCGCACGGCGGTGCTCCTCGGTCAGCTGAACGCATCCGACCGATCCGCCGATGCGCTGTCGCGACTCATCGGCAACGGGCGTGTCGATGGCGTCGTGCTGCAGCGTGCCGAGGACTACGACGACGCCTCGCTGCGAGCGGCGCTCGAGGTCTCCGTGCCGACGGTGCTTTTCAACTCGCGGCTGCCCGACAGGGTCGGCTCGGTCGTGCTCGACGACCCCGCCGCCGTCCGGATCGCGGTCGAGCACCTGCGGGGGCTGGGGCACACCGCGATCGGCTTCATTGCGGGCGCGACCCACCACGATGCCGCCGCCCGCCGTCTGACGGCCTTCACCTCCTTGACCGCCGCCGACCCTCCGCATCCGGAATGGACCCAGGCGGGAGGCTGGGAGGCGCCGGCCGGTCACGACGCGATGAGACGCATCCTGACTCTCGACGAGCGCCCCACCGCGGTGGTCGTCGCGAGCCTCAACGCCGCCGTCGGCGCGCTGCACGCGGCGGCGGCGCTCGGAGTCCGGGTGCCAGATGAAGTGTCGATCGTGTCGGTGCACGACGCCTGGATCGCCTCCTACACGGTGCCGGAGCTCACGACGGTCCGCATGCCGATGGTCGAGGCGGGCCTCCGCGCGGCATCGATGCTGCTCGACCATCTCGACGGCGCGGAACTCGCCGACGTCGTGCTCGACACCCCCGCACCGGAGCTCGTGGCCCGCGGTTCGAGTGCCCCGCCGAATCCCGGTCGCCGTTCCGCACGTCTGTAGGCGGCCAGAGCGCGGCATTGCCGCACGACGCGCTCGATGCCCGGCAGCCGGGCGGCCTCGAGGTTCCCTGCGTAGGGCATGGGCGCCTCCGAGCTCGCGACGAACTACTCGAGAAGACACGCAGCCTAGAGCAGCCGGCGGACCGCCACCGGGTCCAGGTGCCCATCCGCCAGCACGAGACGGTGCTGGAACGCGAGCTCGGCGCCGACGGGAACGACGAGGCCGTCGACGTAGGCCACCGCCCAGCCGATGGCCGAGAACGGGTCGAAGCGGTGCAGCCAGCGATGATGGCCGACGCGAGGGTTCTCGCCGAAGGCGAGCCCGAGCGTCACGAGTTCGTCGTCGCCCGTGACACCGTGGACCACCATCGTGCGCGACTCGCCGCCCGACTCGGTCAGGTCGACCCCGTCCCCGTCGAGCGCCACCGCGTGGAATCCCTCGGCGAGACGCAGGAACAACCCACCGTATCCGCCGTCGGGGCGGCCACGCTGCGCGGGTGTCTCGAGGGCGACGTCCGCGCCGGTCGCGGATCGCAAGGTCGTGGCGAAGTCGATCACGAGCGCATCGGAGTCCTCAATGGAGGCCGAGCGGAACGCCCAGCGCCGAACCTCGTTCACAAGCGGCTCACCGCCGTGCCCGCGCCACGCGATCACCTCCGAGATCCCCGCCGACCGGCCCTCGAACTCCTCGGCCCAGCCGAGATGCACGATGCTCCCCTGATCCTCGACGACGCGGTAGCCCTCCTCCGGCGAGAAGTAGGTACCTCCGCCCCACAGGTTATGGGCGTCGACGCGCGGCATCGCGAACTGCAGCCCGTGGTGCCAGCTGTGGTCCTCCGGCGCGAACCCCGTGACCACGACGCCCGCTGGCGTGCGCAGCGGATGGATGTACGGCTTCGGGGTGTCCGCACTGCCGATGCCCTCGCCGGTCTCGAGCAGCGCACGCGGCTCGCCGTGCACGCGGAGCTCTCGCGTCCCCACTCCGAGGTCGACGATGGTCAGCTCGGGATCAGCCACGACGTCCCGCCGCCCGCGCGGGCCCCGCGGCGTCGAGGGCCTCGTAGAACGGGTCGCCCTCCACGATCTCGCCACGCCGCACCTCCCGCCCCTCCGCCGAGGATTTGTAGAGCGCCGCCAAGAACTCGAGCGTCGCACGCGATTCGACGGTGGTCAGTTGAGGCCTCTCTCCTGCGCGCCAGCCCGCCACGAGTTCGGCCAGCTGCGCACGATGCGCGTTCACGAGCATCGCGGGCTCATCGTCCGCCCAACCCTCCACGAGCTGGGCATGATCTCCCTCGCCGATCGTGCTCACCGACCACTCCTCCAGGAGCGGCAGGTAGAGGGTGTCCAGCCGTATATTCGCACGCTCCGCGATCACCTCGAGCCGTGTCACCGGATCGTGGCTCACGACGGTCGAGACGACGCTCGCGACCGCCCCGCTCGCGAACCGCACGCTCGCGACGCTCGCATCCTCCACCTCGATCGGCCGCGAGACGGTCTCGGCGACACCGCTCACGCTCTGCCAGTCGCCGCCCATGAGCCACAGCAGCAGGTCAACCGCGTGGTAGGCCTGCGTCGTGGTGGAGCCACCGAACTCGGTCGCGAACCTCCCGCGCCACGGGGCGTCCCAGTACTCGGGACCGCGGTACCAGTTGGTGTGCGAGATGCCGACCAGCGGACGCCCCCAGCGGCCGGAGCGCAGCGCGCGCTCCACCTGCTGCGATCCGCCCGAATAGCGGAACTGCGACACCGTCACGCACCAGTTGCCGGTCTCCGCCTCGGCCGCCGCGATAAGGTCCGCCGAGGCGAGCGACCCCGTCAGCGGCTTCTCGCAGTACACCCACGATCCCGCGCGCAACGCCTCGATCGCGAGGGGTTCGTGCAGGTGCGGCGGCGTCGCGACGACGGCGATGTCTGGCGCCACCTCGGCGAGCATCGTCGTGGCGTCCGCGTGCAGCGCCGAGCATCCGAACCGCTCTCCGGCCGCGGACCGGCGGGCCTCATCCGGGTCGACGATCGCGACGAGCTCCACCTCGTCGGCGAGCGCCTCGATGGCGGGGAGGTGAGCAGCGGCTCCGATGCCGCCGGCGCCGATGAGCGCTATCCGTGCTCGAGTGGACATGCGGTGGTGTCAGCCTTTCAATCCGGTGGTGGCAATGCCCGTCGTGAGGTACTTCTGACCGACGAGGAAGAACCCGAACAGCGGCCCCAGCGAGATGACCGCCATCGCGAACATCGCTCCCCAGGCGCTGTCGCCGCTCGCGTCGAGGAACGCGTTGAGCCCGAGCGGGACGGTGTAGCTGCGCGGGTCCTGGAGGTAGATCATCGGACTCAGGAAGTCGTTCCAGGTCCAGATGAAGGTGAAGATCGCGGTCGTCGCGAGGGCCGGCTTCAGCAGCGGCAGGACGACGTACCAGAACGTCTTCCAGGGGCCCGCGCCGTCGATCTTCGCCGCCTGGTCGAGCTCGGTCGGGATGCCCCGCAGGAACTGCACCATGAGGAACACGAAGAACGCGTCGACGGCGAGGAACTTCGGAACCACGAGCGGCAGGAAGGTGTTCACCCAGCCGAGGCCCGCGAACAGCATGTACTGCGGAATCAGCAGCACGTGATGCGGCAGCATGAGAGTCGCCATCATGCAGGCGAAGAACAGCCGGCGCCCGCGGAATCGCAGCCGGGCGAAGGCGTACCCGGCGAGCACGCAGGCAACCAGGTTGCCGAGCACCGAGAGCGAGGCGACGATCGTGGAGTTGATGAGGAAGGTACCGAAGCCGACCCCCGCTCCCTCCCAGCCGCGCACGTAGTTCTCGAAGGTGATCGGGTTCGGGACCGGCGACACCTCGGAGAAGATGTGCGCGCTGTCCTTGAACGATGCGCCCAGCATCCAGATGACCGGGTAGAGCATCACGAACCCGAAGGCGACGAGCAGGGCGTGCGAGAAGACATCGCGCGCGGGGCTCTTCTTGCGTCCGACGCTCAGCGCGACCGTGCGCTGATCGAACTTCGTCTCAGTCGTCATAGTGCACCCAGTACTTCGAGAACCAGAAGTTGAAGGCGGTCACGATCGCGATGCCGAGGAAGAGGATCCATGCCATCGCACTCGCGTACCCCATCTGGAATCCGGTGAATCCTCGCTGATAGAGGTAGAGCGTGTAGAAGAGCGTCGAGTTGACCGGGCCCCCGGATCCCCCAGAGACGACGAACGCGGGCGTGAACGCCTGGAACGCGCCGATCATCTGGAGGATGAGGTTGAACAGCACGACCGGGCTCAGCATGGGCAGGGTGATGTGGCGGAACGCAGCCCATGTGCCGATGCCGTCGACGGCGGCTGCCTCGTACAGGTACTCGGGGATCTGCCGGAGCGCCGCCAGGAAGATCACCATGGGCGAACCGAAGGTCCAGATATTGAGGATCATGAGGGTCCCGAGCGCGGTGCCGGGGTTGCCGATCCAACTCATGCCCTCGATTCCGAAGAAGTCGAGCACCTGGTTGATGAGCCCCTCGGAGCCGAACATCTGCCGCCACAGCACCGCGATCGCGACGCTCGCGCCGATGAGGGATGGCAGGTAGTAGATGGACCGGTAGAGCGAGAGACCGCGCAGCCCGCGGTTGAGCACCATCGCCACGAGCAGGGCGAACGCGAGCTGGAGGGGGACGGACACGGCGACGTAGACGACGGTCACGCGCACCGAGTCGAGGTATTTGGGGTCGTTCGTGAACAGCTTGACGTAGTTGTCGAGGCCGACCCATCGCGGCGAGGCCAGCATGCTGAAGTCCGTGAACGACAGATAGAGCGAGACCAGCATCGGCCCGAGCGTGATGACGAAGAAGCCGATCAGCCACGGGGCGAGGAAGGGCAGGGGCGATCCTCGACGATGATGCTCGGCGCAGGGACGCGGTGCTGCGGGGCGCGGTTCGGGCCCCCGCGCCTGACGACCGTCGTCATCGAGGCGGGACGGGGCGGTCCCTTCGTCCTCGACGTGCCGATGGGCGTCATGGTCGACCTTTCAGGAGAGGGAGTCGGCTCAGCCCAGCTCGGAGGCGGCCTGGGACATGAAGGTCTCCACCGCCTGGTCGACAGTAGCCTGACCGAACTGGATCTGCTGGGAGACCTCCTCGAACAGCGCGTTCACCGTGCCGGTGCCGGCCGGGCGGGAACCGGAGCCGGGGCGCCGTGGCTGCGGACCGTCTCGAACACCTCGATCGCCCGCTTGACGTTGTCGCTGGCCCCGGCCGAGGCGGCGTCGATCACGTTGGCGTTGGCCGGGAAGCCGCGGTTGAGGCCCAGCAGGGCGTTCGCCTCGGGGTCGTTGAGCAGGAAGTTCACCAGCCGGACGGCGGCCTCGGGGTTCTTGGACTGCGAGGACACCACCAGGTTCATCGCCGTCCGCATGTACTGGCCGGGCGTGCCTGCGACTGGGCAGGCGCTTGAGCTGGAGCTTGTTCGGGGTGTCGTTCTGCACCGAGTCGAACTGGTTGCCGAACAGGAAGGTCGAGGCCGCGACCTTGGCGACCACCGCGTCGTACGGCGTCGCCCGGTACTCCGAGGAGACGTCCGGGGTGGTGGCGCCCTTGGACTCCCGCAGGCCGCCAGTAGTTCCAGAACTCCTTCAGGGTCTCCGGCTTGAAGGCCAGGCCGTTGGCGTCCAGGTACTCCTCGCCGTGCTGCTTGGCCCAGACCTCGAAGACCTGGTAGCTGTGGGAGAGGTCGGTCACCCCGGCCAGCTCGCCGCCGGAGGCCTTGCGGACCTTCGCCGCGAAGGTGGCCAGGTCGTCCCAGGTGTAGCCCTCCTTGGGCGGCTCGACGCCGATCGCCTCCAGCGCGGTGGTGTCGAAGATGAAACCGTGGGTGTTCAAGCCGAAGGCAGGCCGAGCGCACCGTCGATGGTGTTGACCTTGAGCAGGTCCTGCGGCCAGCCGTCCAGCGAGAGGGCGCCGGAATCGGCGGCTGGTTCAGGTCGACGAGCTGCCCGCGGGAGGCGAACTCCACCAGGACGTCGTTGTAGAACTGGAACACGTCGGGCGAGTTGCCGCCGGTGTACTGGGTGGTGATCTTCTCCAGGTAGCCGTCGAAGCCGCTGAAGTCGCGGACCACGGTGATCCCTGGGTTCTTCTCCTCGAACAGGTCCAGGGCGGCGTTGGTGACCGCCGCGCGGGCGTCGTCACCCCACCAGGTCATCCGGAGTTCGATCGGCGCCGCCGGTTCGTTGGACCCGGTCGTCTGGCTGGGATCCGCCGGTGGCTGGTGGTTCCGGGCTGGGCCGAGCAGGCGGCCATTGAGAACGCAAGTACAGAGGCGGCGGAGAGTGCCGCGATCCGGCCGAGCTTCCCAGTTCGTTGTGCGACCAACACTCTAGTCTTCCAATCTCCTCGTCGAGAGTCCCGTACAGGACGGCGGTCGGGGACTCGGGCGTCCCCGGTCGAGTCGCGATCCCGATGTGAACAATCGATTTCGGAATCAACCTGCGGTAAGAGTATGCGCGCATCCCCGGTCCGTCAATCCGAAATCCCCAACTCGTCGGCCAGCCCCCGCCGGGCGGGTCAGCGGGGACGGAACTGGGCGATCATCGCGTCGAGCTGCTGCACCATCGGGGCCAGCCCGTACTGGGCGGCGGTCCGCCGAGCCCAGTCGAGTGCCTGCAGGGCCTCGGGGACGCGGCCGAGCAGACCGAGCACTTCCCCGCGGTTCGCGGTGGCGATCAGGACGGACTGGGCGTTGCCGGCCTGCTGGGCGAGCCGGAGCTGCTCGTCCAGGCTGGCCAGGGCGCCGGTCAGGTCGCCGGTGTGGCGCTGGACGATCGCCCGGTTGCCGACGCACTGGGTCAGGCCGGTCCAGTCGCCGGCGGCCCGGCAGACCGCCTCC
>JASGGJ010000002.1:0-66454 GCA_047605085.1 Protaetiibacter sp.
ACAGCCACGGCTGTGCGAACAGCGAGGCGAGCACCGCGAGCGCGATCATGCCCGCCGCCTGCGCGACGATGCCGCTCACGATGACGCCGCGCTCACCGATCCGGGGAAGAAGCACGCCGAGCAGCCAGCCCTGGATGACGATGTCGATGATGCCGACCGCCGCGGTGAGCAGTCCGATCGCGGTGGCATCCCATCCGATGGCGTCGAGGCCCAGCACGCTGAAGTTGTTGACGAAGAAGCCGAAGGGGATGCCGACGAGCAGCAGGCCCACCATGAGTGAACGCAGCTCGGGGCGGCGGAACACGTCGCGGAACACGGCGAAGGGGTGCAGCGCCGTCAGGTCGAGGCGGGCGACGCGCTTCTCGCGCGGGAGGCTCTCGGGCAGCAGGAAGCTGCTCAGCACGGCGATGACGGCGGCGATGCCCGCCGTGACGAACACCGGGAGATCGACGTCGATCGAGGCGAGCAGGCCACCGGCGGCCGGGCCGACCATCGTGCCGATCCCGGACAGGGCGCCGAGCAGCCCGAAGCGGCGGGCACGCTTCTCGGGCGGGGTGATGTCGGCCAGGTAGGCGAACAGCGCCGGGAGGTCGCCCGCGGTGATCCCCTGGATGACGCGGCCCAGCAGCAGCATCCCGATCGAGCCGCCGATGCCGAAGAGCAAGTAGCCGGTGGCTGCGCCGAAGCCCGCCAGGATGATGACCGGGCGCCGGCCGTAGCGGTCGGAGATGCGGCCGAGCAACGGCGCGACGATGAACGCGCACAGCGCGTTGACCGTCTCGAGCACGCCGACCCACAGCGCGAGGTCGGAGTGGTCGGGCAGGTAGCGCAGCACGACGAACGGGAGCACGGGGAGGACGACGGTCATGCCGGCGGTCGTGAGCATCGTGATGACGATGAGCATGAGCCAGGCGCGACGGTTCTCGCGCGGCTCGAGGGGGGTGGAGGATGTTGTCACTCGCATAACTGTATCAATACCAGTTTTAAAGTCAATACAGTTTTGAACTCGATTCGCTATGCTGGCGGCATGACCGAGATGGGGCGCCGGGAGCGCAAGAAGGCCGCCACACGCAAGGCGATCTCGGACGCCGCGACGATGCTCTTCCTCGAGCGCGGGTTCGACGAGGTCAGCATCCGCGAGGTGGCGGAGAGGGCCGACGTCTCGCCGACCACCGTGTTCGCGCACTTCCCCCAGAAGGAGGCGCTCGTCTTCGACGAGGACGAGGAGCAGCGCGAGCAGATCGTCGCCGCCGTGCGCGACCGGCCGGCCGGGGTGTCGGCATCCGAGGCGCTCCACGACCTCTACCGAGACGGGCTCCTGAGCCTCGCGGACGACCACGGCGAGGAGGTGCGGCTGCGGTTCATGGAGTTCGTGAACGGCACGCCGGCCCTGCGCGACTACGCCGCCCGGATGTGGCTGCGGCACGAGGACGCGCTCGCGGCCGTGCTCGCCGAGGAGGCCGGGCTCGCGGAGCCGAGCGCCGAGATCCGCGTCTACGCGCGGTTCGTGCTCCAGATCCAGGTGCTCGCGACCTGGAGCGTCGACGCCGTGCACGACGTCGACGCCGGCTTCCGCATCCTCGACGGCGGATGGGCGGCCTACGCCGCCCGGCATCCAGGGCTCGGCCCGCGGGGCTGAGTCAGGCGAGTCGCTTCGCGAACCACGTCGTCGCGTTCGGGTTGTCGTTGTACGGCGGCACCTCTGTGTAGCCGCTCGAGCGGTAGAGGGCGCCGGCGGCCTCGAGCGAGTCGTTGGTGTCGAGCACGACCTCCCTCGCACCGAGCGCGACCGCCCGGCGCTCGAGCTCGACGAGCAGCGCGCGGCCCCAGCCGCGGCCGCGGACCGCCTCGCGCAGGTAGAGGTGCTTCACCTCGGCGCGGCGCGCGTCCAGCATCCGGATGCCGCCGCAGCCGACTGCGGAGCCCGCCTCATCCGCCACCAAGAAGATGCCGTCGGGTTGGGTGAACGCCGCCGGATCCGGGAACGCCACCCGGTAGCTGCCCGCCGGATCGAAGCCGTGCACGCGCATCGCGAAGTACTCGGCGAGCAGCGCGTGCGCGTCCGGATCGCTGACCGAGACGACGCGGAAGCGGGCCTCATGCCGGCACCGGGCGGGCGCGGTCAAGGTCAGGAGCCGAGTCGCGCCGCGAACTCGGCGGCGTGCTTCCTGACCGCCTCGCCGATCTGTCGCTTTCGTCCGTCACTCAGCCGGTAGTCGGGCGCGACGACCGTGAGCGCACCGACCATCGTCCCGTACGAGCGAACCGCTGCCGCGGCCGCCCAGACGCCCGCGTCGACCTCGGCCGCGGACTCCGCGTATCCGGTCTGCCGGATCTCGTCGAGGTCGGCCTCGAGTCGTGCGCGAGCATCGGGCGACAACGGCGGATAGAGCTTGTCGAGATACTGCTCGCGCTTGGCCGGGCTGTCCTCGGAGAAGAGCACCTTCGCCGCCGCGCCCCCGTGGAGCGGCATGAGGTGCCCCGGCTGGAAGGAGATCGAGATCGGATGGTCGCTCTCGGCGATCGCGAGGCAGACGGCGGCGTTGTTCACCCGGCGCAGGTACAGCGCGGTCTCGCCGGTCGCCTCCCGCATCCGGTCGAGGATCGGCTGCGCCTCCGCGCGGTAGTCGATCGAGGTCTCTGCGGCGTGTGCCAGCCGCAGGATCTGGGGGCTCAGCACGAAGCTCCCCTTGCCGCGTTCCTCGATGAGGTTCATCTCCCGCAGTAGCGAGAGGTAGCGGTAGGCGCTCGGCACCGAGATCTCGTAGCTCTCGAGCACGTTGTCGATCGTGAGCTCGGACCGTCCGTCCGTGAACTGCAGGAGGATCTGCAGAACCCGCCGGGCGCTGTCGACTCCCTTGGTGCGCTGAGCAACCGCGGGAGCCGATTTGCGGTTGCGGTGTGTCGAGGCGTTCGTGTCGTCCATGGTGGCTGCCTCAGAGCCTACGCCAGCGCGGGCTCCGTCACGCACGTGTCACGAGCGCTGCGCACTGAGCACCTCGAGCGCCGCCTCGATGCCCGCCCCGATGTCGAGCGGCATACCGAGGTCGACGAGCGTGCGACCGAGCGCCGCGAGCCCGACGACCGAATGGAACCCGCCCGCTGTCGGGCCCATGTGCGAGAGCCGGATGAGGTTGCCCGCTCCCTGCCCGTGCGAGAGCATGACGCCGTACTTGTGCCGGGCGTGGTCGCGGACCTTCGCGTTGTCGATGTGGTCCGGCAGCCGGATGGAGGTGACGCACGACGCCATGATCTCCTCGCGCTTAGCCCAGAACTCGAGGCCCATGGCGCGTGCGCCGGCCTTCGTCAGCTCCTGCGCCGCGCGATGGCGTGCGATCACCTCGTCGACTCCTTCGGCGAGCGCCTGGTCGAGCGCGGCTTCGAGCCCATTGACGTCCGCGACGGACGGCGTGTACGGGAACCGCCCCTCACCGAGCCATTTATCCTTGAAGTCGATGAGCGAGAGGTAGGAGTCGCGGGGTGCGCCGGGGTTGGCGTAGATGCGCTCCCATGCCTTCTGACTCACGGAGGCGATCGAGAGACCGGGCACACCTCCCAGGCATTTCTGCGGTCCCGTGACGAGGAAATCGATACCCCACTCGTCCACGAGGGTCTCCATTCCGAGCACTCCCGACACCGAGTCGATGTAGCTCAGGATGCCGCGATCCCGGCAGAGCGGAGCGATCGTGGCGAGGTCGCTGACGGTGCCGGATGGCGTCTCGGAGGCCACGAGACAGAGCAGCTCGATCTCGGGGTGGGCGTCGAGGTACTCCGCCACGACAGCCGGGTCGACGGCGTCGTCATAGCCCACCTCGATCTCGTGGAGCACGGCGCCGAGCGAGGCGATCCAGTATCCGGTGCCCTTCCCGAAGATGCCTTGCACGAGGTTCAGCACGTGCATGCCGGGGGTGACGAGCGACCGGAGTCCCGCCTCGAGGGCGAGGATCGCCTCACCCTGCATGAGGATCACGTCGTTCTCGGTGCGGAGGATCTCGGCCGCCTTCGCCTGTGTGCGCCGGAAGGTGGCGATGAAATCGTCGTCGTAGTGGTACTGAATCGGTTTGGCGAGCCCGGCGAGGGTCGCCGCGCTCACGGTGACGGGACCGGCGGCGAGGGTGAACTCGAGATCTGCCATGGGAGAAACCTTTCCTGTCTGGCTCGTCAGCGCGCGCCACGCGTATAGGGCGCCCCGAGCGCCGGGGGCACCACGGAGCTGCGCGCGAAGAGGATGAGGGTGATCATCACGACGATGTACGGGAGCATCTGGAACACGTCGGCGGGGATCGAGACGCCGATGAGCTGCAGCGGGTTCTTGACGGCGACCGCGATGCCATACAGGAGCGAGGTGACTGCGATCCAGACCACCTTGCCACGCGAGAGCATGGTGATGACGATCGCGAGGAAGCCGAGGCCGTTCGTCATGAACGCCGTGAAGGTGCCGGTCGTGAGGATCGCGAGGAAAGCGCCGCCGAGCCCGACGAAGGTGCCGTTCAGGAGCACCGCGATGGAGCGGGTCTTCATCACGCTGCCGCCCGCCGCGTCGAGCGACGAGGGCTTCTGGCCCGCGGCACGGGTGGCGAGCCCCCAGTTCGTCTTGGCGAACAGCAGCGCGATCGCGATCATGAGCACGATCGACGCCCAGAAGATCCCCGATTGCTGGAAGACCGCCTCGCCGACGACGGGAAGCCCGCTGAGCCCAGGGATCGCCCAGGAGTCGGGCGGGATGCTCTGCGGCTGCTTCGAGAAGGTCTGCAGGTACAGCACGCTCGTGATGCCCTCGCCGATGAGCGTGATCGCCAGTCCGATCACGATCTGGTTGAGGCCGAGCCAGATGTTGAGCACGAGGAGCAGGAGATCGGCCACGATTCCGCCGAGGGCGCCGCCCAGCATGCCGAGCCAGACGCTCCCTGTCGCGATGGCCGTCGCGTATCCGGCGAGC
Source organism: Protaetiibacter sp. (assembly GCA_047605085.1). Taxonomy (GTDB): domain Bacteria; phylum Actinomycetota; class Actinomycetes; order Actinomycetales; family Microbacteriaceae; genus Homoserinibacter. The sequence goes on from JASGGJ010000002.1 coordinate 4,940, forward strand.
GCGCCGACCAGCATGACGCCTTCGATGCCGAGGTTGAGCACGCCGGCCTGCTCGCCGATCGTCTCGCCGATGCTCGCGAGGATGAGCGGCGTGGTCTGCAGGATGATCGTGGCGATGAACACCGTGATGACTCCGGCGGAGAGCAGATCCGTCATGCGTTCGCCTTCTTTCGCGCGGGGCCGCGACCGGGGATGAGGGAGAGGACGGTCTGCTTCATCCCGGGCGGCAGGTAACTCTGACCCAGGCGCCGCTTCTCGCCGACGAACTCGGTGATCGTCATGAAGACGAGGATGAGGCCGACCACCACGAGCAGGAAGTCGGAGTTCAGCCCCGTGTTCTGGGCAGCCAGGATGCCTCCCGTGGCGAAGAACGAGTAGAAGAGGATGAGGGGCAGCGCGGCGAGCGGGTTCAGCCGTGCGAGGAACACGAACGGCATCACCTCGTCGCCGTAGCCCGGACTCCAGTTGGCGCGCTGGTAGGTGTAGTGCCCGAGCACGTCGATCGAGCCGGCGAGCGCGATGAGCGCTCCCGAGATCGAGAACAGCAGGACGACCATCCAGCTGCGGCTGATGCCGACGTGCTGCGCGGCCTTCGGGCTCGACCCGAACACGTCGAGCCGGATGCCGAAGGAGGTGCGGCTCAGCACGAACTGGGCCGCGATCGCGAGCACGATCGCGATGATGAAACCGATGTGCACCTTGGTGTCGCCGAGGAACGGCAGCAGCACCTCGCCGTCGATGACGGAGGTCTGCGGGGCGGGTACGTCGGGATCCCGGAAAGGTCCCTTGATGAGCAGGTTGACAATGCCGGCGGCGATGAACGACATCACGAGCGAGGTGATGATCTCGTTGGTGCCGAAGCGGGCCTTGAGGATCGCGGGGACGAGCGACCAGATCGCTCCGACGACGACCGCTCCGATCATGACGACGACGGCGACGAGCCATCCGGGCAGCGCCGGGTACAGCATCGGGGCGAAACCCGATGCGACGACCGAGCCGAGCAGATAGGTGCCGTTGTAGCCGAGGTTCCAGAGCTGGCCGCGAAAGGCGAAGATGAGGCCGATCGCGATGATGAGCAGGGGGGCCATCAGCACGAGGCCGTCCTGCCAGTTGGTGCCCGTGACCCCGTATCTCCACACCCCCGCGAAGAACTCGAACGGGTCCTTGCCCATGGCCGCGACGACGATCCCGGCCGTGATGAGCGCGAGGAGGACCGGAAGGGCCGCCCGGACGATCGCGTCGATCGCGCGCCGCCAGCTCGCCCGTTCCTCGATCATGCCGCCGCCCCTTCGATCGCGCCGGTCATGTACTGCCCGACCCGTTCCGCGGTGCCGACCCCGTCGTTCGGTACGACGCCGACGATCTCGCCGCTCGAGATCACCGCGATCCGATGGGAGAGCTCGACCAGTTCGTCGAGGTCGGTCGAGAGCAGGAGCACTGCGCCTCCCTCGGCGGCGAACTCGCGGAGGATCTCGCGCACCCGCTGTACCGTCTTGAGGTCGAGACCGTAGCCCGGCTTGTTGACCACGACCAGCCGCGCGCCGCCGGACAACTCGCGAGCGAGCAGGATCTTCTGGATGTTGCCGCCGGACAGCGTTCCCGCTCGGGTCGCGGGGGAGGGGGTCTTGATCGCGTACTCGTCGATGAGACGCACGGCCTCCTGGTTCACGGCTTTGCGATCGAGTTGCCCGAGACGCCAGAACGGTCGCTGCCCGATGCGCTTCAGAACGAGGTTGATCGCGACCGACATGCTGCCGACCGTGCCTTCGTGGAGCCGGTCGTCGGTGACGTAGCGCAGTCCGAGCTGCTGACGTCCGCGGACGCCGTGCCTCGTGATGTCCTTGCCGTCGAGTCGGATCGCACCCTCGGCTGCAGGGCGCTGGCCAGCGACCACTTCGGCGAGGGCACTCTGCCCGTGTCCGTCGATTCCCGCGACGCCGAGGATCTCGCCGGCGCGGACCGAGAGCGTGATGCGGCGGGCATCGACGTCGCCGCCGCGTCCGCGCGTCGAGACGTCGAGCAGTTCGAGGCGGTTCGAGGCCATGCTCGGGTCGAGGTCGTCGGTCTCCCGTCGAGCCTCGGTCGCGCCGGCGAGTTCTGCCGCATCGGAACCTGCCGTCGAGAGGTCCTCGCCGAACATCGCCGACAGGATCGCGCTCTGCGCCCGCGTCTCGTCGTAGGAGGTGAGCTCGTCGACCGAGATGAAGCCCGCGTTCTTTCCGCCGCGGAGCACGGTGACACAGTCCCCCATTTGATAGGCCTCGCGGAGCTTATGGGTGACGAACACCACGGCGAGCCCCTGCGCCTTGATCTGCTGCACGGATTCGGCGAGGTGCTCGATCGCCTGCGGGGTGAGCATCGAGGTGGGCTCGTCGAGCACGAGCAGGCGAGACCCCTTCCACATGGCCTTCGCGATCTCGACCTGCTGCTGCTGTCCGAGTCCGAGGTCGCCGGCGCGGGCATTCGGGTCGATGCGCGCCCCGAGCAACGAGGAGAGCTCATCGAGTCTGCTTCGTGCGCGCTTCTCGCCGAGCAGGAAGTCGGTCTCGCCGAGCATGAGGTTCTCGAGCACCGTGAACGCCGGGACCAGCGTGGAGTGCTGGTGCACGACCCCGATCCCGAGATCGACCGCTGCCTTCGGGGAGTTGATCTGGGTCGCGATGCCGTCGACCTCTATGGTGCCGGAATCGGGCTGCTGCATGCCGGCGAGGATGCTGATGAGCGTCGACTTGCCGGCACCGTTCTCTCCGAGCAGGCAGTGCACCTGACCGCTCACGATGTCGAGCGAGATGCGGTCGTTGGCGACGACGCCAGGGAAGGCTTTGGTGATCTCGCGAAGCGAGACGACACCGGTCGGGGATGGCGCGCTCAACTCTGGTTCCTGTTCTGCCGCGGTCGTCCGGGGAGGGGCTGGTCCGGCGCCCAGAAGGCGCCGGACCAGCCCGGATGCTGTCGCCTACTTCGCCGCGATGATCGCCTTGACGTCGTCCGAGCTCGCCGCGCCGTCCGGGGTGATGCTTCCCGAGTCGATGGCATCGGTCGCGGTCGCGACCGCGGACATGATCTCGTCTGTCATGTTGTCCGTGTCGAGCAGGTAGAGACCGCCGTTGCCGACCGTGAGCTCATAGTTCTTCGTGCCGAACGTCCCTGCCTCGAAGTCCTGGATCGCCTGCACGTAGGTGTCGGTGTAGTCCCACACGATCGTCGTGAGCAGCTGGCTCTGGTCGGTGAGCGCAGAGCTCACGTCGCCGAGGTCGGCGATGTACTTGACGCCCGGGTTCTCGTTGATCGACTGGATGTAACCGAGGGTCGCGCCATCACCCATGCCGAAGACGACGTCCGCTCCGCCCGCGATCACGGTGTCGACCGCCGCCTTGCCGCCCGCGGAGTCGGCGTAGCCGTCGGCGCTGATCTGACCGAAGAGCACGGTGATGCTCGAGTCGACCGAGTAGACGCCCTCGACGAAACCGGCCGCCATGTCGAGCCAGTTCACGTCGTCCGCCGAGATGACGACAGCGACGGTCTTGCTGGTCGTCGCCATCGCGGCCGCGATGCCCGCGATGTAGCCGCCCTGCTCGGCCTGCACGAGCGCCTCCGCGATCTCGCCGGGGACGGGATCGATTCCGGAGTCCTGGATGAGGATCGGCACGCCTGTCTGCGCGGCGACCGTCTGTGCGGCGACGCCGTAGCCCGAGGCGTGCGCGATGACGAAGTCGGCGCCGTCGTCCTGGATCACCTGGTTGAGCACGGTCTCGGTGTTGTCCCAGCCCGCGTCGGGCACGGCGACGTACTCGATGCCCAGCTGGTCGGCGGCGGCCTCCGAGTTGGCGAGGCCGATCTGGTTCCATCCGAGATCGGTCTCGTTCTCGGGGCCGACCCACGCGAGCTTGGTGACGGTGCCGCTGGCGACCGTCTCGTCGTCGGATGCCGTGTCTCCACGCGACGAACACGCCGCGAGGCTCAATGCGAGCGCGGAGACGACGATGAGCGCTCCGGCGCTGGTGACCGTGCGGCCTGCACGACCGCCTCTGATTGCCTTGTTCATTGCCGAGGTTTCCTCTCCTGGTGGGCGTCGTCCTGGATCCATCCGGCGCTCGTTGTGTTCTCACAATGTGCGACGATGTTGTGACGATATGAGAATTACGGTGAACGGTCAACGGGTCGCCCGAGGTTTTACAGAGCGGAAACAGGCGTTACCTCCCGGTAACACTCGTGCCGCACGATGGCGGGGTCCCCGGGAAGGGAGGACTCGGTGGCCGTGATCCGGATGCTGCGACCCTGCCTGCTCCTTGCGGCGGTGGTCGCTCTGGCCGGATGCACGGCGGCTCCGGTCGCGACGAGTTCGCCATCCGTGCCGGGTTCCGAGGCGACGGCGGCCACGCCGACCCCGCGTCCGACCGATCTCGCGCAACGCGACATCGACGCTCTGACCGTGCTCGCCGAGGTGGCCCCTCGGACGTCCACGATCGATCCGGAGCTCGCCGACTGGACGGAATGCTGGCTCCCGAGCGACCACCTCATTGCCGCGGACCAGGTGGGGAACAGCACGAGCTGGAAGGTGCTGTGCCGCATTCACTGGCACGAGGCTGACGGCACCGCTCGATACCAGGACACGACATGCATCGGGAACTTCGTCGAGCAGCCCATGCTCGACCATTGCTATCGCTGGGTGCACTACGACTTCGAACCGCGCTTCGAGGACTACCCTGGCGTGACCGCGGGCGTGTTCGAGAGCTGAATCCTTGCGGGCCGTAGACCGGGAGACGGGCGTCGTGTTTCCTGCTGGTTAACAGTCCCGTTCGGGCATTGCCGGTGCCCGACAATTCTCATAATCTGATTCCAGGCAACGACATAGTGAGAAATGGAGCTAGGCGAATGACGGATCCGAAGGTGTATCTGCTCGACGGCGGCACGCTCGTCATCGACGAGTCCGACGTCCACTGGCACATCAACACCGGCAACCCGGTGCGCTTCCCCGTCTACTCTGTCCTCGTCGAGCATCCGGACGCGCTCATCTTGTACGACACCGGCTACGATCTCGAGCACGTCAAGAAGGTGCTTCCGTTCGAGCTCCCGGAGCAGACCGAGGAGCAGACGATTCCCGCGCAGCTGGCCAAGATCGGCTACACGCCGGAAGATGTCGACATCGTCGTCAACTCGCACTTCCACTTCGATCACGTCGGCGGGAACAAGTACCTCACCAAAGCAACCCACCTGATCCACAAGCTCGAACTGCGGCAGGCGAAGTACCCGGAGCCGTTCGAGCGGCTCGGCTACTCCGACATGTCGTTCGACTTCCCCGGCGTGACGTACAAGCCGATCTCCGGCGACTACGAGATCGTGCCGGGAGTGACCCTCTTCGAGACCCCCGGGCACACCGCGGGGCACTACTCGATGCTCGTCGAGCTCGAGCACGACCGGAACATGCTGTTCTGCGGCGACGCCGCCTATACCCGCACCACCCTCGAGAAGGAGTGGATCGCGGGCTTCCACCTCGACCCGGCGAAGTCGGTCGAGGCGATCCGTCGCCTCAACTACCTCGGCCGGATCAAGGACGCCGACATCTACCCCTCCCACGAACTCGAGCCGTACCTCACCTGGCGGCTCGCACCGGAGTACTACGGCGGCGAGTGACCGCCGCGATCCGCGCACCCGACAACGACAACGAAGGAATCCAGAAGACATGACGCAGCACGTCGCGATCGTGACCGGAGCGGCCCAGGGCATCGGAGCCGCCATCGCCAAGGAACTGGCCGCAGACGGCGTCACCGTCGTCGTCACCGACATCAACCTCGAGGGCGCGGCGAAGGTCGCCGAGGAGATCGGCGGCGTCGCCAAGCTCCTCGACGTGTCCGACCCCGTGCAGGCGAACGCCGTGGTCGCCGAGGTCGTGGGCGAGTTCGGGCACCTCGACATCCTCGTCAATAACGCGGGTCTTGTGCCCTTCACCCCCTTTGATGACCTCACCATCGAGCAGTGGCGTCGCACCTTCTCGGTCAACGGCGAAGGGCTCTTCAACATGACGAAGGCCGCGGTCGAGGCGATGAAGCCGGGCGGATACGGCCGGATCGTGAACATTGCATCCAACACCTTCGTCGCGGGCACCCCGAACTGCGCCGACTACGTCGCCACCAAGGGAGCCGTCGTCGGATTCACGCGCGCGGTCGCGGGCGAGATCGGCAAGTACGGCATCACCATCAACGCGGTGGCTCCCGGCATCATCGCGAGCGAGGGCGTGTTCACGACCGGGCACGGCGCCGGCTTCGACTACGTGGTGCCGATGCAGGCCTTCGACCGTCGTGGTGTGCCGGCGGATGTCGCACCCGCCGTGGCGTTCCTGGCGTCGGAGAAGGCGGCGTGGGTCACCGGTCAGTTGCTCGTGGTCGACGGCGGTCACACCCGGAACTGAGTCCCCGGGTGACCAGCGCGGCCGACGTCCTCGTCATCGGTGCCGGCTCAGCCGGCAGCGTCATCGCCAACCGGCTCACGGCCGACCCGGCCCGCCGCGTCATCCTCCTCGAGGCGGGCGGACGGGTCGACGACCCCGACATGCGGCGACCGGAGCTCTGGCCGTTCATCCAGGGGCGCAGCTACGACTGGGACTTCGTCACGACGCCGCAGCCGAGGCTCGGCGGTCGCTCGCTGCGCTGGGCCAGGGGCAAGGGGCTCGGCGGCTCGAGCCTCCTCCACGCCAACGCCCACATGCGCGGATGCCGCGCCGACTTCGACCGGTGGGTGGCCACCACGGGAGATCCGCGCTGGTCGTGGGACGGCCTGCTCCCGTACTTCATCGGGATGGAGGACTTCTCCGGGGGCGGATCCGAGGTGCACGGCGTTGGGGGGCCGCTCCCGGTGCTGCTCCCCGGCGCCGAGCTCGTCAGTCCGCTTGTACGCGACTACCTCGCGGCCTGGGCATCTCTCGGGGTTGGGCGCATCGCGGACCACAACGGCGGCGAGATGCTCGGCGCCACCCCCAACTCTCTCACCATCCGGGGCGGCGAACGGGTCACGGTGGCGGATGCCTACCTCGACCCGGTGCTCGACCGGCCGAATCTGAGCGTGCGAACCGGAGCCACCGTGCACCGCCTGCTGCTCGGAGGTGGCCGGTGCACGGGTGCCGAGGTCGAGATCGGCGGCGGACTCGTCACGGTCGAGGCGGATGAGGTGATCCTCGCGGCCGGATCGCTCGCCGACCCGCTCCTCCTCATGCGGTCGGGCGTCGGCGACCCCGATGTGCTCGCGGCGGCAGGCGTCGAGACGATCGTCGAATCCCGCGGCGTGGGCAAGAACCTGCACGACCATCTCCTCGGCGCCGGCAACCTCTACCGTTCCGCGCGTCCGGTGCCGCCGACGCGGCTGAACCTCTCGGAATCGATGTCGTACCAGTCGGCGAAGGGGCCCGGCGAGACCGCGGGGCCGGCCGACGTCGTCGTCGGCTGCGTCGTCGGACCGAGCGCGTCGGAGTCGTTCGCCGTCACCGCGCGGCCGGGCGAGGCCTACACGCTGCTCTTCGGCGTCACGAACCCGACGAGCCGCGGCGAGCTCCGGATCAGCGGCCCGTCGATCGACGACGCGCCGGTCATCGACCCGCGCTACCTCGACACGGAGCACGACCGGGCCATGTTCCGGCTCGCGCTCGAACGCGCGCGGCTCGTGGGGGCATCGGAGGGGTTGTCAGAATGGCGGGAGAGCGAACTGCTGCCTGGCGCTGGCGTGAGCGCCGAGGCTGAGGTCGACGCCTTCATCGCCGCGGCCGCGATCACCCACCACCACCCGGTCGGAACGCTTCGGATGGGGAGCGACGACGATGCGCCCGTGACCCCCGAGCTGGCCTTCCGCGGCATCGACGGCCTCCACGTCGCTGACGCCGCGGTCATCCCCTCGATCACGGCCGGCCCCGTGCATGCGCCCGTGCTCGCGATCGCGGAGTCCTTCTCGGCGGCTTTCGTCGGGGGTGCTCGATGAGCGCGGCGGACGAGGACGATCGCGTGACCGGGACAGACGCCAGAGGCAGGACGCCTACGCGCCGAGGAACAGCCGCTGTGCCGTCCCGTTCATGACGGCGTCGAGGTCGTCGGGGGCCAGCCCCGCGAGCTGCACCTTGAGCTGCTCGACCTTGGGCTCGTGCCAGGGACCATCCGAGCCGTACATCACCCGGTCGGCACCGACCTTCGCTACCGCCTCGGCGATCTTGAGGCTCATCGGCATCCCGCTGGTCTCGAGCCAGACGTTCGGATGCCGTGCGGCGATCTTGATCGAGGCGTCGATGTAGACGATGTTGCCGTGGCCCATGTGGCCGAGGACGATCTTGGCCTCCGGATAGCGGATGATGAGCTCCTCGATGCTCCAGGGCAGCGAGAAGATCGGGTGCCCGCAGTGGATGAGGGCAGGCAGTCCGTGCTCGATGAGCACCTCGATGATCGGATGCACCATCGGGTCGTCCGGAAGGAACCCGCCGAATAACGGGTGCAGCTTGACGCCGCGCACCTTCGGATCCCGGAGGTACTCGCGCAGCTCGTCGACCGTATCGACACGCTTCGGGTCCGCCCAGTAGAGCTGGTAGGCGCCGGGGATGTCGGCGACGACCCGCCTGACCATCGCGTTGTCCTCGTGGAACACCATCGCGGTGTCGATGTCGTTGGCGGCGAGATACGGCGCGAGCCCGTCGGCGTCGAGCCTCACGCCAGACATCGGGAAGTCGCCCACGTGGAAGTGGGCGTCGGTGATCGCCATCAGCGGCTCCAGATGCCGACCGTCCGCGCCTGCTCGATGATCGCGTCCGCGTACCCGGCGAGGAAGTCCTCACGGCTCGGCTCGCCCTCGACGGCGCGGCTCAGCGCGTAGACCCAGAAGTAGTAGTGGTGGTCGCCGTGCCCGACGGGCGGCTGCGGCCCGTAGTACTCGGTCGAGCCCGCGCCGTTCGGGCCGGCGTGCACGCCGGGGGCCGCGAGGTCGAGCGAGGTGGCGTCGGGGGAGATGCCGTAGACGACCCAGTGGGTGAATCCCTGGGGGAGCGGTGCGTCGGGGTCGTGGCAGATGATCGCGTACTCGACGGTCCCCTCGGGGGCGCCAGAGAACTCGAGGCGCGGGACGGAGTTGCCGCCGTCGGCGGTGAACTCGAACGGGAACCGGCCGAGTGCCGGGATGTCGGGGCTCGAGATGGTGAGCCGGTCGATGAAGAGCGCCATGTGCTCGTCCTTTCCTGGGGATCTTTTCGCGTGGGCGGGTGGATGGGGTGCTCGGGGATTGCGGGGCTCAGGCGGCGAGAAGCCGCTCGAGCTCGTTCGTGACGATCTCCGGGAACTCCTCCGGAATGTAGTGGTCGGCGCCCGCGACGACGAGACGACGGTCGTCCGGGCGGTCGCGCGATGCCGCATCCCACGCCGTCTCGCTCACGATGCGGCTGTCCGCGCCGCGGAGGCTCGTCATGGGGGCGGAGACCGCGCGGAACTCGGCGTCCCACGGGGTGCGGAACCCCGCGATGAGCTGCTGCATCGCGTCGGCGGATGCCAGCGGCCGCCAGGATCCGTTCGCGCCGAGGGCGTATCCCCAGCGGGCACGCCTCTTCACAGCGCCCTCCGAGATCCGCGGATAGCGCTCCCGCAGGTAGTTCTCGATGCTCGCCACGTCGGGGAAGGAGCGGTCGCCGCCCGCGACCCGGAGAGCGAGCTCGTCGAGCACCGGGGTCTCGACGTACGGCACGTAGTCGACATTGAGCACACCGGTCACCCGCTCGGGGAAGAGGGCGGCGGTGAGCCACGAGTTGCGCCCGCCGAGCGAATGCCCGCCCACGATCGCCCGCTCGATGCCGAGCGCGTCGAGCACGGTCACCACGTCGGAGGCGAAGTCGGGTCCGGCGTATCCGCTCGCGGGCTTGTCGCTGCGACCGTGCCCCCGCTGATCGAGGGCGACGACCGTCGCGCGCGCGGCGAGGGACTCCGCGATCGGCTCCCACACGGCGTGGTTCGCCGAGGTGCCGTGCAGCAGCACGATCGCCGGTCCGGTGCCCCGCACCCGGAACGCGATGTCAACATCGGCGCCCCGCGTGCGGGTGAGTCCGTCCGCGATCGTCTCGAGGCCGACCGCGGACGCCATCACACGTTGGGGATGGAGGAGAGCGTCTTCCGGGCCGCGACGAGGCCCGTGATGATCTCGCCGCGCTTCGCCGCGACCGCCTCTGGTCCGTCGTACTCGTACATGCCGCTGCCGGTCTTGAACCCGAGGGTCCCCGCGGCGATCTTCTCATCGACGAGCGGCGGGGTGTCCTTGCGGTCGGCGAGGTCGGCGTTGAGGTAACCCGACACGGCCTTGTAGATGTCGAGGCCCGCCATGTCGAGCAGCCGCGTCGGGCCGATCACCGAGAGCTTGTAGCCGATGCCCCACTTGACGCAGGCGTCGAGCCCTTCTGGGGTGACGATGCCACGCTCGAGCAGGTCGAGACACTCGCGGAGGATCGCGTAGAGCACCCGGTTCTCGACGAATCCGGGGGTCTCCTTCTCCACGACCGGCACGTAGTCGAACGCGGTGACGATGCCGACGAGCTCGTCGACGAGGGTCGGGTCGGTCGCCTCGCCGGGGATCACCTCGATCATCGGGATCAGGTGGGGCGGGTTCGACCAGTGCATGCCGATCAGACGGCCGGGGACGCGCATCCCCTTCGCCATGGTCGTGATGGGGATGCCCGAGGTGTTGGAGGCGATGATGACGTCGTCGCCGATCAATCCGCCTTCGAGCTGCTCGAAGAGCTGCTGTTTGAGCTCCAGGCGCTCGGGGATCGCCTCGATGATGAACTCGCTGCCCGTGACCGCCGCGGCCAGGTCGATCCCGAACGACACGGAGCCGCCCTCTGCCTTCGGGGTGCCGACGGTCTCCAGGACGCCGTTCACCATCGCATAGGACGCCTTGGCGTTCTCGATGGCGGCCTCGGAGATGTCGTAGAGACGCACGACGACGCCGGCTCGGGCGAGGGTCGCGGCGATGCCGGGCCCCATCGTCCCTGAGCCGATCACGGTGGCGATCGCGGGGAGGCTGCTCATAACTGGTGCTCCTTGTCGTGTCGGGGTGGTACGGGGTCAGACGCCGGGCGGGAGACTGATCTGGGAGATGCCGATGCCCTGGAGGGCCTCGACGCGTTCGAGCCGGCGGTTGAAGTAGGTCCAGAAGTTGTGCTGCGCCTTGGCCGGGTAGATGCGATCGAACTTCTCCTTCGCCTCCTCCGGGTCGGGGGTGATCGGGGTGAAGCCCGATGACTTCAGGTCGACCTGGAAGCGGGCGGCCTTCTCCAGGAAGATCCCGGTGAGGGTCACCTCGGCCACCGTCGAGCCGACGAAGGCGACGCCGTGGTTCGCCAGCAGGAGCGCCTGGGCCGAGGGGCCGAGTGCGCGTGCCGCGGCGACGCCCAGTTCGACGGTCGTGATGATGTGGCAGGTCTCGGCGAAGCGCGGCACGCCGTCGTAGGCGAACCAGATCCCGTGGTTGTTGTACGGGATCAGCTCCTCGGTGGACGCGCCGAGGATGGTCGAGAAGTGCGGGTGCGAGTGGCCGACGAAGTTGACGTCGGGCCGCGCCCTCATGATCTCGGCGTGCAGCGGCCATTCGAGGTGGCGGAGACCGGTGCCCTCGAGCACGTTCCCGTCGAAGTCGATGAGGATGAAGTCGTCGCCCTCGACCTCGGAGAGCGCCAGGTTGCCGCGCTTGAGCCACAGGCCACGGCCGAAGGGGTCGCGGTAGGAGAGGTGGCCCATCGACATGTCGCCGTGCCCCTCGAGCTCGAGGATCCGGTGGGCGCGGGCGACGTCGGCGAGCACGCTCGCGATGGACGCGTCCTCGAAGTACTGGCTGTGCTGATAGCTCACGGTGTCTCCTGGTCTGCGAAGTGCGGGACGATCACGGGGTGCGGGCGAGCGCTTCGGCGACGGTCATCCCGCCGACGCGGGCGTTGACGCGTCCCGCGCTCGCGACGGCCACGATGATGGCGAGCTCGTCGGCGCGCGGGGCGTCGGGGAGCGCGATCGTCATCGCGTCGTAGTGCGATCGAACGTAGACCTCGTCCTTGAACGCGAGCGGGATGTCGATCTGCGCTCCCGCGCCCGCGACCTTCGACGCGGACGAGATCCAGGCCTTCCCGCCGCCGACCGCGTCGCGGAACGCATCGCCGAACACGGTCGTGATGCAGGCGACGACATGCTCCTGCTCGCCGTCGAGGCCCGCGATCCCGCCCTTTCCGTAGGACTCGACCGGCAGCCCGCCGAGCAGGGCGGCGGCGCGGCGCCCGAGCTCGGTGCCGAGGCTCGCGCTCGCGGCGGTGAGCGGCGAGAGGTCGGGCTCCCAGCGGCCGGCGAACGGGTTGGCGATGACGACCGCAACCGCGGCCTTGACGAGGGGCACCGCCGGCGCCGGGCCGACTCCGTGGAGCGTCTCCTCGACGAAGGAGTGGAACGCGCGGACCTGGTAGTACGGATCGATGCTCATGCGGCCACCTCGTGCCGGTGCGGGTCGGTCGGGTTGTACAGCGCGGTCTCCAAAACCTCGCCTTGGAACTGGCCGCCCTCCGCCATCTTGCGAGTGTCGGCGTAGTACTGGGAGCGGTCTTGGGCGCGATCGGTGTAGGGGCGCTCCAGGCGCTCCCAGGTGACGAGGGCGTCCGCGAGCTGTGCCTCGCTCGCCTCAGTGGCCGCGGTGGCGAGGGTCCAGGCGTTCTGCATGGCCGTGCCGGCGCCCTGAGCGAGGGCGGGGCACATCGCGTGCGCGGCGTCGCCGATGAGGGCGACCCTCCCCTCGGTCCAGTGGTCGAGACGCGTGGTCTGGTAGCCGTAGTACCGTCCGGGCAGCTTCGCCGCCTCCTTCAGGAGGGGGGCCAGGCGCGGGTGGTTCTCGGTCCACACCTCGAGGTCGATCGGCACCCGGGAGCCCTCGGCGTCGTCGGCGGGAGCCATCAGCGCGATGTAGGTCTCGTCCGCGTTGCACGGCACGTACAGCACGCGGAGCACGCGCGGCTCGAGGTTCCAGAAGTCGATGTAGTTGTCCCAGTTGGTGTCGGGGTCGAGCGCCTGCAGCTCCGCGCGGCTCGAGGGCACGAGGAACCGGGTGATCCCGTCGCGCGAGCGCTCGCGCTTGAGCGAGATGCCGAGCGAGTCGCGCACCGTCGAGCCGACGCCGTCCGCGCCGACGATGAGGTCGGCCTCCGCGGACTCGCCATTCGCGAAGGTGATGACACCGTCCGGGGTCGCGCCGCTCACCTCCGAGTCCGGAACGATCTCGACCCCCGATTCGCGCGCGGCGTAGAGCAGTGTCTTGTACAGGTGGGGGCGGGTCACCGACAGCCATCTCACGCCCTCGAGCGCCTCCTGAGAGCGGATCTCGCCGTTCATCCGCGTCTCGTAGTACGGCGAGCGCATGGCACGGGACTCGAGATCATGGGTCGCCCCCAGCTTGTCGAGCACCTGAAGGCTGTTGCCCCAGAGCACGATGCCGGCGCCCTCCGCCCGAAGCTCCGCCGCGCGTTCGTGCACCCGGACACTCCAGCCCTTGTGGGCCAGGGCGGTTGCGACGGTCAGCCCAGCGAACCCGGCACCTGAGATCTCCGCTCGACGGGGGATCGGCATCTGGTTCTCCTTGCGTCCTGATTTCTTACGATCTGATTTTGCTTTCTCGTATTGCAAGATACTGTAGCGACGGCGAGCGGAAGGCAAGACCGCTGCAGCAGGAAGCCCAGCTTTTTACACGGCCGTAACACCGGCGAGCTCCGGGCGCTCGTCGCCGCCGGGGACGCGGAAGCCCCGCGCGGCCTGGGTAGGCTGGGCGGCATGGTCAGATCGGTCGCCGTCGTCGGCGCGGCGGGCAGGATGGGGACCCTCGCGACCCGCCTCATCGAGAGCAGCGACGACCTCGTCGTGCACGCCCTGATCGGTTCGCGCGACGGCATCGAGGGCATCGAGGGGGCCGACCTCGTGCTCGACGTCACCCTCCCCGCGGTGTCGCCAGAGGTCGTCGAGGCGGCGGTGTCGCGCGGCATCCCGGTGCTCGTGGGCACCTCCGGCTGGACGGCGGAGCGGCTCACGAGAGTGCGCACCCGGCTCGGCCCGGATCCGCAGCTCGGCGTCATCGTCATCCCGAACTTCTCCCTCGGCTCGGTGCTCGCCACGCGCCTCGCGACGATCGCGGCACCGTACTTCGACTCGATCGAGATCATCGAGGCGCACCACGCCGGCAAGTCCGACTCGCCGTCTGGCACCGCCGTCCGCACCGCCGAGCTCATCGCGGCGGCGCGCGCCGACCGGGGTCCGGTCGCCGCCCCGCACGCCGATCAGCGCGCCCGCGGGCAGCAGGTGGCGAGCGTTCCCGTGCACAGTCTGCGGCTCGACGGCGTGCTCGCCGAGCAGGAGGTGATCTTCGGCGGTGTCGGCGAGACGCTGCGGGTCAGCCACCAGACGGTGTCGGATGCGTCGTACGAGGCCGGCATCCTGCTCGCCCTGCGAGCCCTGCCCGCGGCGCGCGGCCTCGTCGTGGGCCTCGACGCGCTGCTCGGGCTCGATCGCGCATGACGGCGCGCAGGACGGGGCGCGCATGACCGGGCGCATCGGTGCCGCCGTCATGGCGGTGCTGCTCGGGCTCTACCTCGTCTTCGCGGGCTACTACGCGATCGTGCTGTTCGGTACCGGCTCGCCCGTCGCGATCGCGATCGGCGCGGGGCTGGCGCTGCTCGCCGTCATCGGGGCGGCGTTCATCACCGCGGAGATCGTGTTCGGCATCCGTGCGGAGTATCTCGCCGCGCGCCTCGAGGCCGAAGGGGCCCTCCCCGAGGAGCGGCTCCCGGTTGCGCCGAGCGGCCGCGTCGACCGCGCCGCCGCCGATGCGGTGTTCCCCCGCTACCGGGCCGAGGCGGAGTCCGCGCCCGAGGACTGGCGCGCCTGGTTCCGCCTCGCGCTCGCCTACGACGCCGCGGGCGACCGCCGCCGGGCGCGCTGGGCCACCCGCGAGGCGATCCGCCTCGACCGTGCCTCCCGCGGCTAGCGGTTCGGCAAACGCTGCAGCGTCAGCGCCCCGGCGCCAGCGACGACTGGTGCGTGAGATCAAGCGCTACAGCGTTTGGAGTATTCAGGCCAGGCTGGCCTCGAGGGTGATCGGGATGCCGGTGAGCGCCTTCGACACCGGGCAGTTGGCCTTCGCATCCGCCGCGATCCGTTCGAAGTCGGCCTCCGAGATGCCGGCCACCTTCGCGCTGACGAGCAGGTGGCTGCCCGTGATGCCCTCGCCAGGCTGGAAGGTGACCGCCGCCGTGACCTGCAGGCTCTCTGGCGAGAAGCCCGCCTGGGTGAGCGCGTTCGCGAACGCCATCGAGAAGCACGCCGAGTGCGCGGCGCCGAGCAGCTCCTCGGGATTGGTGCGGCCGAGCTCGCCCTCGGAGCGCGCCGCCCAGGTGACGGGGAACTCGGCGGCGTCGCTCGAATCGAGGGATGTCGTGCCAGAGCCGTTGATCAGCTCGCCGAACCAGAGGGTGGTCGCTTCGCTCGTGACTGCCATGGGGGTCTCCTCCGCTCGAGGGGCATCGATGCCCGGTTACCCCACTCTAGGTCGGAGGCTCAGGCCGCCGCAGCCTTGCGGATGACGCCGGCGCGCACGAGCAGCAGGTAGATCTGGCATCCGAGGCAGTATCCGAACGCCGCGTTGAGGAACGCCGCCACGAACGCCGCAGCGGCCGCGGCGACGAGGCCGTAAGGCACGCCCGCGAGGTGCAGCACGATGCCGACGATCGTCACGAACGCGCCGAC
Organism: Protaetiibacter sp.; assembly: GCA_047605085.1. Lineage (GTDB taxonomy): Bacteria > Actinomycetota > Actinomycetes > Actinomycetales > Microbacteriaceae > Homoserinibacter. The sequence continues at coordinate 20,709 of JASGGJ010000002.1, forward strand.
CCCCTGCGCGAAGGTCGGCGGGGCCGCGTCCTCGAGCTCGGCGGGTGGCGCGAGTCGCGGGCGGATGAGCCGACGGAAGAGCGCCGACCACGGGTTGCGGGCGACGCCCGCCGCCGCGCTCCATACGAAGATCGCCGCGAGCACGGCGAGCAGCAGGAACGCGGGCTGCACGAGCCGCTCGCCGAGGGTCGGGGCGAGGCCCTCGACGAGGCCGAGGAGGACCGTCACGAGCAGCAGCGCCGCCGTGACGGATGCCGTGAACCGCGCCCCACGCGGGTCGATCTGGGCGGGTCGTGCGGTGCGGTCGGCCACGGGTGCTCCTCGGGTCAGGCGGCGACGGGGGAGCCGAGCAGGCGGTCGAGCTCGGCGACGAGGGTGTCACGGCGCACGGAGCCGCCGATCCGGGCGAGAACGCGTCCCTCGCCGTCGACCACGAGCGTCGTCGGCGTCTGCAGGATGCCGAAGCGGGCCGCGAGCTCGGGGCGCTCCGCGACGTCGAGCTCGACGTGCGCGATGCCCTCGCGCGTTCCCGCGATCTCGTCGAGCAGGCGTGCGGTAGCCCGGCACGGGGCGCAGTACTCGCTCGAGAACTGCACGAGCGTGGCCCCCGGGGCGAGGTCGACGCCCTCGATTCCCGCGGGATCCGCACTCGCGCGTCGCACGCGGCCCTGGCCGGCACGCCACACGAGGCCGAGGACGGTCGCGAGGGCGACGAGCACGGTCACGAGCGCGAGCGCGGCGAGCGGATGCATGGCGACACGGTAGCCGCGCTCCCGACGCGCGTGGGCGAGTGTGACACCGCATGACGCCCCGCGGCGCGGCGCGGCGATGTGCGCGGGTCGGCGGCCCCGGATATCGTGAGGGCCGTGCCGGAGACCACGAGCGACGCGACCCCCATCCAGTTCCGTTCCGACATGACGGTCGAGCTGGTCCGGGCGAGCGCTCATGATTCCGATGTGCTGTTCGCGGCGCGCGTCTCGACGCAGGGGGAGAAGACCCTCGGCGCCGCCGCATCCGGGGCCGAGGCGACCGATCGCGACCGCGGGCTCATCAACTACCTCATGCGCGACCGGCACGGTTCGCCGTTCGAGCACAATTCGATGACCTTCTACGTTCAGGCGCCGATCTTCGTGTTCCGCGAGTTCATGCGGCACCGCATCGCCTCCTACAACGAGGAGTCGGGTCGCTACCGCGAGCTGCGCCCGGTGTTCTACCTGCCAGGCCCCGAGCGACGTCTCGTGCAGATCGGCAAGCCGGGTGCCTACGAGTTCGTCGAGGGGACGCCGGAGCAGACCGCGCTCGCCGTCGAGCAGTCGAGGGCGGCGGCGACCTTCGCCTATGAGGCCTACCAGCGGATGCTGGCCGCCGGGATCGCGCGCGAGGTCGCGCGAGGCGTGCTGCCCGTGTCGACCTATTCCTCGATGTACGTCACGATGAACGCCCGCTCGCTCATGAACTTCCTGTCGCTGCGCACCAAGCACCCCGAGTCGCACTTCCCCTCGTTCCCGCAGCGCGAGATCGAGCTCGTCGCCGAGCAGATGGAGGCGCACTGGGCCGAGCTCATGCCGCTCACCCACGCCGCTTTCCAGGCGAACGGCCGCGTCGCCCCCTGAGGCTCACGCATCCCAAATCAAGGATCGCGACCTCCCAAATCAAGGAATCAGTGGGGATTCTGTGGCTGCTGAGGCTGATGCTGCCTCCGCTGCACCTCGGCTCCTTGATTTGGGATGCGCTGATCCTTGAGATGGCGGCTTGGCGTCTGCTCCTCCACAGGAATGCGTAACGCGGCAACTCCACGGATCCGGAGTTCTCGGGATACCGTGCGCGCGGCGCACGCGATCATCGCCGCATGACACGACTCCAGCGAGCGATCGCCGAGCTCGGCGGGCTCGCCGCCACCTACGAACTCCGGCAACGGGGATTCGGACGGACGAGGCTGACCGCCGCGGTCGAGAACCACGAGATCCGACGGATCCGCCAGGGGTGGTACATCCTTCCTGACACCCCAACGGCTCTCGCGGATGCCGTCCGCGTCGGGGGCCGTGCGACGTGCGTGACCGCCGTCGAGGAGGCTGGGCTGTGGGTGTTCTCCCACTGCCGAGAGGTGCATGTGGCGGTGAGCCCGAACGCCTGCCAGCTCCGCGACCCGCGCGACTATCGTCGTCGCGATCCCTCGGCGGCGGTCGTCCACTGGACCGATTCCGGCCGGGGAGGAACGCGACTGAGGGCGGGGCTGGCGGATGCCATCCGCGAGATGGTGGAGTGCCAGGGTCTCGAGGCCGCCTTCGTCGCGGCGGAGTCCGCGCTGGCGGCGGGGGTGATGAGCCGGGACGAACTGGCGACGATCTGCCGTTCGCTGCCGGCGGCATCCGCACTCGCGCTCTCTACGGCCGACGCGAAATCCGGCAGCATCAGCGAGTCGGCGTTCGTGTTCCGCTCGCGCCGGTTCGGGGTCCGCATCCGGCAGCAGGTGCAGATCGGGCCCGACCGCGTCGACGCCCTGCTCGGGGATCGGCTCATCATCGAGATCGACAGCCGCGAATTCCACGACGCACAACGTGACTACGCGCGCGACGCACGCCTGATGGCGCGCGGCTATCGGGTCATCCGCTTCACGTATCACCAGGTGATGTTCGAGTGGGAGAAGGTCGAGGCGATCCTGCGGATGGCGATCGCGCGCGGCGACGCCGCCTGATCGGCGCCCGCCCCGCGCTGCACCCCCCAGACCTGTCTCCGGTGCCCCCAGACCTGTCTCCGGTGCCCCCGGACCTGTCTCCGGTGCCGCCGCCGACGCGGTCCCGCGTCCGCCGCGCCCATCTCAAGGACGCGAGGCTCCCGAATCAAGGAGTCGCACATCCGGAACCGTCACATGCGCCTCGCGCGTCACAGCCGCCACGCGGACTCCTTGATTTGCGCTCCAGGAGTCCTTGAGTCGGGAGGGGGCCACGGGAGAGTCCGCAGACGGGCCGGCGCCGGGGCGAATGCGGCTGGACCGGATGCACCCGCTAGCCTGGAGAGCGTGTCGACGCCAGATAACCCCTTCGGTCAGGTGCTCGTTGCACTCGTGACCCCGTTCACGAGTGACGGCGAGGTGGACTGGGCCGACGTGGAGAAGCACGTCGACCACGTCGTCGCGCACGGCGCCGACGGCATCGTGGTCACCGGCACGACGGGGGAGACCTCGACCCTGACCGACCCGGAGAAGGTCAAGCTCGTCGAGGTCGCGAAGGATGTCGCGGCCGGTCGCGCGAGAATCATCACGGGCGGCGGCTCGAACGAGACCGCGCACGCGATCGAGCTCTACAAGAAGAGCGAGAAGGCGGGTGCCGACGGCATCATGGTCGTCACCCCGTACTACAACAAGCCCACCCAGGCGGGTATCCTCACTCACTTCCGGATGGTGGCGGATGCGACAGATCTGCCCGTCATCCTCTACGACATCCCCGGGCGAACGGGCGTGCCGATCAAGTACGAGACGCTGCTGCGCGCCGCGAAGCATCCCAACATCCGCGCCGTGAAGGATGCCAAGGGCGACCTGTCCGAGGTCAGCCGCGTGATGAACCAGACCGACCTCATGTACTTCGCGGGCGACGACGCGAACGCGCTGCCGACCCTCGCGATCGGCGGCACCGGCCTCGTCGGCGTGACCGCCAACATCGCCCCCGCGCCGTACCGCACCATGGTCGACGCGGTGAACGCCAACGACCTTGCGACGGCGACCGCGGCGCATCGGGCGCTGGAACCGCTCGTGCGCGCCACGATGACCCACGTTCCTGGCACCGTCGCGACCAAGTACATCCTGCACGGCCTCGGCCGCATCTCGAGCCCGCGGGTGCGCCTGCCGCTCGTCGGGCCCGAGGAGTCGGAGGCCGCGCTCATCGAGGACGAGATCGCCCTCGTGAAGCACATCGACGGCGTCGACTTCAGCAACTTCCGCCCCGACCGCAACGCCGCCGCGGGCGGCGCGCTCCCGAAGGTCGCCGGCACCACGCGCTAGGCACCGCCAGCGCTCAGCACCAGCACGTTCAGCACCAGCAAGGAGGCCGCATGGCCATCGACGTCGTCGCCCCGCCCGAGCTCGCGCCTGGCACCCTCCGCGTCATCCCGCTCGGCGGGGTGGGGGAGATCGGCCGCAACATGACCGTCTACGAGATCGACGGCAAGCTGCTCGTCGTCGACGTCGGCGTGCTCTTCCCCGAGGAGAACCACCCGGGCGTCGATCTGATCCTGCCCGACTTCGACCCCATCAGGGAGCGCCTCGACGATGTGGTCGGCGTCGTGCTCACCCACGGCCACGAGGACCACATCGGCGCGGTTCCGTACCTCCTGAAGCTGCGCGGCGACATCCCGCTGCACGGCTCGAAGCTGACCCTCGCGCTCGTCGAGGCGAAGCTCAAGGAGCACGGCATCGCGCCGATCTCCCGTGTCGTGAAGGAGGGCGGGCGCACGAGGCTGGGGCCGTTCGAGCTCGAGTTCGTCGCGGTCAACCACTCGATCCCGGATGCGCTCGCCGTCGTCATCCGGACCACGGCCGGGCTCGTGCTGCACACCGGCGACTTCAAGATGGACCAGTTGCCGCTGGACGCGCGCATCACCGATCTGCGTGCCTTCGCCCGCCTCGGCGAGGAGGGCGTCGACCTGTTCCTGCCTGACTCGACGAACGCCGACGTGCCGGGCTTCACCGCGCTCGAGCGGGAGATCGGGCCCGTCCTCGAGCGGGTCATCGCGAAGGCGCCAAGGCGCGTCATCGTGGCGAGCTTCTCGAGCCACGTGCACCGCGTGCAGCAGGTGCTGGATGCGGCGGTCGCCAACGAGCGGCACGTCGCCCTCGTCGGCCGCTCGATGGTGCGCAACATGACGATCGCGGCCGAGCTCGGCTACCTCAGGGTGCCGGACGGCGTGCTCGTCGACCTCAAGACCGCGCTCGAACTGCCCGACGACCGGGTCGTGTTCATGAGCACCGGTTCGCAGGGCGAGCCGATGGCGGTGCTCGCGCGGATGGCGAACGGCGACCACCGCATCGAGGTCGGCACGGGCGACACGGTGATCCTCGCGTCGAGCCTCATCCCCGGCAACGAGAACGCCGTCTACCGGGTCATCAACGGACTCACCAAGCTCGGCGCGACCGTCGTGCACAAGGGCTCGGCTCGCGTGCACGTCTCGGGACACGCGGCGGCGGGGGAGCTGCTGTACTGCTACAACATCCTCAAGCCGCGCAACGTGTTCCCCGTGCACGGCGAGTACCGCCAGCTGACGGCCTCGGCCGATCTCGCGGTCGAGACGGGGGTGCCGCGCGAGCGCATCGTCGTGGGCGAGAACGGCGTCGTGATCGACCTCGCGGCCGGGGTCGCGCGGGTCGTGGGCCAGCTCGACGTCGGCTACGTCTACGTCGACGGCTCGACGGTGGGCGAGATCACGGATGCCGACCTCAAGGACCGCCGGATCCTCGCGGAGGAGGGCTTCATCTCGATCTTCGTCGCGATCGACCGGCAGACCGGACGGGTGCTCGTGGGACCCGAGATCCAGGCGAGGGGGTTCGCGGAGGACGAGTCGGTGTTCGACGACGTGCGTCCGCAGATCATCGCGGCGCTCACCGAGGCGGCCCGCAACGGCGTGACCGACCCGCACGGCTACAGCCAGGCCGTGCGCCGCACGGTCGGCCGGTGGGTCAACACCCAGCACCGTCGCCGCCCCATGATCATCCCGGTCGTCATCGAGGCCTGAGTTCCCTCAGGGGCATCCCCGAGTCGCCCCCGAATCCACCCCGAGGATGATGGCCAGGCGTCCGATGATCCCCTAGCGTCAGTGATGAGCGACGCTCGACCGCCACCGAACGTTGGGATGCGGCCGCCACCCGTCGCTGGTTCTCTGGACGAGACTGCGCCAGGTGCGCAGCCGTCCACACGTCGACAGGAGGCTCGGTGAACGTCGCGCGCCGATGGGTGTTCCCCATCATCTGGATGGTCATCTTCGCGGTCATCGGGGCCGCGCTCGTCAAGCTCGCGTTCTTCGCAGAGACGAGCGCCGAGAGCACGCCGGAGGTGCCGACGGGGATGATCACCGACCCCAGCTACCTCGTGGCGACCGGCACCGTCCGCAACGACGTGACGATCGACGGCACGGTCGCCGCTGACACGGCGGTGCCCGCCCGCGCGGCCATCTCCGGCGAGGTGCGCAAGGTGTCCGCGAGCGACGGGCAGTGGGTAGACGCCGGCGCGGAGCTCGCCCAGATCCGCGGGGTGAACGACGACGGCACGAACAAGTGGTCGATCCTCACGGCACCCGTCTCCGGGACGCTCACGAGCTTCACGCTGCTCGTCGGTCAGCAGCTGGGACTCGGCGAGACCGTCGCGCAGATCGCCCCGCCGACGTTCAACGTGACGGCCAGCCTCGCCCCCGAGCAGCAGCTCCGGCTGACCACCCAGCCGACCGAGGCGCAGGTGACGATCACCGGCGGACCCGCCCCCTTCACCTGCACGGGGCTCACGATCACGGCGGCGCCGCCCCCGACCTCCACCGACTCGGGAACCCTGGACGGATCCGTCAGCAGCTCGTCCACCGTCGCGACCGTGCGGTGCGCGGTGCCCGCCGAGGTGAGGGTGTTCGCCGGTCTCGCCGCGAAGCTGACCCTCGCCGGCGGCGTCGCCGAGAACGTGCTCCTCGTGCCGACGACCGCGGTCGTCGGCGGGAGCGGCACGGGAGTCGTCTACCTGCCGGCCTCCGACGGCGGCGAGCCGGAGACCCGCGAGGTGACGCTCGGCATCTCCGACGGAGCGCAGATCGAGGTCACGAGCGGTCTCGCCGAGGGCGACGAGATCCTGCAGTTCGTGCCGGGAGCGCTCGCCGACCCCGAGCAGGACCTCGGGGTATTCGTGGGCGTCGGAGGCTGACGGTGAGCTTCCTCCGGCTCGAGCAGGTCACCCGCTCGGTCGAGCTCCCCGACGGCTCGCGGCTCGACATCCTGCGCGGCATCGACCTCGAGGTCGCCGTGGGCGAGCACGTGAGCATCGTGGGCCGCTCCGGCAGCGGCAAGTCGACACTGCTCAACATCCTCGGCCTCATCGACACCCCGACGAGCGGGAGGCTCGAGTTCGACGGCACCCCGCTCGAGAAGCTCCGGATGGGGGCGCGCGATCGCCGCCGCGGCCGCGACGTCGGCTTCATCTTCCAGCAGTTCAACCTGCTGCCGCGCCGCACCGCCCTCGAGAACGTCTGCACCCCGCTGCTGTACGCGAGCGGCCGGCAGTTCTGGCGGCGCGAGCGACTCGCGACCGAGATGCTCGAGCGGGTCGGGCTCGGCGCCCGCATCGAATCCACGCCAGACCAGCTCTCGGGCGGCGAGCAGCAGCGCGTCGCGATCGCCCGAGCCCTCGTCCGCGGTCCGCGCCTCATCCTCGCCGACGAGCCGACCGGCGCCCTCGACGTCGAGACGGGGGCCCAGGTCATGGCGCTTCTCGACGAGGTCGCCGAGGCGAGCGGCGCCGCCCTCATCACGATCACGCACGACCCCAACATCGCCGCCCTCGCACGGCGCCACTTCCGACTCGACCGCGGAGTGCTGGCGGAGGCGGAGGATGCGACGGCGGGGCTCGCCGAGTTCGTGGCGGTGCCGAGGTGAAGCTCGGGACGGCGTTCGTCGGCGCGATCGTCGAGGCGTGGTCGGAGCTGCGGGTCCACCGCACGCGCGTGCTGCTGAGCCTGATCGGCGTCGGGGTCGCGGTCGCGGCGCTCACGACGGTCGTGGCGGGCGGCGCGATCGCAACGCAGGTGCAGGTCGAGCAGTCCGAGCGTTGGGGCGGCCGTCCGGCGACCTACCAGGTGCAGGCCTACAACACGACGACCGGGATGCAGGCCCCCGCCGGCACGCTCGACGAGCTCCTCGCCCAGGCCGCGGAGCGCTACGACATCCGCTACTACTCACGGATGGTGCAGGACCAGATCCAGGTGCAGCTGGCTGACGGGGTGTTCGGCGTGTCGGTCACGGCGGTCGACCAGCCCTACGCCGCGATCCACCGCCTCCGTACGATGGAGGGGAGCTGGTTCACGGACGCCGATGCCGACCGTCTGGCGCCCGCCATCATCATCTCGAGCGATCTGTGGAAGCAGATCGGATCGCCCGACTTGCGCACGCATCCGACCCTCGAGATCGTGACCGAGGAGCACAACGTCTCAGCGGTCGTCACGGCGATCACGGAATCCTCGCCCGACTACAACGGGCAGGATCTGAGCGCCTACCTGCTGCGCGACGCATTCGACGCGGGCGGGTTCTCGCAGACGCCCGCCGACCAGAGGTGGACGAATTACGAGCTCTGGGTTCCGGTCGAGGTCGGGGATGAGCTGAGCGCGCGCATTTCGTCTGACGTTTCCGCCGCCCTCGGCGAGGGATGGCAGGTCGACCTCTACCGTCAGGACTACCTCGCCTACTCCACGGAGGATCCGCTGCTGTTCCTCAAGCTCGCGGTGGGCGCCGTCGCGGTGCTCGTGCTGCTGCTCGGTGCGCTCGGGCTCGTCAACATCGCCCTCGTGACGGTGCGGTACCGCATCCGCGAGATCGGCATCCGGCGCAGCTTCGGCGCGACCGCGGGCCGGGTGTTCTTCTCGGTCATGATGGAGTCGGTCGTGGCGACCTTCGTCGCGGGCGGCGTCGGGGTGCTCATCGCGGTCGCGATCGTCAAGAACCCGTGGATCACCGCGTGGCTCGACGGCTACCTGCAGGACGTGCCCGCGTTCCCCGTGGAGGCCGCCGTGACGGGCCTTGTCGCGGCGACCGCGGTGGGGGCGCTCGCTGGCCTGCTGCCCGCCCTCGTCGCGGTGCGGGTCAAGGTCATCGACGCGCTGCGGCTGTAGGTCTTGCGCCGCGATAATCCGCGGCGCGTGCCGGAGGGCCGGCCGCGCGCGGGCGCCCGGCCCTCCGGGTGCGCACGCCGTCGGTCTCCACCGTGATTGGTGCGGTTTCGGACGGATGGCACCCGCGCGACGCGCCCATCCGTCCGAAACGGTGCCAGACGGCACGGGTGAGTGTCGCTGCGGGCCGGGGTCGGTCGTCGCGGATACCGTGAAGCCATGGCCACGAGCACCCGGTCGACCTCGACGCGCGCCCGCGCGGGCACCAGTTCCCGCTCGAGTTCGTCGCGCTCCTCGACGCGCGGGCCGCAGGGCACCAAGAAGCTGCCGGTCGCCGAACAGAAGCCGGGGCTGCTGACCGCGGCCTGGACGGGCATGGCGCACGTCGTCGGCGGCGCCGCGCGGTTGTTCGGCACCGAGAGCCTCGAGAAGCACGAGCGCCGCGACGGGGTGCCGTTCCTGTTCTTCCTGCTCGCGATCGCGACGGCGATCATCGAGTGGTTCGCCCCGGCGAGCGACGTCGCCCGCGCCCTCGACATCTTCGGCTTCGGCGGGCTGCTCGGCCGCGTCGCGTTCGCCCTTCCGGTCATCCTGCTGGTGCTCGCGGTGTGGTTGTTCCGCCACCCCTCGAGCGTGCACGACAACGGACGCATCGGAGTCGGCCTCGTGCTCCTGCTCACGAGCCTCGCCGCGCTCTGCCAGGTGTTCGGCGGGCTTCCCGCCCCGAGCGACGGCGCCGCGGCGCTCGCGGCCGGCGGCGGCATCATCGGCTGGGTCGTCACCTGGCCGTTCGTGATCGTGGGCGCCCCGTGGCTCGCGGCGCTGCTCGCTCTCGGCGTGCTCGCGCTGTCGCTCTTCATCCTCACCAAGACCCCGCCCAACCGCATCGGTCACCGCCTCCGCGAGCTCTACGCCTACCTGTTCGGAGCCGAGCTCCCCGAACCCGCCGAGAAGCCGGCGAAGGTGCGAGGGGGCGAGGCCGCGACGAGCGAGTTCGGCACGCTCTCGGACCTCGGCCTCGAACCCGACAACCCGGAGTCGATGCCCTGGTGGCGTCGCAGCAGACCGAAGAACGAGTCGCCCGCCTTCGACACCCCCGTGCTCGGCCGCGAACTCGAGACCGAGGTGGTCGACCCGCTGCCGTCGCCGGGAGACGCCGACTTCGACGTCGAACTGCTCGAGGAGCTCGTGCGCGCGGAGGACGCCGTCAAGCGCTTCACGGGCGAGGTCGACACCGCCGCCCCGCGTGGCGACGTGGCTCTGCTGCCCGGCTCCGCGAGCGAACGCGGCGAGGCCGGCGAGTTCTCGGATGCGCCGCCCGCCGCCCGGCGTCCCGCGTCCGTCCCGCGCCCCTACCGCTTGCCCGCCGCATCCGTGCTCGGCTCCGGAACCCCGCCCAAGGCCCGCACCGCCGTGAACGACGAGATGATCGCGGCGATCACGAGCGTGCTGAACCAGTTCCAGGTCGACGCGCGCGTCACGGGCTTCACGCGCGGCCCCTCCGTGACCCGCTACGAGATCGAGCTCGGCCACGGCGTCAAGGTCGAGCGGGTGACCGCCCTCAGCCGCAACCTCTCCTACGCGGTCGCCTCCAACGAGGTCACCATCCTCTCGCCCATCCCGGGCAAGAGCGCGATCGGGGTCGAGATCCCCAACCGCGACCGCGAGATCGTCTCGCTCGGCGACGTGCTGCGCTCCGGGCCCGCCGCCAAGAGCAACCACCCGCTCACGATCGGCCTCGGCAAGGACGTCGAGGGCGGCTTCGTCGTCGCGAACCTCGCCAAGATGCCGCACCTGCTCGTCGCGGGGTCGACGGGGTCCGGCAAGTCGAGCTTCATCAACTCGATGATCACTTCGGTGCTCATGCGCGCCAAGCCCGCCGAGGTGCGGATGGTGCTCGTCGACCCGAAGCGCGTCGAGCTCGCCGCCTACCAGGGCGTCCCGCACCTCATCACGCCCATCATCACGAACCCCAAGAAGGCGGCGGAGGCGCTGCAGTGGGTCGTCAAGGAGATGGACATGCGGTACGACGACCTCGCGTCGTTCGGCTTCCGCCACATCGACGACTTCAACCGCGCCGTGCTCGCGAACGAGATCGTGCTGCCGGCGGGCTCCGAGCGGGTGCTGCAGCCCTATCCGTACCTGCTCGTCGTCGTCGACGAGCTCGCCGACCTCATGATGGTCGCCCCGCGCGACGTCGAGGACTCGATCGTGCGTATCACGCAGCTCGCCCGCGCCTCCGGCATCCACCTCGTGCTCGCCACGCAGCGGCCCTCTGTCGACGTCGTGACGGGTCTCATCAAGGCCAATGTGCCCTCGCGCCTCGCCTTCGCCGTGTCGAGCATGACCGACTCGCGCGTCATCCTCGACCAGCCGGGCGCCGAGAAGCTCATCGGGCAGGGCGACGGGCTGTTCCTGCCGATGGGGGCGTCCAAGGCGATCCGCGTGCAGGGCGCCTGGGTGACCGAGGACGAGATCCACGCGGTCGTCAAGCACGTGACCGAGCAGGCGCGTCCCGAGTACCGCGACGATGTCGCCGCGGTCGTCGAGAAGCGCGAGGTGGATGCCGACATCGGCGACGACCTCGAACTGCTGCTCGAAGCGGCGACCCTCGTCGTGAACACCCAGTTCGGCTCGACCTCGATGCTGCAGCGGAAGCTCAGGGTCGGTTTCGCGAAGGCCGGGCGCCTCATGGACCTGCTCGAGTCGCGCGAGATCGTGGGTCCGTCGGAGGGGTCGAAGGCGCGCGAGGTGCTCGTCACCCCCGAGCAGTTGCCGGGCGTACTCGCCCAGTTGCGCGGCGGGCCTGCGCCCTCGGGGTCCGCCGCCGCGTCCGCCTCCGGATCCGCTCCGGGGTCCGCCTCGGCGTCCGCCTCCGCCGACCCCGTCGAGGCTCGGTTCGACGGCTATCCTGTCGAGGAGGGCGACTCGGATGAGGACGCCTGGGGGCTGACCGGCAGGGAGTAGCGCGTGTCCTCGACCGATCCTGTTCCGGATGAGGCGTCGGCCGACTCCGTGCGGGTGAACCCGATGCGCGGTCGCGTCGTGAGCTCTGGCGACACCCCGGCGAGCATGGGCAACATCGCCAACATCGTCACGGTCGTGCGCATCCTGCTCGCGCCGGTGTTCGTGTGGCTCATGGTGCTCGACGGCGGGCAGCTGGGGGTGTGGCGCTGGGTCGCCGGTTTCCTGTTCATCCTCTCGATCACGACCGACTCGGTCGACGGGTTCCTGGCGCGACGGCGCAACCTGGTGACCGACTTCGGCAAGCTCGTCGACCCGATCGCCGACAAGATCCTCGTCGGCGCCGCGCTCGTGGCGCTCTCGGTGCTCGCCGAGCCGCTGCTCGGGTCGTGGTGGTGGCCGATCACGATCGTGATCCTGGTGCGCGAGTTCGGCATCACGATCTTCCGCTTCCTCATGCTGCGCGATCACGTCATCCCGGCCGGCTTCCTCGGCAAGGTCAAGACCGTCGTGCAGGCGGTCGCCGTGTCGTTCGCGCTCGTGCCGCTGTGGACGGTACTCGGGGAGTGGATGCTGTGGGTCAACGCGGTCCTCATCCTGGCCGCGCTCGCGCTGACGGTCGTGAGCGGGGCGCAGTATCTGTGGGACGCCTGGCGGGTGACACGGGCGGCCAAGGCGGCCTCGTGAGCGGGCTCGCCGCGCGCCTCGTCGCGGAGCTCGCGCGGCGCGGTGAGCGCGTCGCCGTGGCCGAATCGCTCACGGGCGGCCTGCTCGCCTCCGCGTTCGTCGACGTGCCGGGTGCGTCGGAGGTGTTCAGCGGGGGAGTGGTCGCCTACTCGACAGAACTCAAGGCACGGCTGCTCGGCGTCGACGCGGCTCTGCTCGCCTCGCGCGGGCCCGTCGATGGCGACGTCGCGCGGCAGCTGGCGGCCGGGGTGCGCCTCCGCGCCGCTCTTGACGGCCGGCGCCCCGCCGATCGCGCACTCGCCACGACGGGAGTCGCGGGCCCCGATCCGCAGGACGGCGTCGCCCCCGGCACCGTGTGGCTCGGCTACGCGGATGCGGAGGGGACGGATGCGCGAGCGCTGCGCCTCGCGGGGGACCGCGCCGCGATCCGCGCCGCCGCGGTGGACGCCGCGCTCGCCCTCCTCGCGGAGCACCTCGGCATCCCGCCGGCGCCCCCGTCGTCTTTGTGAGAAATGCAGGAGATTTTCCGCATCCGCCCCGTGTCGGCGTGGTGGGCGGTGTCCCGGCGGAAGTTTCTCCTGCATTTCTCGCACGCGGCGAGGGGAATAAGTGGTGGTTTCGATCTCGTTACACCTCGTGACTTCACGGCGGTATCCGAGCTTGCAGGATTTAGAGTTTCTGCAGCGGACGGATAGCCTGAGCACCCCGATCCGTACCGCGAGTCGCGCAGACAAGGAGGAACACCACATGGTTCTGGTTCGAGCGGAACTCGGCGATGTCCTCCGCGACTTCCGTCTGCAGAAGGCGATGACACTGCGTCAGGTTGCGAGCCGGGCGAGCGTCGCCCTCGGCTACCTGAGCGAGGTGGAACGCGGTCAGAAGGAGGCGAGCTCCGAGATCCTCGCCTCGGTCGCGGATGCGCTCGGCACCCCCGTCTCGGTCATCATGCGCGAGGTCGGCGACCGTCTCGCCGTCATCGAGGGTCTCACCTCGGTTCCCGACACCCTCCCCGACGAGCTGGTCGCGGAGTTCGACGCGGATCTCGTGGTCCGCTGAAGGTCAGCGAGTTCCACCGCGCCGTCGACGAGGAGTTCGGGCCCTTCGGCCGGGTCCTCGTGCGCGACTCGGTGATCGTCGCGCTCGGCAACCGCACGCCGCACGACGCTCTCGAGGCGGGCATCCCCGCCGGCGAGGTGTGGCTCGCCCTCTGCCGCGCCCAGGACGTCCCCCGCGAGCGCTGGCACGGCGCGGGTCTCGCCGCCCCGCCCGGCTGACCGTGGGGTCCGCGAAACGCTGTAGCGCTTGTCGCGCTGACGCGGATATCGCTGTCGCGGGAAGGCGGACGGTGTCGCGTGTCGCGACACGCCGCGTGGATATCGAACATCGATTCGATCATCTGTAGGCTCCTGCACAGGATCCGTCGAAGAGCAGTTGTCGACAATTCGCCCGTCGCTGACATCGGATGTCGGTGGCCGGGCGTAGCGTCGGCGACGTCCCCCCGATGGAGACACCAGCCCTGTCGCGAGAGCGCCGACCTTGCCCCACCGGTCGACGCAGGGCCGACAGCCGATGGGCGCATGGAACACGACACAGAAGGAGACCGGGCACATGCCTACCCCCGCAGACCGCGAGAAGGCCCTCGAGGCCGCCCTCGCGCAGATCGACCGTCAGTTCGGCAAGGGAACCGTCATGCGGCTCGGCAGCGACGAGCGCGCGCCCGTCGCCGTCATCCCCACGGGTTCCATCGCGCTCGATGTCGCGCTCGGCATCGGGGGCCTTCCCCGAGGCCGCATCGTCGAGATCTATGGTCCGGAGTCCTCCGGCAAGACGACCCTCACCCTGCACGCCATCGCCAACGCGCAGCGCGCGGGGGGGATCGCCGCCTTCATCGACGCGGAGCACGCGCTCGACCCCGAGTACGCGAGAAAGCTCGGCGTCGACATCGACGCCCTCCTCGTGTCGCAGCCCGACACGGGCGAGCAGGCGCTCGAGATCGCCGACATGCTCGTGCGCTCCGGCTCGATCGACCTCATCGTCGTCGACTCCGTCGCGGCACTCGTCCCGAAGGCCGAGATCGAGGGCGAGATGGGCGACAGTCACGTCGGCCTCCAGGCGCGCCTCATGTCTCAGGCGCTCCGCAAGCTCACCGGCGGTCTCAACCAGACGCAGACCACGATGATCTTCATCAACCAGCTGCGCGAGAAGATCGGCGTCTTCTTCGGCAGCCCCGAGACGACCGCGGGCGGCAAGGCGCTCAAGTTCTACGCCTCGGTGCGGCTCGACATCCGCCGCATAGAGACCCTCAAGGACGGTGCGGAGGCGGTCGGGAACCGCACGCGCGTCAAGGTCGTCAAGAACAAGATGGCCCCTCCCTTCAAGCAGGCCGAGTTCGACATCCTGTACGGGGTCGGCATCTCGCGCGAGGGCAGTCTCATCGACTACGGGGTCGAGCACGAGATCGTGCGCAAGTCGGGAGCCTGGTACACCTACGACGGTGACCAGCTCGGCCAGGGCAAGGAGAACGCCCGCGCCTTCCTGATCGAGAACCCGGATGTCGCGGCCGAGATCGAGCAGAAGATCCTCGCGAAGCTCGGCATCGGTGCCGCTGCCAAGGCCGCGGCCACCGGCAACGTCGACTCGTTCGAAGAGAAGCTCGCGAGCCGCAAGGCCGTCGGCGAGTAAGGGCCGGGAGCAGCCATGGACGAGACCGATGGGCGGCTCGCACCGGTCAGCTACCTGTTCGGCCCCCGGCCGTCGGCCTCGCCCGTGCGGAACTCCGCGGTCGACGAGCCGAGCTGGAGCGACGAGCTGGACGGCGACGACGAGCCCGGTTGGAACGACGAATGGGGCTCGGACATCGACGACGTCTGCGCGCGGCTGAGCGACGCCCAGCGCGACGCCCTGAGCGACACGCGGCGTACCGCGGAGACGATCTCGCTCAAGGCGCTCGGGCGTCGCGGCCTCTCGCGGCGCGAGCTCGAGCGCGCGCTCCGCGACGGCGGCATCGACGACGAGGGCATTGCCCGCGAGTGCGACCGCCTGACGCGCGTCGGCCTCATCGATGACACGGCACTCGCGCAGGCCCTCGTCGCGACCCTCCAGGAGCGCAAGGGCCTCGGACGCACGGCCATCGCGGCCGAGCTCACCCGTCGGCTGCTGGCGCCCGCGGCGATCGAGTACGCCCTCGAGCTCGTCGACGCGGGCGACGAACTCGCCCGCGCCCGCGAGCTCGCCCGCACGCGCGCGCGGCAACTGAACGGGGTCGACCGCGACACCGCGGTCCGTCGACTGAGCGGCTATCTCGCGCGCCGCGGATACTCGGGCAGCACCGCACGCGCCGCGATCGAGCATGCCCTTCCGCGCAACGAATGCATCCCACTAGCATGACGTCTATGAGCCTTCGTCGAACTGTGGTCGCGGCTGCGGCGTCGCTGCTCCTGCTCACCTCCTTGACGGCCTGCTTCAGGATCCCGGGCTTGACGACCGGAGACGGGATCAGCGGAGGTGCCACCAGCGGCACCGACAGCACCGCCACTGACACGAGTGACGGCGCCGACAGCTCGTCGACTGCGCTGGCGGGGACGTCCTGGTCCGGCACCGATTCGGATGGCGATTTCTGGGCGTTTGAGTTCCAGGAGGACGGGACCATCGCTGTCACCTTCAACACCGATTTGTGGGACTACGACACCGACACCTGGACGCTCACCGACGGCAACTTGCACATCTCCATCGACCTCGAAGGAGGTGAGGGCACCATGGACGGTGTCTACACGGAAGGCGCGACGAGCATCGACCTGGTCGGCCACCAAAGCGAATACGACTGGACCGTCACCATCACCCCGGACTGATCCGAACGACAAAGGATTCGACCGGATCTCGGCCCCGCACGATCGTTCCGGATTCCGTCGCGCTGATCACGGCGGTGATCGGCCGCAGCTGCTCGGGTGACGGCCCTGGATTCTCCCTGCCGTAGGCTGCTGCGGATCCGTGGGGAGGGCGAGCGGCTGACAGCTCGACGAGCCTCGGGTGGCCGGTTTCCGGCACCCGCGACATCGTCTTCGAGGCGGTTCGCGCCTCCGGGACTCTCACCCGCGCCGGGATCGTGCGCGGTACGGGACTCTCCCGGGCGGCGGCCGGCGGTGCGGTCGCGGCCGCTCACTCCGCGGGGTCCACCGAGGCGAAGTAGTCGCGGTCGAAGATCCAGGCGTAGAGCGAGCCCGGAATCCAGCTCGATCCGGGCCTGGCGCCGGCGAGAACAGCTCGCTGGCTGCGATGAGCCGTGACGGCGCGGGACACCGCATCCGCGGTGCCGCGAGTGCGCACGGCGAGCGAGGGAGCGGGATGGGATGCGCCGGTTTCGGCGAGTGCGCGCCGGAGGACCGGCGACAGGCGGGCCGCAAGGCGCGCACTGCGCGGTGCGAGAGTCGCTTGGAGCAGAGCGACGCCGGCCGCCTGCGCGGCGCGCCGGGCCGCCGTCGCCGCCGCGCGATGGTCGGGGTGGCCGTAGATGCCGACGGTCTCGTCGAGCCCGACGACGAGATCGGGGTGCAGGAGGTCGATCTGCTCGGCGAGGAACGCCGTCGCCGGTTCGATGCAGCGGCTCAGCCCCCCGTCCGGGAACCCGGCGACCTCCCGCAGCTCGACGCCGAGCGCCCGACACGCCTCGGCGAGCTCGACGCGGCGCACGGCGGCCACCCGCTCGCCATGCGGGAGCGCGGAGGGGGATTGCGGGAGTTCCGTCGACTGGCTCGCCTCGCCCGCGGTGAGCGTCACGAGATGCACGCGTCCGCCGCGCCGGACGGTCGCGGCGAGTGCGCCCGCCATGACGATCTCGTCGTCGGGATGAGCGGTCACCACGAGTACCCGGCGGCCGGGGGCGACGAGCGCATCGAGCACCGGGATCCCGCGGGCACCCAGGATCCGCCGGGCACCCGCGACCGCGAGGAGCGCCGTGCCGATGCTCGCGGCGCCCGCCGCGACCGCGATCCGCACTCCGCCTCTCACGGGGTCGCCTCCTCACGGGGAACCGGCCGGGGCGCGCCGTCGACGAGCAGCTCGCCGTCCCAGTCGAGCTCGAGCTCGTGGCCATCGCGCATCCACCGCACGCCGGGGTCGGCGACGGTCCTGCGCGGCACGATCACGCCGAGAGCGTAGCGGAAAGTCGACGCCTCGCCGTCCAGGGCCGTGTCGCCGATCGCGGCGACGATCCGCCGTCCGTCACCGAGCCGCCCGACGAGCCAGTCGCCCTCGTCGATCACCTCGTCGAACTGCGCCGCGGGGAACCAGGCGTGCGTCTGCCCGGAGCGGCTGCCCGCGCCGGGCACGTAGAATCTCCGGCATGACGTTGCTCGCCTCGTCCGCGCAGGCGGCGCCCGCGCGCCCGCGCAGCTACGAGGTGCGCACCTTCGGATGCCAGATGAACGTGCACGACTCGGAGCGGCTCTCCGGCTCGCTCGAGGCGGCAGGCTACGTCAGGGCGGCAGGAGGCGAGGCCGACATCGTCGTCATCAACACCTGCGCCGTGCGCGAGAACGCCGACAACAAGCTCTACGGCACCCTCGGGCATCTCGCGGATGCCAAGCGCCGGCACGAGGGCATGCAGATCGCGGTCGGCGGCTGCCTGGCGCAGAAGGACAAGAACGTCATCCTCGAGCGGGCGCCGTGGGTCGATGTGGTGTTCGGAACCCACAACATGGGATCCCTCCCCGCGCTGCTCGAACGCGCCCGCCACAACGGCGAGGCGCAGCTCGAGATCCTCGAGTCGCTCGAGGTGTTCCCCTCGACGCTCCCCACCCGGCGCGAGAACAGCTACTCAGGCTGGGTGTCGATCTCGGTCGGCTGCAACAACACCTGCACCTTCTGCATCGTGCCCTCGCTGCGCGGCAAGGAGAAGGACCGCCGGCCGGGCGACATCCTCGCCGAGATCCGCGCCCTCGTCGACGACGGCGCCATCGAGGTAACCCTGCTCGGTCAGAACGTCAACTCCTACGGCGTGGAGTTCGGCGACCGGCGGGCGTTCGGCAAGCTCCTGCGGGCCGCGGGCGAGATCGACGGCCTCGAGCGCATCCGCTTCACGAGCCCGCACCCGGCCGCGTTCACCGATGACGTCATCGACGCGATGGCCGAGACGCCGAACGTCATGCCGCAACTGCACATGCCCCTGCAGTCCGGCTCCGACCGAATCCTCAAGGCGATGCGCCGCTCCTACCGCTCCGAGCGCTTCCTCGGAATCCTCGACCGGGTGCGCGCCCGAATCCCGCAGGCCGCGATCTCGACCGACATCATCGTCGGCTTCCCCGGCGAGACCGAGGAGGACTTCGCCGAGACGCTCCGCGTCGTCGAGCAGGCGCGCTTCGCCTCCGCCTTCACCTTCCAGTACTCGATCCGCCCGGGCACCCCCGCCGCGACCATGCCGGATCAGCTGCCGAAGCACGTCGTGCAGGAGCGCTACGAGCGTCTCGTCGAGCTGCAGGAGCGCATCTCGGGGGAGGAGGCGCAGAAGCTCGTCGGCACCGAGGTGTCGGTGCTCGTCGCGAACGGGGAGGGCCGGCGCGATCAGGAGACGCGCCGCATGTCGGGGCGCGCCGAGGACAACCGGCTCGTGCACTTCGAGGTGCCGGACGGGCCGCAACCGCGCCCCGGCGACGTCGTGAGCGTCGTGGTCACCCGTGCCACCCCGCACTACCTCATCGCGGCACCCGCCGGCGAGGCCCTGCCCATCCGCCGCACGCGGGCGGGGGATGCCTGGGATCGCGAGGAGGCCGGATCCTGCGCCGTGCCAGAACCGGTGCCGGGGGCGCGCCCCGTGAACCTCGGCCTCCCGGCGCTGCGCCCCGCGTGAGCCTCCTCGTCGCCGTCGTCGGGGCAACCGGCACCGGCAAGACCGAGCTCGCGCTCGACCTCGGCGAACGACTCGCCGCATCCGGCACCCCCGTCGAGATCGTCAACGCGGACGCCATGCAGCTGTACCGCGGGATGGACATCGGCACCGCGAAACCGCCGGCAGGCGCCCGCCGCGGCATCCCGCACCACCTCATCGACGTGCTCGACCCCGCCCAGGAGGCGAGCGTCGCCCGCTACCAGCAGGAGGCGCGGGCCGTGATCGACGGCGTCCTCGCGCGAGGCGCGGTGCCGGTCCTCGTCGGCGGCAGCGGGCTCTACGTGTCGAGCGTCGTCTACGACTTCCGCTTCCCGGGGACGGATGCCGCAATCCGGGCGCGACTCGAAGCCGAACTGGACGCGGACGGGCCCGGAGCCCTCCACGAGCGGCTGCGCGCGCGCGATCCCGCGGCCGCCGCGGCGATCGGGCCGTACAACGGACGCCGCCTGGTCCGTGCGCTCGAGGTGATCGAACTGACCGGCGAGCCGTTCGGTGCGGGCCTGCCCGACGAGGGAGCCACCTGGCGTCCGAGCGCGATCCTCGGACTGCGCCTCGACCGCGAGCGCCTCGTGCCGCGGCTCGACGAGCGGGTCGTGCGGATGTGGCGGGCGGGCCTCGTCGACGAGGTCGCGCGTCTGCGCCCCGCCGGTTTCGGTGTCACCGCGAGCCGTGCCATCGGCTACGCGCAGGCGCTCGCCCAGCTCGACGGGGCTCTCGACGAGGCCGCCGCGATCGCCGAGACGCAGGCGCTGACCCGGCGCTACGCCCGACGGCAGGTGTCCTGGTTCGGGCGTTCGCGGACGACCGAGTGGATCGACGCCGACGACCCCACCCGTGTCGGTACCGCTACGAACATCGTGCGCGACGGCCTCGCTAGGCTTTCCGGGTGAGCATCGATCTCGCCTTCACCAAGGGGCACGGCACCGGCAACGACTTCGTGCTGTTCGCCGACCCCGACGGCGAGATCGAGCTCGGCCCCGACCAGCTCGCGGCCCTCGCCGACCGACGCTTCGGCGTCGGAGGCGACGGCGTCATCCGCGCCGTCCGCTCCGCCGCCCTGCCGGAGGGCGCCGCCTCCCTCGCGGAGGACCCGGATGCCGAGTGGTTCATGGACTACCACAACGCCGACGGCAGCCCCGCCGAGATGTGCGGCAACGGCATCCGCGTCTACGGCGCCTACCTGATCGCGGCCGGCCTGCTCTCGCTCGAGGTCGGCGGAACCGTCGCGATCGGCACCCGCGGCGGGGTCCGGCCGCTCACCCGCACCGCAGACGGCTTCGAGGTGGATCTCGGCGGCTTCGTCGTGGCGGGGGAGGCGATGGTGTCGGCGCGCCGGCTCGACGTCGACCGGCCCGGCCTCGCGATCGGCGTCGGCAACCCGCACGTCGTCGTGGCACTCGCCGACGACGCGGAGCTCGACGCCATCGACCTCGGCGAACCACCCGTCATCACCCCGGCGCCCCCCGACGGCGCCAACGTCGAGTTCGTCGTGCCGAGCGAGCCGCTGGTCTCCGGCGGGGTGGGCCGCATCCGGATGCGCGTCCACGAACGCGGCAGCGGCGAGACGCTCTCCTGCGGCACGGGCGCCGCGGCCGCCGCGCTCGCCACCCGCAGCTGGGCGGGCGACGGCGCCCCCGACACCTGGCTCGTGCGGGTGCCGGGGGGCGAACTGGGGGTGCGGATCGCCGACGGCCGCGTCCATCTCAGCGGCCCAGCCGAGCTCGTCTTCGACGGCGTCGTGTCGCTCTAGTTCCCCGCACCCGCGCGGCGGCGCACCCGCAGCACGCGGAAACCCTTGCTCGTGGCGGCGCGCAGCACGGTGAAGTCACTCGGCAGTTCGCCCTGCAGCCAGCGCTGCAGGGAGTCGGAGCCGAGGTTGCGCGCGACGACCAGCCAGGCGTCCGATCCGGTGTCGAGCCGCGGAAGCCATTCGGACAGCATGGCGTGCAGCTCGTTCTTGCCGACCCGGATGGGCGGGTTCGACCAGATCGTGCGGAAGCGGATGTCGGCCGGAACCTCCTCAGGCCGGCAGACGCGCACGTTGTCGAGGCCGAGGGACGAAGCGTTGCGGCGCAGCAGCTCGAGCGCTCGCTCGTTGACGTCGACCGCCCACACCGTCGCGTGCGGCGACTCGAGGGCGAGGGTGAGGGCGATCGGCCCCCAGCCACAGCCGAGGTCGAGGAAGTGCCCGCCGGGCGGCGGGGCCGGCGTGTGCGCGAGCAGCACCTGGGTGCCGACGTCGACCTGGCCGGGGCTGAAGATGCCGCCCGCCGTCGTCACCTCCAGCTCGCGGCCGGCCAGGCGGACGGAGATGGTCCTGAGCACCGCGTCGCCCGACGGCGACGCCGAGAAGTAGTGCTCACTCGACATGCAGAGAACCTACCGAAAACCAGTGGCTAAGGTTAAGCGACCATGAGCCGATCCCGCGAGCTACTCGAGGTGCCGGGCGAGGACACCCCGCGCGACGCCCTTGACCGCATCCTCGCCACCGAGGAGGCGCACGCCGGCGTGCGCGTCTTCGGCACTCGCGCCGCGGCCCTGCAGGACGAGCACACCGCGACGGGGACCGACCGCGACGGCGAGCAGCTCGACCGCGAGGAGCGCGCCGCCCTGCGCCGGGTCGGCGGGCTCTCGACCGAGCTCGCGGATGTCACCGAGGTCGAGTACCGGCAGCTGCGCCTCGAGCAGGTCGTGCTGATCGGCGTGTACACCCCGTCCGAGACGCTCGAGGATGCCGAGAATTCGCTGCGCGAGCTCGCCGCCCTCGCCGAGACCGCGGGGGCGGTGGTGCTCGACGGCGTGCTGCAGCGGCGCCCGCATCCGGACCCGGCCACCTACCTCGGCCGCGGCAAGGTTCAGGAGCTCGCCGACATCGTCGCCGCCCTCGGCGCCGACACCGTGGTCGCCGACGCCGAGCTCGCCCCCAGCCAGCGACGCGCGCTCGAGGACGCGGTGCGCGTCAAGGTCATCGACCGCACGGCCGTCATCCTCGACATCTTCAGCCAGCACGCCAAGTCCCGCGAGGGCAAGGCGCAGGTCGAGCTCGCCCAGCTCGAATACCTGCTGCCGCGCCTCCGCGGCTGGGGCGAGTCGATGTCCCGCCAGGCCGGCGGCCAGGCGGCAGGCGGCCAGGGCATGGGTTCCCGCGGCCCAGGTGAGACCAAGATCGAGCTCGACCGCCGCCGCATCCACTCCCGGATGGCGAAGCTGCGCCGCCAGATCAAGGGCTTCGCGCCCGCGCGCGAGGCGAAACGGGCGAACCGCGACCGCTTCCAGGTGCCCGCCGTGGCGATCGCCGGGTACACCAACGCGGGCAAGTCGAGCCTGCTCAACCGCATCACGCGCGCCGGGGTGCTCGTCGAGAACACCCTGTTCGCGACCCTCGACCCGACGGTGCGCCGCAGCCGCACCCCCGACGGGCGGGTCTTCACGATCGCCGACACGGTCGGCTTCGTGCGCAACCTCCCGCATCAGCTCGTCGAGGCGTTCCGTTCGACGCTCGAGGAGGTCGCGGCCGCCGACCTCGTGCTGCACCTCGTCGACGGCTCGCATCCCGACCCCGCCGCGCAGATCGCCACCGTGCGCGAGGTGCTCGGCGACGCGGGCGCGCGCGAGCTGCCGGAGCTCATCGTCTTCACGAAGGCCGACCTCGTCGATCCGGACCGCCGCATCCTGCTGCGCGGGCTCGAACCCGACTCGGTGTTCGTGTCGGCGCGCACCGGGGAGGGCGTCGAGGAGCTGCTCGAGGAGATCGGTGCCCGGCTGCCGGAGCCCGAGGTCGAGCTCGAGGTGCTCATCCCGTACCACCGCGGCGACCTCGTGTCCCTCGCCCACGACCGCGCCCGCGTGCTCGAGACGCGCTACGAGGAGACCGGGACCCGGATGCGCGTGCAGGCGAGCGAGGCGGTCGCCCACCAGCTCGAGGCCGCAGCGGCCCCGGTGTAACGATCCGACATCTCGGCGGCGGCGGGCTACGCTGGGACGCGCCGCGCACGCGCGCGGTGGGAGCGACCGCCGAGCCCGGCATCCGCCCCGTGATCTCGCGTGCCCGCGCGACGATGAACGGAGGATGCATGACCGGCGAGCCCGGGGACTGTCCGACGTTCTCGTTCGAGCTGTACCCCCCGCGCGACGCCGCCGCGGAGGCGGCGCTCGTCGCCGGTACCCTCCCCGCCCTCGTCGCCGCAGGCCCCGAGTTCATCTCGGTCACCTACGGGGCGTCCGGATCGACGCGCGGCCTCTCGCTCGACGTCCTGCGCCGCCTGCTTCAGACCCCGGTCGAGCCGATGGCGCACCTGACCTGCGTCGGCTCCTCCTACGCGGAGGCGAGCCGTCTCATCCGCGAGTTCCTGGACGCCGGGGTGACGAGTTTCCTCGCCCTGCGCGGGGATCCACCGGCCGGCGTCTCGGAGGGAGAGGTGTTCCTCGGCGACCTCGGCAGCGCGGGGGAGCTCGTGCAGCTCATCCATCGGGTGCAGAAGGAGCGCGTGCCGTTCCGCCAGCTCGACGTGCCCGGCATTCCTGGCGCGAAGCGGATCGCGGCGGGCGAGAAGGTCACGATCGCCGTCGCGGCGTTCCCCAACGGCCACCCGCGCTCGCGCTCCCGCGCGCAGGACCTCGACACCCTGCTCGCCAAGCAGGCGGCCGGTGCCAACCTGGCGATCACCCAGCTGTTCTTCGAGGCGGACGACTATCTCGGCTTCGTCGACGAGGCGCGGGAGGCGGGCGTCACGATGCGCATCCTCCCCGGCATCATGCCCGTGCTGAGCGTGCCGCGGCTGCGCCGCATCCTCGAGCTCACCCAGGAGCGCGAACCGGCCGCGCTGCTGCGCTCGCTCGAGACGAGCGACGACCCGGCATCCGTCGGCATCGAGCACGCCGCGCGCCTCGGCCGCGCCCTGCTCGACGGCGGCGCCCCAGGCCTGCACCTCTACACCTTCAACCGGCACCAGGCACCGCTCGCGGTGCTCGAGCGGGCCGGTATCTTGTCCCCGGACCGTCTCAGAATCGGAGAGCACACCGCATGACCGCAGCATTCCCCACCGGCACGATCCTCGGCTACCCGCGCATCGGGCGGCGCCGTGAGCTCAAGCGCGCCGTCGAGTCGTTCTGGGCGGGCCGCATCGACGCGGACGAGCTCGAGCGCACGGCCGCCGAGCTGCGGCAGGCGACCCGCGAGCGGCTCGCCGCGCTGGGGCTCGGGCGCCAGGACTCGTCGATCCCCGAGTCGTTCTCGTTCTACGACCAGGTGCTCGACGCCGCGGTCACCGTGGGCGCCATCCCGAGCCGGTTCGCGGGCCTCGCGGACGCCGAAGGCCGCGTCGACCTGGCCGGCTACTTCACGATCGCGCGCGGCGAGGGCGAGCGCGCCCCCCTCGAGATGACCAAGTGGTTCGACTCGAACTACCACTACCTGGTTCCGGAGATCGGACCGGAAACGCGGTTCCGGCTCGCGAGCGACCGGCTCGTGTGGGAGGTGGCCGAGGCGAAGGCCGCCGGATTCGTCACGCGGCCGGTCGTCGTGGGGCCGGTGACCTTCCTGCTGCTCGCGAAGGCGAGCGAGGAGGCGCCAGCCGGCTTCGCGCCGCTCTCGCGTCTCGAGGACCTGCTGCCGGTCTATCAGGAGCTGCTCGAGAGTCTCGCCGAGGCCGGCGCGGAGTGGGTGCAGCTCGACGAGCCCGCGCTCGTCTCCGAATCGCTCGGAACCCCGCGCGGCGAGGTGCTCGCCGCGGCCCAGACCGCCTACGAGGCGCTCGGGCACCGCCGCCCGCTCGGCGTCCTGGTCGCCGCCCCCTACGGCTCGCTCGACGACGCGCTGCCCGTGCTGGAAGGTGTGCCGATCGACGCGATCGCGCTCGATCTGGTCAAGGGCGAGGTGCCCTCTGGTGCCGCTACCGACAAGGTGCTCGTCGGCGGGGTGATCGACGGCCACAACATCTGGCGCGGCGACCTGGATGCCGCTTTCGGCAAGCTCGAGAGGCTCCGCGCCGTCGCCGCGAACGTCGCGGTCGGCACCTCGACCAACCTGTTCCACACCCCGCACGACGTCGGGGACGAGACGGAGCTGCCGGCGCAGCTGGTGAGCTGGCTCGCCTTCGCCGACCAGAAGGTCGGCCAGGTCGCGACCCTCGCCTGGGGCTTGCGCGACGGCCGTGCCGCGATCCAGGCGGAGCTGGATGCCGCATCCGCCGCCCTGGAGGACCGCCGTACCGCCGCGGGGGTGCGCGACGGCGCCGTGCGCGAGCGCATCGCGGGCCTAGACGCCGCGGCGTTCACGCGCGGCGACTACGCCGCCCGCCGTGCCGCCCAGGACGTCGCGCTGCGGCTGCCGCCGCTTCCGACGACGACGATCGGCTCCTTCCCGCAGACGGGCGACATCCGCCGGGAGCGGGCGAGATTCGGCAAGGGGGAGATCACCGAGGCGGAGTACGAGGAGTTCCTCCGGAAGGAGATCGCGGACGTCGTGGCGCTGCAGGAGCGCATCGGCCTCGACGTCATCGTGCACGGCGAGCCGGAGCGCAACGACATGGTGCAGTACTTCGCCGAGCACCTCGACGGCTTCGCGGTGACGCAGCACGGCTGGGTGCAGTCCTACGGCTCCCGCGCGACGCGTCCGTCGATCCTGTGGGGCGACGTGTCGCGTCCCGCGCCCATCACGGTGCGCTGGTCGAGGTTCACCCAGGGGCTCACCGACAAGCCCGTCAAGGGGATGCTGACCGGCCCGGTGACGATCCTCGCCTGGTCGTTCGTGCGCGACGACCAGTCGCTCGGCGAGACCGCCTACCAGGTGGCCCTCGCGCTGCGCGACGAGATCGCCGACCTCGAGCAGGCCGGCATCGGCGTCATCCAGGTCGACGAACCGGCGCTGCGCGAGCTGCTGCCGCTCAAGAAGCGCGACCAGGCCGCCTACCTCGACTGGTCGGTCGCCTCGTTCCGGCTCGCGACGAGCGGCGTCGCCGAGCGCACCCAGATCCACACCCACCTCTGCTACTCGGAGTTCGGGGTGGTGCTCGACGCGATCGACGCGCTGGACGCCGACGTCACCTCGATCGAGGCGGCCCGCAGCCGCATGGAGGTCGTGCCCGAGCTCGAGCGCAGCGGCTTCGCCCGCGGGATTGGACCCGGCGTGTACGACATCCACTCGCCGCGCGTGCCGAGCGCGCGGGAGGTGCGGGAGCTCATCGGGATCGCGCTCCAGGCGATTCCGGAACGCCAGCTCTGGATCAATCCCGACTGCGGTCTCAAGACCCGCGGCTACGCGGAGACGGTCGCCTCGCTCGAGAACATCCTCACGGCGACGCGGGAGGTGCGCGGCGAGCTCGGCGGCTGACGCGGGCGGCTCAGGCGCCCCTCAGTCGGGGTAGGGCGCTCGCCCAGGCCGTGCGCCTACCCTGACGGGGTGCAACTGGCAGTCCACGTCTCCGGATCGGGATCGCGCACCGCGATCCTCATCCACGGCATCATGTCCGATCACCGGGCGTGGCATCGGGTGAGCGCCGAGCTTGCGGCGAAGGGCTTCCGGGTGATCGCGGTCGACCTGGCAGGGCACGGCGCCTCGCCGCGCGCGCGGCGCTACACGCTGGGCGGCTGGGCGGATGACGTCGTCGAGACGGTGAGGCCCCTGCTGGATCGCTCTCCAGAGCTGCTCATGGGTCACTCGCTCGGCGGACTCGTCGCCTCCCTCGTCGCCGATCGGCTCGCTCCGCGCGCCGCGATCTACGTCGACCCGGCCTTCGCGTTCCCGCGCGGGGTCCGCGGCGTGCTGTTCAAGCTCGCCTTCGCGCTCGCCCCGCGCCCGCGCCGTTCCGCGCTCGTGCGCTGGAACCCGCGGTGGAGCGCCGACGATGTCGAGATCGAGCTTGCGACCGTGCGGGACTGGGACAAGCGCACCATCCTGGCGCTCGCCAGCAGCCGACCGCTCGTGCCGCCGCGGCAGCTCGTGGCGCCGAGCCTCGTCGTTCTCGCCGAGAAGAGCCTGCTCATCACGGATGCCGCGGCGGCCTCGCTGCGGCGCCTGGGGATGACGGTGGTGACGGTGGCGGGTGCGGGCCACGCCGTCTTCCGCGACGACCACGCGCGTTTCATGCGCCTCGTCGAGGAGTGGCTCGCGAACTGCGGGGCTCAGACCGAGCGCAGCACCGCCACGACCTTGCCGAGCACCTCGGCCTGATCTCCCAGGATCGGCTCGAACGCCGTGTTCCGCGGCAGCAGCCAGGTGTGTCCGTCGCGCTGACGGAACACCTTGACGGTCGCCTCGCCGTCGAGCATCGCGGCGACGATCTCGCCGTTGTCCGCGGTGCGCTGGGCGCGCACCACGACCCAGTCGCCGTCGCAGATGGCGGCGTCGATCATCGACTCGCCTGACACCTTGAGCATGAACAGCTCGCCCTTGCCGACGAGCTGGCGGGGGAGCGGGAAGATCTCCTCGACCTGCTGCTCCGCGGTGATGGGCACCCCGGCGGCGATCCGGCCCACGAGCGGAACCATCGCGGCGTCACCGACGGGTGCCGTGCTCGAGGGGTCGTCGGCGATCGGGATGTCGATGAGCACTTCGAGCGCACGCGGCCGGTTCGGGTCGCGCCGCAGGTAGCCGGCGAGCTCGAGCTGATTGAGCTGATGGGTGACGCTCGAGAGCGAGGCGAGCCCGACGGCGTCGCCGATCTCCCGCATGCTCGGCGGGTAGCCGCGCCTCGCGACGGAACGCTGGATGACCTCCAGGATCGCCAGCTGCTTCTCGCTGAGGCTCTTGCGTCGCCGGGTCGCGGGGCGCTCCTCGACCTGTTCGATGTCGCTCATGGGGCCCTCCAGACGGCTCAGGGGATGCGATGTCAGTGGTGCGTGATGGGATGCATCCCGTAGATCGAAACTGTATCCGCTTCGGCGGCGATCGGCAAACATCCGTTCGAGTGTGTCGTGGAATCCGGTTCTTCGGTTCGCCGAGATTCCAAAGATTTCGCGAGAGGACTTGAACATCTGTTCTATCGAAGATAGATTCGGAACACAGCTTCGCATCCGGCCTCCCGGCCGAGGCCGGATGCGGCGGCTGTCCATCGAGCACCGCCCGTCGAGCAGGAGATATGACATGACCACCATCGCCCTCAGCACGAGCCGTGTCGGCACGGCTTCCCGCGGCATCGCCCCGCGCCTGCGGCTCACCCCCCGCGGCCGGCTCGTGATCGGCACGCTTCTCGCGGCGCCCGTCGCGCTCGCCCTCGCGCTCTCGGCCTTCTCCGGCACCTCCGCCCAGGCGGGCTCGACCGTCTCGACGGCGAGCTTCGACTACATCACGGTCGCCGCGGGGGAGTCGCTGTGGGATCTCGCGGGCTGGATCGCGCCGGAGGCCGACCCGCGCGAGGTCGTCACGGCCCTCGTCGAGCTCAATCAGCTGTCGACGACCGAGGTGCAGCCCGGCCAGCGACTCGCCATCCCCGCGGCCTACTCCGCCGAATAGCCCGGGGCCGAATAGCCCGGGGCCGAATAACCTGCGCGATGGCCGCGCTAGGACCCCTCACTAGAATCGCCGGGTGGCCTCCCTCTCCGATCTGCCGATCCGCGACGAGCTGAAGGGGCTGACGCCGTACGGCGCACCGCAGAAGCACGTGCGCTACGCCCTCAACGTCAACGAGAACACCCACCCGATCCCGGAGGGCGTCGCGCGCGACATCGTCGAGTCGCTCGCCCGCGCCGTCCTCACCGCGAACCGCTACCCGGACCGCGAGTTCACCGTCCTGCGCGAGTCGCTCGCCGGCTATCTCGGTCACGGGCTCGGCGCGGAGCAGCTCTGGGCGGCGAACGGCTCGAACGAGATCATCCAGCAGCTCCTCCAAGCCTTCGGAGGCCCGGGTCACAGCGTGCTGGGGTTCCCGCCCACCTACTCGATGCATCCGATCATCACGGCGGGGGTCGGCAGCCGCTGGGTCACCGCCGAGCGCGACACCGGCTACCGGATCTCCGCCGAGACCGCGGTGAGTGCCATCGAGAGGCACCGGCCCGAGCTCGTCTTCCTGTGCGCGCCCAACAACCCGACCGGCACCGCGCTCCCGCTCGAGACGATCGAGGCTGCCTACGACGCCACCGACGGCATCGTCTTCGTCGACGAGGCCTACGCCGAGTTCATGCCGGAGGACCGGCCGAGCGCGCTCACACTGCTTCCCGGACGGGAGCGGCTCGTCGTCTCGCGCACCATGAGCAAGGCCTTCGCCTTCGCGGGGGTGCGGCTCGGCTACCTCGCCGCCGATCCGGCGATCATCGACGCCCTCCGCCTGGTCCGCCTTCCGTACCACCTCTCCGCCCTCACCCAGGCCGCGGCCGTCGCGGCGCTCGCGCACGCGCCCGAGCTGCTCGCGATGGTCGATGACATCGCCGCCCAGCGCGACCGCATGGTCGCCGAACTCCCCGCCCTCGGCTACCACCCGTGGCCGAGCGAGGCGAACTTCGTGCTCTTCGAGGGCGTGGACGACCCGCAGGCGACCTTCCGCGCGCTCCTCGAGCGCGACATCCTCATCCGCGACGTCGGCATCCCGCACGCCCTGCGCGTGACGGCGGGCACCGCGGCCGAGACGGACTTCTTCCTGCGCAGCCTCGCGGAGCTCGGTCCCGGCGGCGCCCGCTAACCTGATGTCATGAGCACGCACCGCACCGCGCGTCTCGGCCGCCAGACGAGCGAGTCGAGCATCGAGCTGAGCCTCGACCTCGACGGCACCGGCACGAGCGACATCCGGACCACGGTGCCGTTCTTCGACCACCTGCTCACCGCCTTCGCCAAGCACGCGCTCGTCGACCTGACGGTGCGCGCCGAGGGCGACACCGACATCGACGTGCACCACACGGTCGAGGACACCGGCATCGTGCTCGGCACCGCCATCCGCCAGGCTCTCGGCGACAAGACGGGCATCGCACGATTCGGCGACGCCCTCGTCCCCCTCGACGAGGCCCTCGCGCAGGCCGTCGTCGACGTCTCGGGCCGCCCCTATCTCGTGCACTCCGGAGAGCCAGCCGGCTTCGAGTTCCACCTGATCGGCGGCCACTTCACCGGGTCGATGGTGCGTCACGTCGTCGAGGCGATCGTCGTCAACGCGCACCTCACGGTGCATCTGACCGTGCTCGCCGGGCGCGACCCGCACCACATCGCGGAGGCCGAGTTCAAGGCGCTGGCGCGCGCCTTCCGGCAGGCGGTCACACGCGACGAGCGCGTCGCGGGCGTGCCCTCGACCAAGGGCGCCCTCTGAGCATGGCCGCGCCCTCCGTCGTCGTGCTCGACTACGGCTCCGGCAACGTGCACTCGGCCCTCAAGGCGCTCGAGGCGGCGGGAGCCCGCGTCGCACTCACCGCCGATCGGGACGCCGTGCTCGCCGCCGACGGCCTGCTGGTGCCGGGCGTCGGGGCCTTCGCCGCGGTCATGGCGGGCTTGAGCGCCGTGCGCGGAGGCGAACTCGTCGAACGCAGGCTCGCGGGGGATCGCAAGGTGCTCGGCATCTGCGTCGGCATGCAGGTCATGTTCGAGCGCGGCGTCGAGCGCGGGGTGGAGACCGAGGGGCTCGGCGAGTGGCCGGGCGTCGTCGAGGAGTTGCGCGCCCCGATCCTGCCCCACATGGGCTGGAACACCGTGAGCGCCCCGGAGGACTCCGCGCTGTTCGCCGGCATCCGCGAGGAGCGCTTCTACTTCGTGCACTCCTACGCGGCGCGCAGCTGGAACCTCGATCCGGTGGGCGCGTTCCGGCATCCGCGGGTCACCTGGGCCCAGCACGGCGAGCCCTTCGTCGCGGCCGTCGAGAACGGCCCGCTGTCGGCCACCCAGTTCCACCCCGAGAAGTCGGGCGACGCCGGCATCCGGCTGCTCGGCAACTGGCTCGCGACCCTCTGACGGGTTCGATGCGAGTGGGCGCGGGCCGGCGCGGGCTGGGCTAGTATCTGAACCTTGTGTGCGGGCGTGCGCCCGCGGAAAGCCCCCGAGATGACCGAGTTCACGACCTCGCCCGCCCTGACCCTGCTCCCCGCCGTCGACGTCGCCGACGGACGGGCGGTGCGGCTGACGCAGGGCGAGGCGGGCACCGAGACCAGCTTCGGCGACCCGATCGACGCCGCCCAGGAGTGGTGCGATCAGGGGGCGGAGTGGATCCACCTCGTCGATCTCGACGCCGCGTTCGGCCGCGGCAACAACCACGGCGTCATCAAGAAGGTCATCAAGAACACCCCGCGCAAGGTCAACATCGAGCTCTCGGGCGGCATCCGCGACGACGCGAGCCTCGAGGCGGCGCTCTCGACGGGCGCCAAGCGCATCAACCTCGGCACCGCCGCGCTCGAGAACCCCGAGTGGGCGGCCCACGTCATCGCCGAGTACGGCGAGGCGATCGCGGTCGGGCTCGACGTGCGCGGCTCGACGCTCGCGGCGCGGGGCTGGACGAAGGAGGGCGGCGACCTCTGGACGGTGCTCGAACGCCTCGAACACGCCGGATGCGCCCGTTACGTCGTGACCGACGTCACGAAGGACGGCACCCTCCAAGGGCCCAACCTCGAGCTGCTGAGCGAGATCATGACCCGCACCCCGAAGCCCATCATCGCCTCAGGCGGCGTCGCATCCCTCGATGACATCGCGGCCCTGCGCACACTCGTGCCGCACGGGCTCGAGGGCGCGATCGTCGGCAAGGCGCTCTACACGGGCGCGTTCACGCTCGCCGAGGCGATCGACGTCGCGAGCGACTGATGGCCGACCGCCGCGCCGACAGCGCGGGCATCCCGTTCGAGGGCAGGCGGTTCCCCGAGAACCCGGCGGCGGCCGATGACGGCTCGGCACCCGAGCGGGTGATCGAGGCCATCCGCCGGTTGCGCGCGGACGAGCTGGGCATCCAGGACGTCGTGGCGGCCCTGCACCGCGAGCGGCTGCTCGTCCCGCTCGTCGCGGAGGCGGGCGAGGAGGGGATCGGCCCGCACGGGCAGAGCATCGACAAGACCCAGGAGCTCTCGATCGTGACGGTCGAGGGCCCCGACGGCCGCGCGGCGCTCCCGGTGTTCACCTCGGTCGACACGATGCGCGCCTGGAATCCGGATGCGCGGCCGGTCCCGATCCAGGCGAGCCGGATCGCGCTCGCCGCCGCGTCCGAGGGCACGCCGCTCGTGATCGTCGATCCGGGGTCCGGCACCCAGCTCGTGGTGCGCAGGCCCGCGTTGCGCGCGCTCGCGACGGGGGAGGGCTGGACGCCCGCGGCCGAGGATCCGGAGGTCGCTGCCGCGTTCGCCGCCTCCGTCGAGGACGAGCCGGCGGTGCTCGCGATCGGCCTCGCCGCCGGCGACCCGCAGGCGCGCCTCGCCGGCCCCGAGCTCGTCGCCGTGCTGCGGATCGCCGTGCTGCCCGATGCCGAGCGTCACGCCCTCCTCGAGCGCCTTCAGGCGCGCTGGGCCGCCGACGCGCTCATCGCCTCCCGCGTCGACTCCCTCGCCGTGCGCCCCACCCTCTGAGGGGTCGCAAAATGTGCCTTCAACGGCGTGTTGCGAGCACTTTGCGACCCCTCAACTCACGGGGCCGGTCCATTTCTCGCCGGGGCCCTTGCCGTGCTCGTCGGGCAGCGGGGAGGCCTCGCGGAAGGCGAGCTGCACCGTGCGCAACCCGTCGCGCAGGGCGCGCGCGTGGTGGTCGCCGAGACTCGGGGCGGATGCCGTGACGAGCCCCGCGAGCGCGTCGATGAGCTTGCGCGCCTCGTCGAGGTCGAGCTGTGCCTCCGGATCGTCGGCGAGCCCCACCTTGACCGCCGCCGCGCTCAGCAGGTGCACCGCGACCGTGTTGATGACCTCGACGGCCGGGACGTCCGCGATGTCGCGGATCTCCTCACGCACGTCGCCGACATCGGTTTCCGGCACGGGCTCTGCGCTCACGGCTTCCTCTGCTATCCTTGTGCGGGCTCCGGGGCCATTTCCCCGGAAACGCAAGTGGAGAGATCCCACCCGCCGACCGCTTCTTCAGGTTATCGGGTTCGAGTAGGCAGCCGATCCGCCCCCGCGAGGGAGCAGGCCGGTGGCGCGCTCCGCCGGCAGCGCTTTTCGAAGGGCGGCCGGTTGCACGGGTGCGGTATCCCTTCATGCGCGTGCCACGCCACGAGGCGCACCCTTGCACACCGAATGAAGGAGACCCGCATCAGCGATCCCAGAACCAACGACCGAATCCGCGTCCCCGAGGTCCGCCTCGTGGGTCCAGGCGGAGAACAGGTCGGCGTCGTCCGCATCGAGGACGCCCTGCGCCTGGCGCAGGAGGCCGATCTGGATCTGGTCGAGGTGGCGCCGAACTCCAAGCCGCCCGTGGTGAAGATCATGGACTACGGCAAGTTCAAGTACGAACAGGCCCAGAAGCTCAAGGAGGCCAGGCGCAACCAGGCGAACACCATCCTCAAGGAGGTGCGGTTCCGCCTGAAGATCGACAAGCACGACTACGAGACCAAACGCAAGCGCGCGGAGGGCTTCCTCCAGGCCGGGGACAAGGTCAAGGCCATGATCCTGTTCCGCGGTCGCGAGCAGTCCAGGCCCGAGCAGGGCGTCCGGCTGCTCCAGCGCTTCGCGGAGGACGTCGCGGAGTTCGGCACGGTCGAATCCACCCCGACGATCGACGGTCGCAACATGGTCATGATCATCGGTCCCCTTCGGTCGAAGGTGGATGCGAAGGCCGAGGCCAACGCCAAGCGCGCGGCGAACAGGGCGCGCTCCCAGAACCCGGCGGGCGACGAGCCCGTCGACACCGCGGCAGTCGCCGACAAGACAGAGGAAGAGTAATGCCCAAGCAGAAGACGCACTCCGGTGCGAAGAAGCGCTTCAAGGTGACCGGCTCCGGCAAGGTCGTCAAGCAGGGCGCTGGGATGCGCCACAACTTCGAGCACAAGTCGTCGCGCGTCACGCGTCGCCTCAACCAGGATGTCGTGCTGGCTCCGCAGGACGCCAAGGTCGTCAAGGGCCTCCTGGGCAAGTAAGCCCCGGCCGAGAACAGAAGGACTTCGTAAGAAATGGCACGTGTCAAGAGGGCGGTCAACGCCGCCAAGAAGCGCCGCACCACGCTCGAGCGCGCCGAGGGCTACCGCGGTCAGCGCTCGCGCCTCTACCGCAAGGCGAAGGAGCAGGTCACCCACTCGCTCGTCTACGCCTACCGCGACCGTCACGCGAAGAAGGGCGAGTTCCGCCGGCTGTGGATCCAGCGGATCAACGCCGCGGCCCGCGCGAACGGCATCACCTACAACCGCCTGATCCAGGGTCTCGGCCTCGCGGGCATCGAGGTCGACCGCCGCATCCTGGCCGAGCTCGCGGTCAACGAGCCCGCCACCTTCGCGGGCCTCGTGGAGGCCGCGAAGGCCGCGCTCCCGAGCGACGTGAACGCTCCGAAGAGCGCCGCGTAACCCCGCGCATCCGCCGAACGGCGCATCTCCTCCGGGAGGTGCGCCGTTCGCGTATTCCGCGCCGGGGATGAATACCATTTCTCCCGTGATCGACAATCCGCGCTCCCCGCGCGTGCGCGCCGTGGCGAAACTCGCCAAGCGCAACGCGCGCGCGGAGACCGGGCTGTTCCTCGTCGAGGGGCCGCAGGCCCTGCGCGAGGCCCTCGCCTTCCATCCCGAGCTCGTCGTCGAGGTGTTCGCGACCCGCGGCGTGCTCGAGCGGCACCCCGATCTCGCCCGCCAGCTCGCCGCGAACGGGATCGAGCCGGAGCAGGTCTCGGATGCCGTGCTCGGGGCGATGGCGGACACGGTCACCCCGCAGGGTCTCGTCGCGGTCGCCCGCCAGTTCCCGGTGACGATCGAGGACCTCCTCGCGCGCGGGCCGCGGCTGGTGGTGATCCTCGAGGAGGTGCGGGATCCCGGCAACGCGGGCACCATCATCCGGGCGGCGGATGCGGCGGGCGCCGACGGCGTCATCCTGACCGGAAACAGCGTCGACGCCTACAACCCGAAGGTCGTGCGGTCGACCACGGGCTCGATCTTCCACCTCCCGCTCGCCCAGGGCCGCACCCTCGACCACGCGCTGCGGCTCGTGCGGGGGGCGGGCATGCAGGTGCTCGCGGCCGATGTGTCGGGGGAGGAGCTGCCGACCCTCCGCGACCGGCTCGCGGAGCCGACCGCGTGGCTGTTCGGGAACGAGGCGCACGGGCTCACCCACGATCAGCTCGGCGGCGCCGACCGCGTCGTCAGAGTGCCGATCTACGGACACGCCGAGTCGATGAACCTCGCGACCGCGGCCTCCGTCTGCCTCTACCAGTCGGCGTTCGCGCAGCGCGGCGGCGCCACTGCCTGAGCGAGAGCCGGTCCCCGCGCCGATAGACTCGACCCTCGTGTCGAACCCCATCACCCCTCCGGCGGTCACCGCCGCGGTCGAGGCGGCGCTCGCCGCGATCGGCGCGGCTCACGACTCGACGAGCCTCAAGGCGACCCGCGCCGCGCACGCCGGCGAGAGCTCGCCGCTCGCCCTGCTGAACGCCGCCATCCGCGATCTTCCGCCAGAGGAGAAGGCCGCCGCGGGCAGGCTCGTCGGCCAGGCCCGCGGCCAGGTGACCCAGGCGCTCGCCGCCGCCGAGGAGCGCGTGCTGGTCGCGGAGGAGCGGGAGCGCCTCTCCGCGGAGGCCGTCGACGTGACCGCGGTGCCGTCGCGCTGGAACCGCGGGGCGCGGCATCCGCTCTCGCTCCTCATGGACGAGATGAGCGAGCTCTTCGTCGCGATGGGCTGGGAGATCGGCGAGGGCCCTGAGCTCGAGCACGAGTGGTTCAACTTCGACGCCCTCAACTTCGACGAGGACCACCCCGCCCGCGCCATGCAGGACACCTTTTTCGTGGAGCCCGCCGAGCGGCACCTCGTGCTGCGCACCCACACGAGCCCGGTGCAGATCCGCGCGCTGCTGTCGCGGCCGCTGCCCGTCTACGTCGCGGCCGTCGGCCGGGTGTACCGCACCGACGAGCTCGACGCGACGCACACCCCGGTCTTCCACCAGATCGAGGGGCTCGCGATCGATGAGGGCCTCACGATGGCGCACCTGCGCGGCACCCTCGAGCACCTGGCGCGCGCGATGTTCGGCGAGGGTGCGCAGATCCGGCTGCGCCCCAACTACTTCCCGTTCACGGAGCCGAGCGCCGAGATGGACGTCTGGCAGCCGAACGCGAAGGGCGGTGCGCGCTGGGTCGAGTGGGGCGGATGCGGCATGGTCAACCCCAACGTGCTGCGGTCGGCTGGCATCGACCCCGAGCGGTACCAGGGCTTCGCCTTCGGCATGGGCATCGAGCGCACCCTGCAGTTCCGCAACGAGCTGAACGACATGCGCGACATGGTCGAGGGCGATGTGCGCTTCTCGCAGCAGTTCGGGATGGTGGTGTGATGCGCGTCCCGATCAGCTGGCTTTCGGAGTGGACCGACCTCCCCGAGGACGTGACCCTCGAGCACCTGCACGCGGCGCTCGTGAAGGTCGGCCTGGAGGAGGAGGACGTTCACGGCTTCCCGCTCACCGGCCCGATCGTCGTCGGGCAAGTGATCTCCGCCGAGCCCGAACCGCAGTCCAACGGCAAGACGATCAACTGGTGCCAGGTGGATGTCGGGGAGCCCGAGCCGCGAGGAATCGTCTGCGGCGCCCACAACTTCGGCCCGGGCGACAAGGTCGTCGTGACCCTGCCGGGCGCCGTGCTGCCCGGCCCGACTGCTTCTGAACCGTTCGTCATCGCGGCGCGGAAGACCTACGGGCACGTCTCGGACGGCATGATCGCCTCCGCGCGCGAGCTCGGCATGGGTGACGAGCACGACGGCATCCTGCGGCTCGCCGAGCTGGGGCTCGACCCCGAGCCCGGGACGGATGCGATCGCGCTGCTCGGGCTCGACGACGCGGCCGTGGAGGTCAACGTCACCCCGGATCGCGGCTACGCTCTCTCGATCCGCGGCATCGCGCGCGAGTACTCGCATTCCACGGGTGCGGCGTTCCGCGACCCCGCCGTCGTCGTCGAGGCGCCTGCGGTGTCCGGTTACCCACTGGAGGTGGCGGACGCCGCCCCCGTGCGCGGGCGCGCCGGCTGCTCGGTGTTCTCGGTGCGGGTGGTGCGCGGCATCGACCCGGCCAGGCCCACCCCGCCGTGGATGGCGTCGCGCCTGCGGCTCGCCGGCATCCGCTCGATCTCGCTCGCGGTCGACATCTCCAACTACGTCATGCTCGAGCTCGGGGCGCCCAACCACGCCTACGACCTCGCGAAGGTCGACGTGGACGGGCTCGTCGTGCGCCGGGCGACGGCCGGCGAGCGGCTCGAGACCCTCGACGGCAAGCAGCGCGCCCTCGACGCGGCCGACCTCGTGGTCGCCGACGCGGCGCGCGTGCTCGGCCTCGCCGGCGTCATGGGTGGCGCGTACAGCGAGATCGGCGGCGAGACGCGCGACGTGCTCATCGAGTCGGCGATCTGGGATCCGGTGACGGTCGCCCGCAGCGTGCGCCGCCACAAGCTCCCGAGCGAGGCGGCCAAGCGCTACGAGCGCGGCGTCGACCCCGCGCTCGCTCCGCTCGCCACCGCGCGGGTCGCGCAGCTGCTCGTCGAGCTCGCCGGCGGCACCCTCGACGAGGGCTTCGGGGCGCTGTACGACGCCTCGCAGCCGCTCCCGGCCGTGCGGATGCCGCTCGAGCGTGCCGCCGCGGTCGTCGGCGTCCCGTACACCCGCGAGGAGGTGGTCGGCACGCTCGAGCTCATCGGCGCGCGAGTCGAGCTCGACGGCGATGTCGCGACCGTCACCCCGCCCAGCTGGCGTCCCGACCTCATCGACGACGTGTCGCTCATCGAGGAGGTCGCCCGCATCACGGGCTACGATCGGATCCCCGCCGTGCTGCCGATCGCCCCGGCGGGCCGGGGACTCACCCGCGCGCAGTCGGCCCGTCGCCGTGTCGCCCAGACGCTCGCGGCCGCCGGGTCGACCGAGGTGCTCGCCTACCCCTTCGTGGCGGAGGCGGTGGCCGGGCGCTACGAGCCGGGCGCGGCATCCGTGC
Source organism: Protaetiibacter sp. (assembly GCA_047605085.1). Lineage (GTDB taxonomy): Bacteria > Actinomycetota > Actinomycetes > Actinomycetales > Microbacteriaceae > Homoserinibacter. Next base: position 59,057 of record JASGGJ010000002.1, read on the forward strand.
GCCTCGCGAACGCGCTCGATCCGCAGCTGCCGCTGCTGCGGCGCACGCTGCTGCCCGGTCTCGTGGAGATCGCGCACCGCAACCTCGCGCGCGGACTCACCGATCTGGCGCTGTTCGAGATCGGCACGGTGTTCCTGCCGGAGTCCGGGACCGCCTACGGCACCGACTTCATCCCGCTCGGTGCGGTGCGGCCCGGTGACGACACCCTCGCTCGGCTGGGGGCGGGCATCCCGCCGCAGTCCCGGTATGTCGCGGGGCTCTTCCTCGGCGACGCGCTGCCCAAGCAGCCTGGGGCGGTGACCGTCCCCGCGGGGCTCGCGGATGCGCTCGACGCCGTCCGGCAAGTGGGTCTCGCGCTCGGGGTCGACCTCCGCGCGCTTCAGGGCGCGCATCCCGCGCTGCACCCCGGCCGCACCGCGGAGCTGCGCGTGGGCGAGACGGTCGTCGGCGTCGCGGGGGAGCTGCTGCCCGCGCTCGCCCTCGAATCCGACCTGCCGCGCGTCGTCGCGGTGTACGAGCTCGACCTCGACGCGCTCGTGGCGCTCGGCGCCCACGACCGTCAGGCGGTGCCGATCGGCACCCTGCCGGCCGCGACCCAGGATCTCTCGCTCGTCGTCGACGCCGCGGTTCCGGCCGGCGAGGTGCTGCGCGCGGTGACCGAGGGTGCGGGCGGGCTGCTCGAGCACATCCGCCTCGTGGACGACTACCGGGGTCCCGGCGTGCCCGTGGGGACCAAGTCGCTCACCTTCGCGCTGCGCTTCCGTGCCGCCGACCGCACGCTCACCGCGGCCGAGGCGAGCGACGCGAAGCTCGCGGGGCTCGCCCTCGCGGCCGAGCGCTTCGGGGCCGCCCTGCGCGAGTAAGGGCTACTTGGTGCCGCCACCGAGCAGGCCGCCGAGCAGGCCGCCCAGCAGCTCGCCCGAACCGGAGGAGCTCGAGGTTCCGCCGCCGAGCAGGCCGCCGAGGAGGTCGCCGATGCCGCCGGAGGAGGCAGAGGAGCTGGAGGTTCCGCCGCCGAGCAGGCCGCCCAGGATGGCGCCCAGGCCGCCGGAGGAGGACTCCGTCGTCGAGCTCGTGCTCGAGGACGAGCTGCCGAGGAACTTGTTGGCGAGCCAGGCGAGCACGATCGGCGCGACGATCGGCAGGATCTTCTTGACGATCGTGTCGGTCACCTCCGATTTGCTGGAGGACTCCGCGAGCTTCGCGACCACCGCGTCCTCGTTGTCGCCGAAGACGTGCTTGACGATCTTCTCGCCTTCCGCGGTGTCGATGTCGTCGATGCCGGTCAGCTTGGCGTCCTGGTGCTTGACGAGCGCCTTCTCCAGGGATGCCGCGCCGCCCTGGTCCGTGTTGGCCTTGAGTCCGCCCACCAGGCCGGGCACGACCTGCTTGACGGCGTCTTCTGCGACATCCTCGGAAATGCCGAGCTGCTTCGCGATGTCCCCGATGGGGATCTGGGCCAGGAGGTCGTCGAACTCGGCCATGGTGGTTGCTTCCTCTCGTCGGGTCGTGACCCGCCCACTGTAGCGCGCCGCGGCTCGGCACCGGTCCGGTGCCAGGACCGTGCGCGCGGGCCGCTTCCCGTCTGCTAGCCTCGGGGCATGGGTCAGCGGATGCCGTTCGAGAGCGCCTCGCTCCGTCGCGTCCGCCGCGTGCGCCGAATCTCGGCGACGCCGCGCCGCTGACTCCTGACTCAGCCTGTCGTGTGGTGTCGCCGCCACTGCCATCGTCCACACGACAATAAGGTTGAACCCATGCCCATCTCCGTCGCCGTCGCGGGCGCGAGCGGATACGCGGGGGGCGAGCTGCTGCGGCTGCTCGCGAGCCACCCCGAGTTCGAGGTCCGCACCGTCACCGCCCACCAGAACGCCGGGCAGTCCCTCGGCACTGTGCATCCGCACCTGGTGACCCTCGCCGGGCTCGAGCTGGCGCCCACCGAGGCGGAGGTGCTCTCCGGCGCCGACGTCGTGTTCCTCGCGCTTCCGCACGGTGCGTCCGGGGCGATCGCCGCCCGGTTGCCGGATGACGTGCTCACCGTGGACTGCGGCGCCGACCACCGCCTCACCGACGAGGCGGCCTGGGCCGCGTTCTACGGCGGCGAGTACCACGGGGCCTGGAGCTACGGGCTGCCCGAACTGCTGCTCGACGGCGGCACCGCGAAGCAGCGCGACAACCTCGTCGGTGCGACCCGGATCGCCGTCCCCGGCTGCAACGTCACCGCGATCACGCTCGGACTCGCCCCCGGCATCGCCGCGGGCGTCATCGAGCCGCACGACCTCGTGTCGGTGCTCGCGGTCGGCACTTCGGGAGCCGGGAAGTCGCTGCGCAGCGACCTCCTGGCGAGCGAGATCCTGGGCTCGGCATCCGCCTATGCCGTGGGCGGCATCCACCGGCACACCCCCGAGATCGTGCAGAACCTCGCGGCCGCGGGCGGCGACGGCGTCACCATCTCCTTCACCCCCGTGCTCGTGCCGATGTCGCGCGGCATCCTGGCGACCTCCACGGCGAGGCTTGCGCCCGGCGTCTCCGCCGCGGATGTGCGGGAGGCCTGGGAGGGCGCCTACGCCGGCGAGCCGTTCGTGCGGGTGCTGCCCGCCGGCTCGTTCCCGCGCTCGGGCGACACGACGGGCGCCAACACCGCCATCCTGGGCATCGCCGTGGACGAGGCGGCCGGTCGCGTCGTCGTCGTCTCGGCGATCGACAACCTCGTCAAGGGCACCGCGGGTGCCGCCATCCAGTCCGCCAACCTCGCGCTCGGGCTGCCCGAGACCGTGGGCCTTCCCGTGAACGGAGTCGCGCCGTGAGCGTCACCGCCGCATCCGGATTCACCGCCGCGGGCGTCGCGGCCGGTCTCAAGGGCTTCGGCAAGCGCGACCTCGCGCTCGTCGTCAACGAGGGGCCTCTGCGCAGCGCCGCCGCCGTCTTCACGAGCAACCGCGCGAAGGCCAACCCGATCATCTGGTCCGGGCAGGTCATCGCCGACGGCACGGTGAGCGCGATCGTGCTCAACTCGGGCGGGGCCAACTGCTTCACCGGTGCCGAGGGGTTCCAGACCACGCACGCGACGGCCGAGGCGGTCGCGGACGCCCTCGGGGTCTCGGCGGGCGACGTGCTGGTCTGCTCGACGGGCCTCATCGGCGAGCAGCTCGACCGCGCGAAGCTCGTCGCCGGGGTCCATGCGGCCGCCGCAGCGCTCACCGAGCGCGGGGGTGCGGATGCGGTCGAGGCGATCATGACGACCGATTCGAAACCGAAGACCGCCGTCATGAAGCGCGACGGCTGGACGATCGGCGGCATGGCGAAGGGCGCCGGGATGCTCGCGCCGGGTCTCGCGACGATGCTCGTCGTCATCACGACGGACGCCGTGCTGCTGCCCGCCGCGCTCGACACCGCCCTGCGCGCGGCCACCAGGGTCAGCTTCGACCGGCTCGACTCCGACGGCTGCATGTCGACCAACGACCAGGTGACCCTGCTCGCGAGCGGCGCATCCGGCCTCGAGCCGGAGCCCGCCGCGTTCACGGCCGCGCTCGTCGAGCTCTGCCAGGACCTGGCGCGCCAGTTGCAGGCGGATGCCGAGGGCGCCAGTCACGACATCGCGATCGAGGTCGTGGGGGCCGCGTCCGAGGACGACGCCGTCGAGGTGGGTCGCGCGGTCGCGCGCAGCAACCTGTTCAAGGCGGCGGTGTTCGGCAACGACCCCAACTGGGGGCGCGTGCTCGCCGCGATCGGCACCACCTCGGCCGCCTTCGACCCGTACGCGGTCGACGTGTCGATGAACGGGGTCCGGGTGTGCTCGGCGGGCGGACCGGACCGGCCGCGCACCGAGGTCGATCTGCGGCCGCGCGCGGTGCACGTGCTCATCGAGCTGCACGCGGGCGCCGAGCGCGCGACGATCCTCAGCAACGACCTCACCCACGACTACGTGCACGAGAACTCGGCGTACGCCTCATGAGCGAGCCCTCCGACCCGCGGATGGACGACGCCGTCGTCAAGGCCGACACCCTCATCCAGTCCCTCCCGTGGCTGCTGCGCTTCGCGGGCCGCATCGTCGTCGTCAAGTTCGGCGGCAACGCGATGGTCGACGAAACGCTGCAGCGTTCCTTCGCGGAGGACATGGTCTACCTGCGCTCTGTGGGTCTCAAGCCCGTCGTCGTGCACGGCGGCGGCCCGCAGATCTCGGCGATGCTCGACCGGCTCGGCATCCCGAGCGAGTTCCGCGGCGGCTATCGCGTGACGACGCCGGAGGCGATGGAGGTGGTACGGATGGTGCTCACCGGGCAGGTGAGTCGCGAACTCGTCACGCTCATCAACCGGCACGGACCGCTCGCCTCCGCCATCTCGGGCGAGGACGCCGGGCTGTTCCAGGGGCGCCGACGCGGCGTCGTGATCGACGGGGAGAGCGTCGACATCGGCCTCGTGGGGGACGTGATCGCGGTCGACCCCGCGGCGGTGCTCGCCGAGATCGAGGCGGGCCGCATCCCCGTGGTCTCCTCGATCGCGCCCGACATCGACGTGCCTGGGCAGTCGCTCAACGTCAACGCCGACTCCGCCGCGGCCGCCCTCGCGGTGGCGCTCGGGGCCGAGAAGCTCGTCGTGCTGACCGATGTGGCGGGCCTCTACCGCGACTGGCCGAATCGCGACTCGCTCGTCTCGCAGCTCAGCCGCGACGAGCTCGCGGCGCTGCTGCCGAGCCTCGAGTCGGGCATGATCCCCAAGATGACGGCGTGTCTCGAGGCCGTCGACGGGGGAGTGCCGAAGGCGGCCGTCATCGACGGACGGCGCCCGCACTCGATCCTGCTCGAGATCTTCACGGATGCCGGCATCGGCACGGAGGTGATCCCGTGAGCACTTCTGACGCCTATCGAGACCGGTTCTCCCGCGTCATGATGCGCTCCGCCCCCGCCCCGCTCGCCGTGCTCGCGCGCGGTGCGGGCGCACGGGTGTGGGATGTCGAGGGGAAGGAGTACCTCGACTTCCTCGCCGGAATCGCCGTCAATGCCCTCGGCCACGCGCATCCGGCGTTCGTGGAGGCGGTCAGCAGGCAGGCCGCCACCCTCGCCCATGTCTCCAACTACTTCGCGACCGAACCGCAACTCGAGCTCGCCGAGCGGCTCACCTCTCTCACCGGTGGTGACCGGGTGTTCCTTGGCAACTCGGGCGCCGAGGCGATCGAGGCGGCCGTCAAGCTCGCGCGACTCACCGGGAAGCCGCGCATCCTGGCGCTGGAGAACTCCTTCCACGGGCGCACGATCGGCTCGCTGAGCCTCACAGGCAAGCCCGCGCTGCGCGGTCCGTTCGAGCCGTTGCTGCCCGGCATCGAGCACCTCCCGTCGACCGTCGAAGCGCTCGAGGCCGCCCTCGCCGCAGGAGACGTCGCGGCGCTCGTCGTCGAACCGATCAAGGGTGAGGCTGGCGTCGTCGAGCTGCCGGATGGCTACCTGCGGGCGGCGCGCGAGCTGACGGCCCGGCACGGCGCGCTGCTCATCCTCGACGAGATCCAGACCGGTGCTGGCCGCACCGGCGACTGGTTCGCCTTCCAGCACGAGGGCGTCCTGCCGCCCGGCGCGCTCCCGGATGCCGTGGCGCTCGCCAAGGGCATCGGCGGCGGCTTCCCGATCGGTGCGCTCGTGACCTTCGGGGCGGCGTCAGAGCTGTTCGGGCCAGGCCACCACGGCTCGACCTTCGGCGGCAACCCGCTCGCGGCCTCCGTCGCCAACGCGGTGCTCGGCGAGATCGAGCGCGCAGGCCTCGTCGGCAACGCCCGTCGCCGCGGTGCCGAACTGCGCGCCCGCATCGAGTTGATGGGCTCGCCGCTCGTGACCGACATCCAGGGCCGCGGCCTGCTGCTCGGCATCGGTCTCGCCGAGCCGGTCGCGGGGCTCGTCGCGAGCCGTGCCCTCGATCGCGGGCTCATCGTCAACGCCGCGAACGAGCACCGCATCCGGCTCGCGCCGCCGCTCATCGTCGGCGACGACGAGCTGCACGAGTTCACCCGCCTCTTCGCCGAGGCGCTCGACGCCCCCCACATCGACCCCGGAGGCCACCAATGACCCGCCACTTCCTGCGTGACGACGAGCTGAGCCCCACAGAGCAGGCCGAGATCCTCGACCTCGCCGAGCAGATCAAGGCCGACCGCTGGGGGCGCCGGCCGCTCGAGGGACCGCAGACGGTCGCCGTCATCTTCGACAAATCGTCGACCCGCACCCGCGTGAGCTTCGCGGTCGGCATCGCCGACCTCGGCGGCAGCCCGCTCATCATCTCGACCGCCAACAGCCAGCTCGGCGGCAAGGAGACCCCGTCTGACACGGCGCGCGTGCTCGAGAGGATGGTGTCGGCCATCGTCTGGCGCACCTACGCCCAGGCGGGGCTGGAGGAGATGGCGGCCGGCACCACGGTTCCCGTCATCAACGCGCTCTCCGACGACTTCCACCCCTGCCAGCTGCTCGCCGATCTGCTCACCATCCGCGAGCACAAGGGCGCGCTCGCGGGCCTCACCGTGACCTTCCTCGGCGACGGGGCGAGCAACATGGCGCACAGCTACCTGCTCGCGGGCGCCACGGCAGGGATGCACGTGCGGATCGCCGCCCCCGAGGAGTACAGCCCCGCGGATGCCGTGGTCGCCGACGCCGACCGGCGCGCGGCCGAGACGGGTGGCTCGATCACGCTCTACACCGACCCCCTCGAAGCCGTCGCGGGAGCGGACGTCGTCGTGACCGACACCTGGGTGTCGATGGGCAAGGAGGACGAGAAGGCGCACCGCGTCGCGACCTTCGGCGCCTACCAGGTGACCGATGAGCTCATGTCGCTCGCGGCATCCGACGCGATCTTCCTGCACTGCCTCCCGGCCGATCGCGGCTACGAAGTGGCGCCCTCGGTCATCGACGGCCCGCAATCGGTCATCTGGGACGAGGCGGAGAACCGCCTGCACGCCCAGAAGGCCCTGCTGGTGTGGCTGCTCGAGCGCTCGGCGTCCTAATAACCGACGGTGGTGAACTGCGGGTCGCTCAGCAGGACGCCGAAGACCGTCACCCAGAAGATGATCGCGGCGAGCACGCCGATCGAGAGCGGCACGTAGAAGGCGATCTTCTTCTTCACGAGCAGCAGGATCGAAACCCCGGCCGCGACGAGGTAGAGCAGCGTGTGGCTCAGGACGAGCACGAGCGGTGCGGCGCCGACCTCGCCGTTGAAGCCGTCCCAGCCCTGCTGACGGAGACCCTCGTCGAACATCTCCGGCTGGCTGAACAGGAAGCCGTAGAGGACGCCGATGAGCGCGCCGATGAGCCCCAGGACCAGAAGCGCGATCGTGAGTACGACGTCCCAGGTGCGCCGGCGCGGGACGCCGGGGGCGGCGAAGCCGGGCTGGCCGTACACGGGTTGAGGGTATGCCTGCTGCGGGTA
>JASGGJ010000003.1:0-64141 GCA_047605085.1 Protaetiibacter sp.
CGGCCGCCTGCGCCGCGGCGAGGTTCGCCCGCTCGGCGGCGGCAACCGCCCGCGCGCGTGCCGCGGCGAGGGAGTCGGGAGCAGCATCCGGCGCGAGGAGCGGTTCTGCGGACTGCGTCGGGCCGGACGCTCCCGGGGTCGACGCCTCATCCGCCGGAACCACGCGTCTGCCGACGAGCGGCACCCGGGCGAGCAGCCCCCGTCGGCGCGTGCCCCGCAGCGTGCCGTCCTCGGCGAGCGCGAGCTCGAAGGCGTGGTGCGCGTTCCCCCGCGACGATCCCGCCGACAGCATCTCGAAGCGCAGCGTCCCCCCGGTCACCTCGACCCTGCTGGGCGTCGTGGCAGACTCCGGATCCGCGTCCTGCACGCGCAGCCGCCCGTCGGCCTGGGTGAAGGCGAGCCGCCCCTCCCACTCGCCGCGTCCGTTCTCGCCGAGAAAAAGATCCCATTCGCCGAGGATGTCGTTGATCATGTCGTCGCCTTCCGCCGAACCCCGCAACGGCGCGGTGATAATGAACCTGCTGCGGCAAGTCAAGGGCCCGGATGTATCAGGCGTGTTACGGGAAAGTCACTGCTCGGACACGGCGACCCCCAAAAATAGGGCCGGAAACGCCCCGGGCCGGGCTCAGCGGACGAGCAGGGCGGCCCGTTCCGGATGCGCCTCGAACCAGTCGGCGACGTACCAGCAACTGGGTGTGATCCGCCGTCCCGAGCGCTCGACGTCGTCGACCGCGAACTCGACGAGCTGCGCCGCGTACCCCTTGCCGCGTTGCTGGGGCACCGTCGCCGTGTGGTGGAACACGACGCTCGCGCCGTGGTCGCGGTACGCGAGAACGCTCACGATCGCACCGTCGCTGCGGAGCGTGTAGCGCTCCGCGTCGGGTTCGTGCGCCAGTTCGATCACCATTCACCCAGCGTAAGCATGGATGCTGCTCCTAGGCTGGGACGGTGGGCATTCGAGACATCCCCCTGACCACGATCGACGGCGCGCCGACGAGCCTCGCCGACTATGCCGGCCGGGCGGTGCTGGTCGTCAACGTGGCGTCGCGATGCGGCCTCACGCCGCAGTACGAGAAGCTCGAACGGCTGCAGCGGGACTACGAGGGCCGCGGATTCACGGTGCTCGGCTTCCCCTGCAACCAGTTCCTCGGGCAGGAGCCCGGAACGCCAGAGGAGATCAAGGAGTTCTGCTCGACCAGCTACGGCGTGACCTTCCCGCTCATGGAGAAGACCCTGGTCAACGGGCGTCACAAGCATCCGCTGTACGAGATCCTGCACGAGGTGCCTGACACCGACGGCAAGGCCGGTCGTGTCTCCTGGAATTTCGAGAAGTTCCTCATCGCGCCCGACGACACCGTCACGCGCTTCCGGCCGTCGACCCAGCCCGACGACCCCGCCGTCATCACCGCGATCGAGCGTGCCCTTCCCGCTGCCGGCTGAGAGGCGCCGGGGCTCAGCGGCCCCGCAGCCGCTCGATCTCGCGGCGATCGCGCTTCGTGGGGCGTCCGGCGCCGCGATCGCGCGCCGCGAAGACGGTGCGCTCCTGCGCCGGCGGGGGAGCCGGGGTCAGCTCGTCGAACGCGACGGCCGCGAGGGCGGCGCTCACGCGCTTCGTCAGCGGCTGCCGCACGACGAGGATGCGGGTGCCGTGCGGTGTCACGACGCGCACCTCGGCGCCCGGCCGGACGAGCTGCGCGGGCTTGGCGCTCTCGCCGCCCACCTTGACGTGGCCCGCCTTGCACAGCGCCGTCGCGGCGGACCGCGACTTCGTGGCGCGCACGGCCCACAGCCAGGCGTCGATCCGGGCGGAGCCGTCAGCCACGACGGCCTCCCGCGCGCCTCACCGTGCGCGGTTTCTGCGTGGGGGTGCCGCGAGCCATGCGCGCGAGCCTACGCCCACCCCGGACGCGGGGCGATCGGTCTTCACGGGGCGACTCGTCCGAGGCCGGCCGGGAGACCGCGGCATAGGCTGGGCTCATGACCCGGGCCCCCCACGATCCGCGCGCCCGGCGCCCGCATGGACCTGGTGACGCCTGGGTGGATGGACCCCAGGGGCGCTACTGGGGGCGGTTCGGAGCGTCGGGCCTGCTGCTCGCGCATCCGGATGCCGGGGTGCTGCTGCAGTTGCGGGCCGAGTGGAGCCACCTCGGCGGCACCTGGGGCATTCCGGGCGGCGCACGGCACGACGAGCACGAGACCGCTGTCGCGGGCGCGTTGCGCGAGGCGGATGAGGAGGCCGGCGTCCCTCGGGAGCTCGTGACGGTGCTCGGCGAGTCGGTGCTCGACTACGGCTACTGGTCGTACACGACCGTGCTCGCCCGCGCGGGGTGCCTCTTCGACCCGGTCATCGGCGACGCCGAATCGGTCGCGCTGCGCTGGGTCGCCTTCGACGAGGTCGGGCGGCTTCCCCTGCACCCGGGTGTCGCCGCCGGCTGGCCGGCGTGGCGCATCGAACTCGCGCGTCTCGACCCGGCGCTCGCGCCGACGATCCTGCCGTGATGCCGGATCTTGCCGTGACGGCGACGCGTTAACCGGCGAGCGTCTCCGCCCGCGCTCCGGCCTGCGCCTCGGCCTCGGCGGCGAGCGAGGCCTTCCAGGCGACGAGCCCCCGCACGGTCTCCGAGGCGTCGAGGGCGAGACGCTCCATGACATCGGCCGGCACGAAGTAGTTCACGGCGACCCAGCCGCGCACGGTCGCCGACTCGTCGCCCGCGAGTTCGCGCAGCACCTCGCACGGGGTCGCCGTGTTCCGCGCCACGCACGCGCGCACGCCCTCGTCGGCGTCTCGCGCGAGCTGCTCGTAGAGCTCGACGGGAGCGTGGTACGAGCTCGCGACGGCCTCACGGATCTTGGGGTTCGCGTCCGAGGCGAGCAGTCGCAGCCTGCGCAGCTTCGACTCGGTCAGCCGCGGCGCCGGATGCCGCGCCGCGAGCTGCTCGATCGTCAGCATGCTCGGGGCGAGCGCCGCGAGCTGCGCGCGCTGCGCCGGGGTGTTGAAGCGGATGCACGACATTCGTCCACGTTAACCCTGGGGCTGGGCGCTGAGGTCGCCGTCGTGACGGCGAGTCCGCGGCTGATCTCCGCGAGGGAACCACGGCACGACGGGGGAGACCCGCGCCTGGTAGTCGGCGTACTCCGGGTACTTGCCGCGGGTGATCGACTCGGTGAAGATCGTCGACCCCGCGAAGAGCGCCGTCAGCAGCAGAGCACCCGACACCGTCCACAGCAGCACGGTGCTCGCGGCCGAGGCCCCGAGCAGGAAGACCAGCCACCACTGGCTCAGCTCGAAGAAGTAGTTCGGATGCCGGGAGCAGCGCCACAGCCCGGTCTGCACGAAACGCGGCGACGGCTCGCGGCCGGCGGCCGCCTCCGCCCTCTTCCCCGCGTGGAAGTCCCACTGCTGCTGGTCGGCGACCGTCTCGCCGAGCAGCGCCGCGAGGAACAGCGCCGCCAGCACGGCGTCGAGCGGACCGAACGGTGCCGGGTTCTCGAGAGCCGTGAGGGCGGGGAGCGTGATGAGCACGAGCAGCGCGTTCTGGTACAGCACGATGAAGAACAGGTTGAACAGCTGGAACTGCCACGGCGCCATCCGGGAGCGCAGCACCGCCCAGCGGTAGTCCTCGACGCCCGTGTAGCCCCCCTTGCGCGCGAAGTTGAAGGTGAGGCGTGCGCCCCACAGGGTCACGATCACGGCCATGACGAGCAGCCGCGCATCGGCGAAACCGGACGCCCCGGCGAAGATCCACAGGTACACGACGGGCACCACCGACCAGATCCGGTCAACCCACGAGGTGTCCTTCGTGATGAGCGAGGCGAGCCAGCACAGCAAGCTCACGGCCGAGGCCACGAGCACGACGATCAGGAGGGGGTTCATGGCGGCATCCTACGCATCGCTAGACTCGCGCCAGGAGGTCGGATGCAGGCGGTCAGTTCACGTGTCGTGACGGTTCCCAACGTGCTCAGCAGCATCCGCCTCCTGCTCATCCCGCTATTCCTCTGGCTGCTCGCGACGGCCGAGTACGGCTGGGCGCTGCTGGTCATCGTCGTGTCGAGCCTCACCGACTTCGTCGACGGTTTCATCGCGCGCCGCTTCAACCAGATCAGCCGGGTGGGGCAGATCCTCGACCCGACCGTCGATCGGCTGTTCATCTTCTCGACGCTCATCGGGCTCGCCTGGCAGGGCTTCCTGCCGTGGTGGCTCGTGATCGCCATCGTGCTGCGCGATGTCGGCATCCTCGTGCTCGGTCCGGTCCTCGCGAGCCACGGCTACGGCCCGCTTCCGGTGCACCATCTCGGAAAGGTCGCGACGTTCTCGCTGCTGTTCGCGCTGCCGACGCTCGTGCTGGGAGCGGCCTTCCCCGCCGTCGCCCCGTTCAGCGATCCGGTCGGCTGGGCTCTTGCGCTGTGGGGCGCATTCCTGTACTGGTGGGCGGGTGCGATCTACCTGCGCGAGACCCTGCGTCTGGTGCGCGAGGACCGGGTGGCGGACGCCGCGGCATCGGATACTCTGGGGAGCTGAAGGAGAGTGCCCATGGTCGATGACGTGACCGACCGCTTCGCGGGGATCGGCGAGCCGGATGCTGTGAACACTCCGGCCGCGCCCGATCCCGCGTCCAACGACACCACCGCGCATTTCTCCGAGGACTTCCGCACCCAGCTCGCGGCCATGGAGTCCGGGGTCTCCGACGAGGAGCAGGACGCGATCGCCGCCCTGCCGTCCGGCTCGGCCCTGCTCGTCGTCCGGCGCGGTCCCAACGTCGGGGCGCGCTTCCTGCTGGATGCCGACGTCACGGTGGCGGGCCGGCATCCCGACGCCGACATCTTCCTCGACGACGTGACGGTGTCGCGTCGTCACGCCGAGTTCGTCCGCACGGGCAGCGCCTTCCAGGTGCGCGACCTCGGATCGCTCAACGGCACCTACTTCGACGGCGTGCGCATCGACTCGGCTCTGCTGAGCGACGGCGCCGAGGTGCAGGTGGGCAAGTTCCGGCTGACGTTCTACGCCTCGCGCGCCGACCGACTCCTGACGCGCTGATGCCGGCGTCATCCGCTGCCCGCTCGCCGAGCGGGTCGCCTCTTCTCAGCATCGGGCAGGTGCTCGCGCGCCTGAACCCCGAGTTCCCGGATCTCAGCCCGTCGAAGCTGCGCTTCCTCGAGGAACAGGGGCTCGTGAGCCCCGCGCGCACCGAGTCGGGATACCGCAAGTTCTCGTCGTCCGACGTCGAGCGGTTGCGGCTCGTGCTGTCGATCCAGCGCGACTACTTCGTGCCTCACAAGGTCATCCGCAGCTACCTCGCCGAACTCGACGCCGGACGCGAGCCCGTGCTGCCCGGCGGCGCCAAGGTCGCGGCGCCGTCGATGCTCCCGAAAGATCGCCGTCTCACGCGCGAGGAGCTCATCCGCGAGGCGGGCGCGAACGCCATGCTGCTGCAGGATGCCGTGTCGGCGTCGCTCATCGTTCCCGCCGATCACTACGGCGAGGATGCGCTCGCGGTGCTCAAGGCGCTCGTCGAGCTGCAGCGATCCGGCATCGAGCCGCGGCACCTGCGCGGATTCCGTGCCGCCGCGGAACGGGAGCTGGGCCTCATCGAGTCGGCGCTCATCCCCATCGCGCGCCGCAAGGACGCCGCGAGCCGCGCCAAGGCGCAGGAGCTCGCCCGGGAGATCGCGGGTCAGCTCGAGGTGGTCCGCTCGAGCCTCATCCGTTCGGCGCTCGGGCGGCTCTGAGGCGCACGGCGATATTCTCCGCGACACGCCGGGTACTCGCACGGATGTGATTGATGACGCCCGCTCCGGTGGGTACCGTTGACGAGGACAGCGAGGATCAAGTTCAACTTCAACCTGAGGGTTATGGACGGGCTCGCGCAGGGAGGACGGTCGACATGAGCGACACCGGCGAGCAGAGCGCGGTCGGCCAAGGAGCGCGCTACGACCTCGGCCTGCTCTTCACCGACGGCCTTCCCGAACTCGACGACACCGCAGGTTACCGGGGCGCCATCGCCGCCCGCGCCGCCGGCATCAGCTATCGACAGCTCGACTACTGGGCGCGCACCGAGCTCGTCGAACCCACCATCCGGGGGGCCGCCGGATCCGGATCGCAGCGTCTCTACGGCTTCCGTGACATCCTCGTGCTCAAGCTCGTGAAGCGCCTGCTCGACACCGGCATCTCGCTGCAGCAGATCCGCACCGCCGTCAACCAGCTGCGCGAGGCGGGCGTCAGCGATCTCGCCCAGACGACCCTCATGTCCGACGGCGCCTCCGTCTACCTGTGCACCTCCGACGACGAGGTCATCGACCTCGTGAGCCGCGGTCAGGGGGTGTTCGGCATCGCCGTCGGCAAGGTGCTGCGCGAGGTCGAGTCGAGCCTCGTCGAGCTCGACGCCACGGTGGTCGACCCGAGCGACGAACTCGCCGCCCGCCGCGCCAAGCGCGCCGCCAGCTGAGGCTCGGACCGAATCGCCGCTGCGCATCCGGGTCCCTCTGCCTCTCCGCAGTCCTGGAGTTTCCGTAACTCAGGAGGAGACGGCCGGATGCGCCGCGGGACGCGCCAGATCGTGCGGATCTCCTGAATTGCGTGATCCCGGCACATCGAGATGGGCTCGACGCGCGGAGGCTCAGGCGGGCTGGGGCTCGTCGCCGACGAGGCGGCCGCTGCGCAGCACGCGCTCGAGCAGCACGTCGAAGTTGTGAGCCATCTCCTGGGCTCCCTCGCCCGGCCAGACGTGCAGCGGTTTCGCGGCACCCTGCGCCTGCTGCAGCGAGGTGCGCTCCGGCAGCTGCGGTGAGAGCACGAGCGGCCCGAACATGTCGCGCAGCTCCTTGATGCGGAACTGGTGCTCGAGCGACTGCACGCGCGCGCGGTTCACGATGATGCCGAGCGGCTGCAGCCGCGGCGAGATCCCGCGGCGGATCTCCTCGATCGCGCGCAGCGCACGATCGGCGGCCGCCACAGAGAAGAGACCGGGCTCGGTCACCACGACCACCCGGTCGGATGCGGCCCACGCCGTGCGGGTCAGCGCGTTGAGCGACGGCGCGCAGTCGATGATCACGAGCTCGTACTCCTTCTCGACGTGGGCGAGCGCCTCCTCGAGCTTCCAGATATCGCGGATCGACGGATGCGGTCCGTCGAAGTTGATCGCCGAGGGCGAGCCGATGAGCACGTCGATCTTGCCGGTGCGGCCGCGGATCCACCCCGAGGGGGCGATCGCGGCCCGTACGATCTTCTCCTTGGGGGACGCGAGCACGTCGGCGATGTTGAGGTGACCGGCGACGTTGATGTCCATGCCGGTCGAGACATCCGACTGCGGGTCGAGATCGACCACGAGGGTCGAGATGCCCCGCGCGAAGGCGGAGGATGCCAGTCCCAGCGTGACGGTGGTCTTCCCCACGCCCCCCTTGAGGGAGCTGACGCTCAGAACGTGCACGAGAAATCACCCTACCTTCACTAGTCTGAAAGAACCCAAACCCCCCATGACGACATCGGCCCGAGGGCAGGAAGGACCGCATGTTCTCGAAGATCCTGGTCGCCAACCGAGGTGAGATCGCGATCCGCGCGTTCCGCGCCGCCTACGAGCTGGGGGCTCGCACGGTCGCCGTGTACCCGTGGGAGGATCGCAACTCGATGCACCGCCTGAAGGCGGACGAGGCGTACCTGATCGGCGAGGAGGGGCATCCGGTCCGGGCCTACCTCGACGTCGGCGAGATCATCCGCGTCGCCAAGGAGTCTGGCGCCGACGCGATCTATCCGGGGTACGGCTTCCTCTCCGAGAACCCGGAGCTCGCCGCCGCCGCGGCGGCCAACGGCATCACCTTCATCGGCCCGGGCGAGCAGGTGCTCGAGATGGCGGGCAACAAGGTCACCGCGAAGGAGCACGCGATCGCCGCCGGCGTGCCGGTGCTGAAGTCGACCCCCGCGACGACCGACATCGACGAGCTGCTGCGCGGGGCCGACGAGATCGGATTCCCCGTCTTCGCCAAGGCCGTCGCGGGCGGCGGAGGGCGCGGGATGCGGCGGGTCGACACGCGCGAGGAGCTGCGGCCGGCCCTCGAGGCCGCCATGCGCGAAGCGGACAGCGCTTTCGGCGATCCCACCATGTTCATCGAGCAGGCGGTGGTGCGGCCCCGGCACATCGAGGTGCAGATCCTCGCGGACGCGAGCGGCGAGACGATCCACCTGTTCGAGCGGGACTGCTCGGTGCAGCGGCGCCACCAGAAAGTCGTCGAGATCGCACCGGCCCCCAGACTCGACGACTCGATCCGTCAGGCGATGCACCGGGATGCCGTCGCCTTCGCGAGATCGATCGGCTACGTCAACGCGGGCACGGTCGAGTTCCTGCTCGACACCGCGGGCGAGCGCGCGGGCCGGCACGTGTTCATCGAGATGAACCCCCGCATCCAGGTCGAGCACACGGTCACCGAGGAGGTCACCGACGTCGACCTCGTGCAGGCGCAGATGCGGATCGCGGCGGGGGAGACGCTCGCCGATCTCGGACTGCACCAGGAGGAGCTGCAGCCGCGCGGCTACGCCATCCAGTGCCGTATCACGACCGAGGACCCGTCGGCCGGCTTCCGCCCCGACACCGGCAAGATCACCACCTACCGCTCGCCGGGCGGCGCCGGCATCCGGCTCGACGGCGGAACGGTCGCCGCGGGGGCCCAGGTCTCGCCCTACTTCGACTCGATGCTCGTGAAGCTGATCTGCCGCGGACGCGACTTCCCCTCGGCCGTGCGCCGCGCCCGGCGCGGACTCGCGGAATTCCGGCTGCGCGGGGTGGCGACCAACATCCCCTTCCTGCAGGCGGTGTTCGACGACCCGGACTTCCTCGCGGGCGACGTGTCGACCTCGTTCATCGACGAGCGTCCCTGGCTCGTCCGCGGCCGCGAGTCGCGCGACCGCGGGACGAAGATCCTCAACTGGCTCTCCGATGTCACCGTCAACCAGCCCAACGGCGACGGCGCAGGGGCCATCGACCCGGCGCTCAAACTGCCCGCGGTCGAGCTCGGTCAGCCCGCCCCCGCCGGATCGCGGCAGCGTCTGCTCGAACTCGGACCAGCCGGCTTCGCCGCCGCGCTCCGCACCCAGCACGCGCTCGCCGTCACCGAGACGACCTTCCGCGACGCCCACCAGTCGCTGCTCGCGACGCGCGTGCGCACCAAGGACCTCGTCGCCGTCATGCCGCACCTCGCCCGCCTCACCCCGGAACTGCTCTCGGTGGAGGCCTGGGGCGGGGCGACCTACGACGTCGCCCTGCGCTTCCTCGGCGAGGATCCGTGGGAGCGACTCGCGGCTATGCGGGAGGCGCTGCCCAACATCGCGATCCAGATGCTGCTGCGCGGACGCAACACGGTCGGCTACACGCCGTACCCGACCGAAGTGACCGAAGCCTTCGTGCAGGAGGCCGCCGCGACCGGCATCGACATCTTCCGCATCTTCGATGCGCTCAACGACGTCGACCAGATGCGCCCCGCGATCGACGCGGTGCTCGCGACCGGAACGACCCTCGCCGAGGTCGCGCTGTGCTACACGGGCGACCTGCTCGACCCCGCCGAGAAGCTCTACACGCTCGACTACTACCTCACCCTCGCCGAGCAGATCGTCGACGCCGGGGCGCACGTCATCGCCATCAAGGACATGGCTGGTCTGCTGCGGGCAGGCGCCGCCGAGACGCTCGTCGCCGCCCTGCGCGAGCGTTTCGACCTCCCCGTCCACGTGCACACCCACGACACGGCGGGCGGTCAGCTCGCGACGCTGCTCGCGGCGAGCCGCGCCGGTGCGGATGCCGTCGATGCCGCCTCCGCGCCGATGGCGGGCACCACGAGCCAGCCGAGTCTCTCCGCGCTCGTCGCCGCGACCGCCCACACCGATCGCGACACCGGTCTGTCGCTGCAGGCGGTGAGTGACCTCGAACCGTACTGGGAGGCCGTGCGCCGCGTCTATCGGCCCTTCGAGTCGGGTCTGCCCGGCCCAACCGGGCGCGTCTACCATCACGAGATCCCCGGCGGCCAGCTCTCCAACCTCCGTCAGCAGGCGATCGCGCTCGGGCTCGGCGACCAGTTCGAGAAGGTCGAGGACTGGTACGCGGAGGCCAATCGCATCCTCGGCCGGCCTCCCAAGGTCACCCCCTCCTCGAAGGTCGTCGGCGACCTCGCGCTGCAGCTCGCGGCGACGAACGCCGACCCGGCCGACTTCGAGCAGAACCCCGACAAGTACGACATTCCCGACTCCGTCATCGGATTCATGGCGGGGGAGCTGGGTGACCTGCCCGGCGGATGGCCGGAGCCGTTCCGCACGAAGGTGCTCACCGGGCGCGAGGTGCGCATCGGGATCGAACCGCTCGGCGATGACGACCGTGCGGGACTTGCGGGCGACACCGCGTCGCGCCGTTCGACCCTCAACCGACTGCTGTTCCCTGCTCCCACCAAAGCGTTCGAGCAGGTGCGCGAGATGTTCGGCGATCTCTCCAGCCTCGACACCGTCGACTACCTCTACGGCCTCAAGTCCGGCACGGAGCACACGGTTCACATGGGTCCGGGCGTCAGCCTGTTCGTCGGCCTCGAGGCGATCGGCGAGGCGGACGAGAAGGGGATGCGCACCGTCATGACGACCCTCAACGGGCAGCTCCGGCCCGTGTTCGTGCGCGACCGCTCGATCCTGGTGCAGACCGCGAGCGCCGAGAAGGCGGATGCCGGCAAGCCGGGGCAGGTCGCGGCGCCGTTCTCCGGCGTCGTGACGCTCAAGGTGACGGAGGGCGAACGCGTCGAGGCGGGCCACGCCATCGCGACGATCGAGGCCATGAAGATGGAGGCCACCATCACAACCCCCGTCGCCGGAGTCGTGCGGCGCCTCGCCGTGCCCACGACCCAGCAGGTCGACGCGGGAGACCTCCTGGTCGTCGTCGAGTAGGGTCGCGATCATGGTGCGGAACACGGGGCAGGACCCCGAGGAGGGTCTCGTGCCCCTGAGCGGGGCGGCGGAGCCCGAACCGGCGTCGGAGCTTCAAGAGAGCCTCACCCTCTCGATCGAGCTGCCCGTCGAGCGGTACGAGGCGCCGGAGGACGAGGCCAGAGTGGCGCTCGGCGAGATCGTGGCGACCCCGGCATCCCTCGCCCCTGTCACCCCCGAGGCGGGCACCGGCACCGTCTCGATCGAGGTCCTGCCCGACATCGTCCGCGTCGCCGACGAGGAGGCGGTGACCGAGGCGGGGACGCCCGTCGTGCCGCTGCCGGCCGACGACGAGCTCTACTCGCGCCGGGACCGCAAGCGCGGGGGTGTCTCCGCTCCCGAGCCGGCCGCGATGCTGACCGCCGACCGTCTGCTCGAGCCCAAACGCACCCGCCATGCGCCGGAGGGCGCGTGGCCGGCGTTCGTCTACGCGAGCACCCTGCACCTGGTGAACCTGGGCGACTCGCCCAGAGTGCGCGAGCGCAAGGCACTCGATGCCCGCATCACCCAGCGCTTCGAGGGCGGCACGCGGTACGTCCCCGTGCTCACCCGCAAAGGAGGCGTCGGCAAGACGACCGTCACGACGCTGCTCGGGATGGCCCTCGCCGAGGCACGCGACGACCGCATCATCGCCGTCGACGCCAACCCCGACCGCGGCACCCTGTCCGAGCGCGTCGCCAAGCAGACCCGCTCCACCGTGCGCGACATCGTCACCCACGCGGCCGCGATCAAGGATTTCAGCGAGTTCTCGACCCACGTCTCGCGTGACGAGACCCGTCTCGATGTGCTCGCCTCCGACACCGACCCGCTGCTCTCGGAGGCGTTCGACGAGAACGACTACAACGTCGTCGCCGACCTCGTCTCGCGGTACTACTCGATCTGCCTCACCGACTGCGGAACGGGCATCGTGCACTCGGTCATGCGGGCGACCCTGCAGCGCGCCGACGGCATCGTCGTCGTGTCGGGCGGCAGCGTCGACGAGGCGCGGCTCGCCTCCGAGACCCTCACCTGGCTCGAGGCCAACAACTACGGCGAGCTCGTGCGGAACGCGGTCGTCGCCATCAACACCGCCACCCACGGCACCAACCTCGTCAAGCTCGACGAGATCGAGGCGCACTTCTCCTCGCGCGTCCGCGCCGTCGTCCGGATGCCGTACGACTCCGAGCTCGCCGCCGGATCGGTCGTGCGCTGGTCGAATCTCAAGCCCTTCACCCGGGCGTCCGCACGCGAGCTCGCCGCTCTCGTCATCGACGGCCTTCCGGCCACGCGCAGCTCGTGAGACACAGCCGATGACCGAACGCCAGATCCGCCTCTTCGGCGACCCCGTCCTCCGCTCGAGGACCGACCAGATCGCCGACCCTGGCGACCCGCGGGTGCGTTCTCTCGTCGAGGACCTCGTCGACAGCGTCCGCCCGCCCGGTCGGGCCGGTGTCGCCGCGACCCAGATCGGGGTCGGGCTGCGCGCCTTCAGCGTCAACATCGACGGCGACATCTCCTACGTCATCAACCCCGTGCTCGAGGTGGACGGCGAGCCGGAACTCGTCGACGAGGGCTGCCTCTCTGTGCCTGGCTTCTACTTCCCGCGGCTGCGTCACCCCTGGGCGCGCGTCACGGGTGTCGACGTCGACGGGTGCGAGGTCGTGCTCGAGGGCGACGGCCTCATGGCGCAGGCGCTCCAGCACGAGAGCGACCATCTCGACGGCAGGCTCTACATCGAGGGCCTCGAGCCCGACGTCAAGCGCGAGGCCATGCGCGCCATCCGCCAGGCCGACTGGTTCCAGTCCTGACCCGGCTGCCCCGCGCCGTGGATCATCGCGGCGCCAGACGAATCAGCGGAGCGCGATGCCCTCGGTGACGGGGGCGCCGGAGTAGAGCTCCTCGATCTGTGGCGCGAAGTCCTTCACGATGACGTTGCGCTTGATCGAGAGCTTCGGGGTCAGGTGGCCGGACGCCTCGGTGAACTCGGTGTCGAGGATCGTGAACTTGCGGATCGACTCGGCCCGCGACACCTTCGCGTTGGCGGCGTCGATGGCGCGCTGCACCTCGGCGATCACCTTCGGGTTGCGGGCGGCCTCCGTGAGGCTCATGTCGCTGGATTCGCCGTTGTTGGCGAGCCACACCGGCAGCATCTCGGGGTCGAGGGTCACGAGCGCCGAGATGAACGGCTTCTGGTCGCCGACCACGACGACCTGGCCGACGATCGGGTTGGCGCGGATGGGGTCCTCGAGACCGGCGGGGGCGACGTTCTTGCCGCCCGCGGTGACGATGATCTCCTTCTTGCGTCCGGTGATCGTGAGGTAGCCCTCGTCGTCGAGCGAGCCGATGTCGCCCGTGTGGAACCACTCGCCGGTGAACACCGCCGCCGTCTCCTCCGGCTTGTTCCAGTAGCCGGCGAACACGTCGACGCCCTTGACGAGCACCTCCCCGTCGTCCGCGATCCGGATGCCGACGCCGGGCAGCGGGGCGCCGACCGTGCCGATCTTGAACTTGGAGACCACGTTGACGGTCGCGGGCGCCGTCGTCTCGGTGAGACCGTAGCCTTCGAGGATCTTGACGTCGAGACTGCGGAAGAAGTGGCCGAGGCGGAGGCCGAGCGGCGCGGACCCGGAGACCGCGTAGCGCACCCGGCCGCCCATCGCCTCCCGCAGCTTGCCGTAGACGAGCTTGTCGAAGAGGGCGAACTGGAGCCTCAGTCCGAGCGGAACCGCGCCCGCGTCGAGCGCCTTCGAGTGGTCGATCGCGACCTGGGCTGCCTTGTGGAAGATCTTCTCCCTGCCGCCCGCGGAGGCCTTCTGCTCGGCCGAGTTGTACACCTTCTCGAACACGCGCGGCACCGCCAGCAGGAAGGTGGGCCTGAAGCTGCCGAGCGCGGGCAGCAGCTGCCTGGTGTCGGCCTGGTGGCCCACCTTGACGCCCGCGTGCACGGCGAGGATCGAGATGAAGCGCGCGAACACGTGCGCCGTCGTGATGAACAGCAGCGTCGACGATCCGGGGGCGACGACCTCCTTCATGACGACCGCCGCGTTGCGGGACAGCTCCACGAAGTTGGAGTGGGTGAGCACGCAGCCCTTGGGGGTCCCGGTGGAGCCCGAGGTGTAGATGAGGGTCGCCAGGTCGGAGCCCTTCGCCGCCGAGCGGCGATCCTCGACCTCGGCATCGTCGACCCCGGTGCCCCCGGCGACGAGCTTGTCGAGGTCGCCGAGGTGGAGTTGCCAGATCTTGGAGATCTGGGGCAGCTCGGATGCGACCTCGTCGAAGCGCGAGAAGTGCTCCGCGGTCTCCACGATGAGGGCGGATGCGCCAGAGTCGGTGAGCGTGTACGCGATCTGGGCGGGTGCAGAGGTCTCGTAGATGGGCACGAGCACGGCGCCCGCGAACCAGGCCGCGAAGTCGATGAGGGTCCACTCGTACCGGGTGCGGCAGATGAATCCGATCCGATCGCCCGGCTTCACTCCCGCGGCGATGAGGCCCTTCGCGAGGGCGACGACCTGGCGGTGGAACTCGGCGGTCGAGACGTCCTCCCAGCCGCCCTCGGCAGTGGGGAGGGCGAACAGCGGCGCGTCGGGGGTCGCCACGACGCGCTCGACGAGCAGATCCGTCGTGTTGGCTTCCGGATCGGCGGGGACGACGGCGGGGACGTAGATCTCGTTCACGGCAGCTCCTTCGGTACCGGACAGGGTCGGGAAGTGCCTCCACTGTAACCCGGTGCGATCCCGGTCCGCGCCGCTGCCCTCCCGGATGCCGCATCCGCCGCCCGCTGGATAGACTCCACCTTCGTGCATGCCATCGGAATCGACATCGGCGGGACCAAGATCGCGGGCGGCCTGGTGGCTGAGGACGGCACGATCGTGCGCCAGGAGCGTCGCCCCACCCCCGCGGGCGACGGCGCGGAGATCATCCGCACCGTGGTCGAGGTCGTGGAGAGCCTGCGCGCGGATGCGCAGCTCGCCGCCGTCGGCGTCGCCGCCCCCGGGTTCATCGACGCCGCGCAGTCGACCGTCTACTACACGCCCAACATCCCGTGGCGCGGCGAGCCGCTCCGCGCCGAGCTGTCGGACCGGCTGCCCGGGCTCGACATCACGATCGACAACGACGCCAACGCGGCCGGATGGGCGGAGTTCCGTTTCGGAGCCGGTCGGGGGCGCCGCGACATGACCCTGCTGACGATCGGCACAGGGGTGGGCGGCGCGATCGTCGCCGGCGGCAGGCTGCTGCGCGGCGGCTTCGGCGCGGCGGGCGAGATCGGGCACCTGCGCGTCGTGCCTGGTGGCCTGTCATGCGGATGCGGTCAGCACGGCTGCATCGAGCAGTACGGCTCGGGGCGCGCGCTGCTGCGCTTCGCGAACGAGATCGCCGACCAGCGCGGTATCGGGCAGGCGCTCGCTGCCGCGCGTGCCGAGCGCGGCGAGCTCGACGGCCAGGCCGTGTACGAGCTCATCGTCGCGGAGGATCCGGGCGCCCTCTTCGCCCTGCGAGAGCTGGGCGGCTGGCTCGGCCAGGCGGCCGCCTCGCTGACCGCGGTGCTCGACCCGGAGGTGTTCGTGTTCGGCGGCGGTGTCGCGGCGGCGGGAGAACTGCTGCTCGAACCGATCCGGGAGTCCTATCTGTCCCACCTCCCCGCGCGCGGCTTCCGGCCGGAGCCCGGCTTCGCGACCGCCGAGCTCGTCAACGACGCGGGCGTGGTCGGCGCGGCCGACATCGCCCGCTCGCGCGCGGCGGCCGGAGACGCGTGACGGCCGCGGCATCCGTCGCGCCTAGACTCGCGGGGGGAGGAGCGCGCGCGTGTTCTATCTGTTCCTGAAGAACGTCATCGTCGGCCCCTTCATGCTCTCCGTGTTCCGGCCGTGGGTGCGCGGCTACGAGAACGTGCCGCGCGAAGGCGCGGTCATCTTCGCGAGCAACCATCTCTCGTTCATGGACTCGGTCTTCCTGCCGCTCGTGGTCGATCGGCAGATCCGTTTCCTCGCGAAGAGCGAGTACTTCACGGGCCGAGGCCTCAAGGGGCGGATCGTGCGCTGGTTCTTCCTCGCCATCGGCCAGCTCCCCATCGACCGCTCCGGCGGCAAGGCCTCGGAGGCCTCGCTCAACACAGGCCTGGACCACCTCGCCGCCGGCGGCTGGCTCGGCATCTACCCGGAGGGCACCCGCAGTCACGACGGCAGGCTGTACCGGGGTCGCACGGGCATCGCGCGCATGGTGCTCGAGGCGGGGGTGCAGGTGGTCCCGGTCGCGATGATCGACACCGAGAAGGTCATGCCGGTCGGGGCGAAGCTTCCCAAGGTGCGGCGCGTGGGGATCGTGTTCGGCGAGCCGCTCGACTTCTCGCGTTTCGCCGGGATGGAGGGCGACCGTTTCGTGCTGCGATCGATCACCGACGAGATCATGTACGAGCTCGCGCACCTGGCTGGCCAGGAGTACGTCGATGTGTACGCGTCGAGCGTGAAGGGGCGTCCGCAGTCGACATCGGCGACGCTCGGCTAGGCTGAACCGCTGGGCTGAGAGCCCGCATCCCGCCCAGAACAGAACCAGAGGAACTCCCCGTGGCAGACCCCACCGAGCCCGTCGTGCAGGCAGATCCCGCTGTGATCGCCGGCCTCGACTATTGGCGGGAGCTGCCGATCAAGCAGCAGCCGGAGTGGCCGGACCCGGATGCCGTCGCCGCCGCGTCGGCCGAGATCGCGACCCTGCCGCCGCTGGTCTTCGCGGGTGAGGTCGACATCCTGCGCGACCGGCTCGCGCGAGCCGCGCGCGGGGAGTCGTTCCTGCTGCAGGGCGGCGACTGCGCCGAGACCTTCGCGGGGGCGACCGCCGAGCAGATCCGCAACCGGGTGAAGACCCTGCTGCAGATGGCCATCGTGCTCACCTACGGCGCCTCGATGCCGATCGTCAAGATGGGGCGGATGGCGGGGCAGTTCGCCAAGCCCCGTTCGAGCGATCTCGAGACCCGCGGCGAGGTCACGCTGCCCGCCTACCGCGGCGACATCGTCAACGGCTACGACTTCACCGCCGAGTCGCGGCGGGCCGACCCGCGTCGCCTCGTGCAGGGCTACCACACGGCGGCGTCGACGATCAACCTCATCCGCGCCTTCACGCAGGGCGGGTTCGCCGACCTGCGTCAGGTGCACTCCTGGAACAGGGGCTTCGCGGAGAACCCGGCCAACCAGCGCTACGAGGGCCTCGCGAAGGAGATCGACCGCGCCGTCCGCTTCATGGAGGCCGCCGGGGCCGATTTCGACGAGCTCAAGCGCGTCGAGTTCTACACCTCGCACGAGGGGCTGCTCATGGACTACGAGCGGCCCATGACGCGCATCGACTCCCGCAACGGGACGCCCGTCAACACCTCGGCGCACTTCCTGTGGATCGGGGAGCGCACGCGCGAGCTCGACGGGGCCCACGTCGATTATTTCTCGCGCATCCGCAACCCGATCGGGGTGAAGCTCGGCCCGGCGACGGACCCCTCGACGATGGAGCGGCTCATCGACAAGCTCGACCCCGAGCGCGAGCCGGGCCGGCTCACCTTCATCACGCGGATGGGCGCGGGGAAGGTCCGGGATGCGCTGCCGCCCCTGCTCGAGGCGATCAAGGGCTTCGACGCGACGCCGCTGTGGGTCACCGATCCGATGCACGGCAACGGCATCACGACGCCGACCGGCTACAAGACGCGGCGCTTCGACGACGTCGTGGACGAGGTGCGCGGCTTCTTCGAGGCGCACCGGGCGGCGGGCACCCACCCGGGCGGCATCCACGTGGAACTGACCGGTGACGACGTCACCGAGTGCCTCGGCGGCTCGGAGATGATCGACGAGGCGACGCTGGCGACGCGCTACGAGTCGCTGTGCGACCCGCGGCTCAACCACATGCAGTCGCTCGAGCTCGCGTTCCTCGTCGCGGAGGAGCTCACCGCGAGGTGAGCACCTCCGCGAGCGAACAGCGCAGTGCGGAGGAACTCACCGCGCGCTGAGCCGTCCTCTCGACGTCGCCGGGGGCTAATCGGACCCGCGATCCATGAGACAGGAATGTCTCGCGGATCCGATTCGCCCCCGCCTCCTCACGTGATTCGCGAGTTCAACCGCCCGCGCTGAGGCGGACGCGGACGGCGCTGCCCTTCGGGAGCTGCCCGCTCGCCGGGTCGATCTCCTCGACGGTGGCGATGCCGGGAAGGGAATCGCCGATGAGCTTGCTGGTGTCGTTCCAGTACTCGAAGGTGAGGCCGACGTCGGCGAGCTTCTGCTTCGCGGCGATCCAGTTCATGCCGACGATGTCCGGGATGTCGACCGGGACGGGACCGAGCGAGACGCTCAGGAGCACCGTGTCGTTCGGGTGGACCGGGTCCGTGCCGACGATCCCGATCACGGTGTCCTCTGGCACCGTGTCGTTGTAGTCCTGCTGGGGTGCCGACTCCGTATTGACACCCACCTTGGCGAGTTCGGCGACGGCCGCATCGAAGCTCAGCCCCTGGATGGCGGGAAGCGGACCCGCCGAGACCGTGAGCTCGACCGTCTGGCCCTCGAAGAGCGCATCGCTGCCCTGGCCGACGTCGACCGCACTGCCATCCGTGCCCGTGACTGTGGCGGCGAGCACGACGTCCTTCGGCTGCTCGTTGAAGACGTACTCGATGTCGGGGTCGACGACGAGTCCGGCCGCGAGGATGGCCGCCTGCGCGGTTGCGAGATCCTGCCCGGCCAGCGCGCCGATCGTCGTCGGCGCGGGTCCGTCGGAGACGATGAGAGTCACGGTCGAGCCCTTGAGCACGCTCGCGCCCGGCTCGGGGGCGGACCCCATGACGAGGCCTGCCGCCACCTCGACCGAGTGGTCGTGGGCGAGCTCCTCGGCCACCTCGACGCCGAGCGCCGTGAGGGCCGCGCGGGCGTCATCCGGCTGCGCCGTCAGGATCGACGCCGGGATCGTCACGTGCGCTCCCGGTCCCGCGCCGAACCACCACCCGGCGCCGCCGGCCGCGACGGCGAGCACGAGCACGAGCACGACCGCGAGCCATCCGCGGCGCCTCCTGGCATCGGCCTTGCGGCGCAGCTTCGCGGCGTTGGGACTTACGGGCGCGGTGCCCTGCGGTGCGAGCGGCGCACGGCCGCCGAGCACCTGGGTCTCGGCGGTGCTCTGGCGTGCCGAGGGCAGCACCATCGTCTTCTGGATCGCCGTGGCGGCCGTCGGCAGCGCGGTGTGCAGCAGCGTCTCGGTGTCGCGCAGTTGCTCGAGCATGACGCGGGCGTCGCGCGGGCGCTCCTCCGGGTCGCGCGCGGTCGCCCACAGCACGAGCTCGTCGAGCTCGGCGGGAACCCGCGGATTGGCGTTCGACGGTGGCGGCACCGAGTCGTTGGCGTGCTGGTAGGCGATCTGCATGGGCTGCTCGCCCTTGTACGGCTGCTCGCCCGTGAGCATCTCGTACATCATGATGCCCACCGCGTAGATGTCGCTGCGGGCATCCGCGATCCCCCGCGTGACGAGCTCGGGGGAGAGGTAGGCGATCGTGCCGAGCAGGGCGGCGCCCGTCGCGGTGTTCGCGGATGCGGCGCGCGCGAGCCCGAAATCGCCGATCTTGATGCGGCCGTCGTCGGCGAGCAGCACGTTCTCGGGCTTGAGGTCGCGGTGCACGATGCCGGCCCGGTGCGCGGCGGCGAGCCCTGCGAGCACCGACTCCGCGATGTCGATCGTCTGCTCGGCGGTGAGCGCGCCGTGCTCCTGCAGCAGATCGCGGAGGGTGATCCCCGGCAGGTACTCCATGACGAGGTAGGCGGAGTCCTCGTCCTGCCCCTGGTCGAAGACGTTGACGACGTTGGGGTGCGCGAGGCGGGCGGCGGATCGCGCCTCCTGGATGAAGCGCTGCTTGAACTGGCTGTCGTCCGCGAGGTGAGAGTGCATGACCTTGACGGCGACGCGGCGCTCGAGCCGCAGATCCGTCGCGAGATACACGGTCGCCATCCCGCCCCGCGCGATGCGGGACCGCACCTGATAGCGCCCGTCGATCAGGCGGCCGATCAGGGGATCGGTGGTGCTCGTGGTCACCTTCCGAGTGTAGGAGGGCGCGCCGGAGTCTCCGGGCCGCCACGCTGCCTCGGGAACCGTGGCGACCGGTTCGGTCAGCCCAGTTGCGCCAGCCACGATGTCGCGCTCGTCTCCCACTTGGCGTAGGCGTCGGGGTAGGCGGAGATCTGCACGGCCTGGGCAGCCTGCGTGAGGCTCAGCTCCTGCCAGCCGACGATGTCGAGCAGTCCGCGGGTCACCCCCTTGTTGGGGTTCGAGGGCCCGCCGTAGAACAGGCGCGCCGCGTACGAGACGTTGAGGAGCTGCTCGGGGGTGCCCCATCCGGTGCTCGGACGCTGCTGGAACACGCCGAGCGAGTCCCGGTCGCCGTAGTCGATGTTGCGCAGGCTCGACTCCTGCATGGCGGCCGCGAGAGCGATGATGATGCCGCGATCCGGCACCCCGAGCTCGCGTCCGACCTGGATGATGATGCGCGCATTGGCCGCCATCTCCTCGGTGAGACCCGTGACGGTCGTGCCGTCCTGCACGACGTTGACGTCCGGGATGGTGAGGGCGCGGCCCGCGTAGATGATGCTCGACCGGTTGAGGCCGTTGGCGTCGAGGATCGCCTGGACGCCGACGCCGAACTTCTGCGCGATCGAGGAGATCGTGTCGCCCGACTTGATGAGGTAGCTCGAGCTGAGCACCGGCGCGGGGGTCGACACGACGGGGGTCGTCGCCTCCTGGGTCGTGGTGGCCGGGGTGGCGGGGGTGACCGAGGACACGTTCTCGGTGGCGAGCACGGTGCCCGGGATGGCGATGGTCTGACCGGGATAGATGATGCTCGACCAGCCGAGCCCGTTCGCGGTGAGCAGGGACTGGGCCGACACGCCGAACTTCGCCGCGATCCGGCTGATCGTGTCGCCCGTCTGGATCGTGTAGCGGCCTCCGGTCGTCGCGGCCGAGGCGGCCGGAGTGCTCGGGGCGACGGTGCCGCTCGTGAGCTTGAGCACTTGCCCGGGGAAGATGAGCGACTTCCAGCCGAGGCCGTTGAGGGCCAGCAGGCTCGCGGTCGCGAGACCGTAGCGTCCGGCGATCGCCGACACGGTGTCACCCGCTTGGACGGTGTAGCTCGTCGGAATCGCGGACTGCGCCTTCGCGCTGGCGGATGCGGCCGCGACGGCGGCGCGCACCGTGCTGCCCAGGCTCGACTTGGCCTTGGCGGGCTTGCGCTCGGCCGCGGGTGCGGCGTTCGCGGGGGCCACGACGCCGGTGACGGTGAGCGCGCCGGCGAGCATGATCGGCATGGTGGCCATCATGCTCTTGCTCAGCATGGCGGAGGAGGCCGCGTCGCGTGCCGGACGCCTCGGGGCGGCGTGGGTCGGGGTGAGGTTCGCGAAGACGACGCGCGCGCGATCGTCGGTCTGCTGGTGGTGGTGCATCGCCGTCCTGCCTTCCCCTCCGGCCCTGGGGTGTTTCCGGTCCGGGGATAACGTGTCACAGATGTTTAATAGTGTCAATCACCGTGGCTGTTGTGGTTTGAGTTCACTTGTTCGTAACATTTAGCGCCTGCACCTCCAGCGGGAACGTCATGCACGCTAGACAGGTGACCGAACCCGCCTCCGAGTGGCTCACCATCCCCGAGCTGGTCGAGCTGCTCGGCGTCTCGCCGAGCAGGATCCACCGGCTCCTGGAAGACCGGCAGTTGCTGGCCGCACGCGTCGACGGCGTGCTCCGGGTGCCTGCCGCGTTCCTCAAGGACGGCGAGCCGCTGCACGAGCTGCGCGGCACGCTTGTACTGCTCGCCGACTCCGGGTACACCGACGAGGAGGCGATGCACTGGCTCACCTCCCCCGAGGAGAGCCTCGGCGTCGCCCCGATCGACGCCCTTCGCGCCGGCCGCAAGGCCGAGGTGCGCCGCGTGGCGCAGGCCCTCGCCTTCTAACCCTTTTCCGGTGGTCGGGTTGCCGGCCGGTGGTGTTCCCCGCGGCAGCGGGGTGCGCCGCGATGCCGCCCTTCCGGAGGTCCCCGGGTTCCGGTCGGCGCGGTCAGGTCTCCCGGCGGGTGACCCGGTCGGCGAGCTCCGAGAGCTCCGCCTTCGCCGAGCCGCTGAGCGGTGCATCCGCGAGCGCTTCACGCGCCACCCGCACGTTGTGGGCGATGATCCGCTCCACCTGATCGGCGGCCCCCGAGTCGCGCATGGTGTTCTGCAGCATCCGCACCTGGGCCTCGTCGAGCGAGGGGTCGCCGAGCAGCTCGTCGAACACGCGCACCGCGCTCGGAGGCATCTTCTGCCGCGCGAGCCCCACGAGCACCGTGCGCTTGCCCTCGCGCAGGTCGTCGCCCGACGGCTTGCCGGTGACCGCGGGGTCGCCGAAGACGCCGAGCATGTCGTCGCGCAGCTGGAAGGCCACCCCGAGCGGCAGCCCGAAGGCACGGAGAGCTGCGAGCTGGCCGAGCGAGCCTCCCGCGAGCGCGCCGCCGATCGCGAGCGGCGCCTCGACGCTGTACTTCGCTGACTTGTACACGATCACCCGGTGAGCGCGGGGGAGCGCCTCGCTGTCGGGGCGGGAGCGCCAGGAGTCCTCCTCGAGCACGTCGAGGTACTGGCCGACGGTGACCTCGGTGCGCATCCGGAAGAACTCGGCCCTGGCCGCCCGGGCGGCATCGCGGCCGGAGAGCATGGCGAGACCCTCCTCGAACAGCTCGTCGCTCCAGCCGAGGAGCAGGTCGCCCAGCAGGATCGCCGCGGAGGTGCCGAACTCCTCGTGATCGCCGTCCCAGCACTCGTCGCGGTGCAGCGCTTCGAACGCCCGGTGCGCGGCGGGCCGGCCGCGCCGCAGATCGGAGCTGTCGATGATGTCGTCGTGCACGAGCGCCGCGGCGTGGAAGAGCTCGAGCGCGGCGGCGACCGACACGATCGCCGGGAGTTCGCGCCCCGGGTTCGGGCCGTCGAGCTCGGGCAGCGCGTCTCCCGCGTCGGCGATCGCGGCGACCGACTGCCAGCCCCAGTAGCTGAACAGCGCACGGAAGCGCTTGCCGCCGGCGAGGAGCTCGCGTGCCCGGGCGGCGAGCGGGGTGAGATCGGGGGAGATCTCGGCGAGGGTCGTCGTGCGGGCGTCGAGCGCGTCGTCGATCCGAGCCTCTACCCGGTCGACTAACCGCGTACTCTCAGCCACGCGCCTAGCCTAGCCAGGCCCAGCGCGCCTACAATCGTGTTCACCGGTGACACCCGCGCGCGCCGGATGCCTGAAGGAGCTCGAGATGCCGCTTTCGGAACAGGAGCAGCGCCTCCTCGACGAGATGGAGCGCAACCTCTACCACAGCGAGGCCGAGGACGTCACGACCGTCGGTGCGCGCCGGGGTCGAGCGAACGGCACCGCGATCGTGCTCGCCGCCGTCGGCGTCATCGTCGGACTCGCGCTCCTCGTCACGGGCGTCATCATCCGTCAGCCCCTCGTCGGCGTGCTCGGCTTCGCCGCGATGTTCGCGGGCGTGGTGCTCGTGGTCGCTCCGCCGCTGCGGTTCACGGTGCCGTCGAGACTCGACCCGCGTCGCTGAGCTGAGCCGCGAGCTCTGAGGCCGACCCTCGGGTCGGCCTTTTTTCGTGCCCGGATGCCCCCATCCGGCGCCCGGGCGCGCCCTCCGTGGCGAATATCCCTCCACCTCCCTCCACTCGCTACTTCCTTGTATTCACGGGGAAGTCCGAGCCGTGATCGCAGATTTTTGTCCGATTTTGGTTGTTCGGTGGTGGAATGTGGAGTAAAGTGGAGAAATACCTCGACCTGGCCGGAGAGAAGGGGACACATGCTGCTCGGCACGTTCGTCCCCAAGCTCGACGAGAAGGGGCGCGTCATCCTCCCCGCCAAGTTCATGAGCGACTTCGCCAACGGCATCGTCATGACCAGAGGGCAGGAGCGCTGCATCTACCTCTTCAGCCAGCGCGAGTTCGAGGAGCTCCACGAGCGCGCCCGCCAGGCGCCCGTGACCGGCAAGAAGGGGCGCGACTTCCTGCGTCTGCTGCTGAGCGGCGCCGCGGAGGAGATGCCGGACAAGCAGCACCGCGTGACCATCCCGCCCATGCTGCGCGAGTACGCGGGACTCGACCGCGAGCTCACCGTCATCGGGGCGGGCAACCGCGCCGAGATCTGGGACACCGCGTCCTGGAACAGCTACTACGCCGCCACCGAGTCCGACTTCGCCGACACCGACGAGGAGGTGATCGCGGGCCTGTTCTGATCCCTCGGATGCGACCCTCAGCCGCGCCTCCTGACGCACCTTCCCCGGTGTCAGGCGGCGCCGGATGGGGATCGGATCCGCGGGCCGACCCACCGCGCGATATGAGCGACCGCCACGTCCCCGTCCTGCTCGAGCGCTGCCTCGAGCTGCTCGCTCCCGCCCTCACCGCGCCAGGGGCGGTCGTCGTCGACGCGACGCTCGGACTCGGCGGGCACTCGGAGGCGCTGCTCACGCGCTTCGACCGCATCCAGCTCGTCGGTCTCGACCGCGACCGCCACGCGCTCGCCCTCGCGGGCGAGCGCCTCGCCCCGTTCGCCGACCGCGTCCACCTCGTGCACACCGTCTACGACCGCATGCCCGAGGTCCTCGGCGAGCTCGGCATCTCGCAGGCTGCCGGCATCCTCTTCGATCTCGGGGTCTCGTCGATGCAGCTCGATGAGACGGATCGCGGCTTCTCGTACGCCCGGGACGCCGCGCTCGACATGCGCATGGACGACACCGCGGAGCTCACAGCGGCACGCGTCCTCGCCGAGTACGACGAGGAGACCCTGCGTCGCATCTTCTGGGAGTACGGCGACGAGAAGCTCGCGCCCCGCTACGCGCGGCGGATCGTCGAGGAGCGCCGCAGCGCGCCGATCGAGAGCTCGGCCCGCCTCGTCGCGATCATCGACGCCGCCACGCCCGCGGCCGCGCGCCGGGCCGGTCACCAGTCCAAGCGCGTGTTCCAGGCGCTGCGCATCGAGGTCAACCAGGAGCTCGCCGTGCTCGAACGAGCCATCCCCGCCGCCCTGGACGCTCTCGAGCTCGGCGGTCGCATCGTCGTGATGTCCTACCACTCGCTCGAGGACCGCATCGTGAAGCGCGAGTTCCACGCCCGCTCGACCTCGACCGCGCCCCGCGGTCTCCCCGTAGAGCTTCCCGAGCACCGGCCGGAGTTCCGGCTCCTCACCCGCGGAGCCGAGCTCGCCGACGACGAGGAGCGCGCCCGCAACCCGCGTGCGAGCCCGGTGCGGCTGCGTGCCGCCGAGCGGATCCGGGAGGCCGCATGAGCACCGCAACCGCCGTCGGGCTGCCCGCCGCGCTCCCCGAGGAGTCGCCCCGCCGCCACCTCGACATCGCGCCGACGCGCGCCCAGCGCCGCGCCCGCCCGCGCATCTTCGCGGCGCTCGTCGCGATCGGCGGCATCGCCGCCATCCTGCTCGCCCAGCTGCTCATGAGCATCGTGCTCGCGGACGGCGCGTATCGCATCTCAGCTCTTCAGCGCGAGAATCGCGACCTCACGCGTCAGCAGCACGCCGCCGAGGAGCGCCTCGAGCAGCTCAGCTCGACGCAGAGCCTCATCGAGAACGCCACCGCGCTCGGGATGGCCTCGAGCGGCAACCCGGTGTTCCTGGACCTGGCGACCGGGCAGGCGCTCGGCAGCGCGGCGGCGCCGACGGGACAGATCGTCGGATCCGGCGGCAACCTCATCGGGAACGCCCTGCTCGGCGACGGCAGCAACCTGCTCGATGCGGCCGCCATCGCCGCCGCCCAGGCCGCCGCGAACGGCACGACCCTCGACGCGGCGTCCGTCGGCTCCACGACGCAGCAGGAGGAGAGTGTCGCTCCCGACGACGAAGCGAGCGGCACGCTACCGTCGCCGACGACGCGCTGAGCGGGGGAGAACGGTGATCGAGGCACGCAGGACCCGTCGCAGGCTCGCCGTGGCGGTCGTCGCGGTGTTCGCGATCGTCGTGGTGTTCTCGATCCGGCTCGTCGACATCCAGGTGGTGCGCGCCGACACGCTCAAGACCGCGGCGGGCACCAACTACCGCACCGACACGGTGTGGGGCACCCGCGGCAGCATCGTCGACGCGAACGGCACCGTGCTCGCGACGAGCGTCGACCGTTTCAACATCACCGCGGCACCCGATCTCGTCGATCTCGACGGCTTCGAGCGGGTCGAGGAGGTCGACGGGGTGACGACGCGCACGCAGGTGAGCTTCGCGGACGCGGTGCAGGAGATCGCCGACCTCACGGGCGCGGACCCGGCCCAGCTCACGACCGCGCTCACCGAGGATCCGACGTCGAAGTTCGCCTATCTCGTGAAGTCGGTCAAGCTCGACGTGTTCCAGGCGGTCACCGCGCTGAACATCCCGTGGGTGTACAGCGAACCGCAGCCGGCCCGCAGCTACCCCAACGGGGCCATCGCCGGAAACCTGGTCGGCCTCATGGGAACCGACGGTCCGCTCTCGGGAACCGAGTGGACCTGGAACGACTGCCTCGCCTCGCAGAACGGCCAGACGGGCTACGCGGTCAGCGAGGACGGCGTCAAGATGCCCGGCTCGGAGGTCGTCGAGACCCCGGCCGTCGACGGCGGCACCGTGCATCTCACGATCGACAGCGACCTGCAGTGGTTCGCCCAGCAGGCGCTCGCCGAGCAGGGGACGGCGATCGGCGCCCAGTGGGCGACCGCCATGGTCGTCGAGATCGGGACGGGCAAGATCCGTGCGGCCGCCGACTGGCCGTCGGTCGACCCGAACGACCTCGACTCGGTGTCGGCGGAGGACTCGGGCGCGCGATCCTTCACCGCGCCCTTCGAACCCGGATCGATCATCAAGCCGGCGACCGTCGCCTCCCTGCTCGACGCGGGAAAGCTCACCCCCACGACGCAGTTCGTCGTTCCCTCCGGGTACACGATCCCCGACGTCGGGTTCACCATCCGCGACTCGGTGGGCCACGGCGAGCTGCACTACACGACGGCCGGCATCCTCGTGAACTCCTCCAACATCGGCATCGCCGAGATGACGGAGCTGCTGCCGCTCGCGGACCGCATCGCCTATCTCAAGAGCTTCGGCTTCGGCTCCGAAGCTTCCGGCGCCGGGTTCCAGGGCGAGGACGACGGTCTCGTGCGCTCCGTCGAGCAGAGCGACTCGATCACCTCCGTCACCCAGCAGTTCGGACAGGGGATGACGGCGACGAGCGCGCAGCTCGTGAGCATGTACCAGACCCTCGGAAACGGGGGTGTCCGTGTGCCCCTCACGCTCGTGGAGGGCTGCGAGCACTCCGACGGCACGTACACCGACGTGCCCGAGGTCCAGGGGACACGGGTCGTCTCCGAGTCGGCCGCCGACCAGACGCTGCTCATGATGGAGGGCGTCACCACCCAGTACTACATGGCGAGCCAGCTCGCGGTCCCCGGCTACCGGATCGCCGCCAAGACGGGCACCGCGGAGGTCGCCGACGGCGACGGCTACGGCTCCGACCGCATCGTCTCGCTCGCGGGCGTGTTCCCCGTCGACGACCCGCAATACGCGGTTGTCGTGACCTTCGCGAAGCCCGTTACGATAAAGACATCCCTCGCGGCTGCCCCCACCTTCAACGCGATCGTGAAGCAGGTCATCAAGACCTTCCGCGTCACCCCGTCGACGGTTCCGGCCCCGGAGAACCCGCTGACCTGGTGAGCGGGCCGACCGGCCCAGGGGACGCGAACAGACACAGGAGGCCACGCAGCGTGAGCTCACGGATCCCTCCGATCCTCCGACCCGAGCATCCGACGCCGCGGCCGCTCGCCACCCTCGTGCAGGAGTTCGGGCTCGAGCACCGCGGCGAGCTCGACGGTGTCGAGGTGACGGGCGTCACGCTCTCGACGGGCGACCTGCACCCAGGCGACCTCTTCGTCGGGGTGCCCGGCCTGAAAGCGCACGGGGCGGGCTTCGCGTCGCGGGCAGCCGAGGGCGGTGCCGTCGCGATCGTCACGGATGAGGCGGGTGCCGAGCTCGCGGCCGGCAGCGGGCTGCCGATCGTGCTCGTCCCGTCCCCGCGGGCCGCGCTCGGCCAGATCGCGGCGTGGGTCTATCGCACCGACGACGACCCGCCACTGCTGTTCGGGACCACGGGCACCAACGGCAAGACCTCCACGAGCTATCTGCTGGAGGCGGTGCTGCGCCAGCTCGGTCTCGTCACGGGTCTCTCGACGACCGCCGAGCGGCACATCGGCGAGCTCTCGGTGGTGAGCCTGCTCACGACGCCGGAGGCGAGCGAGATGCACGCCCTCCTGGCGCGGATGCGGGAATCCGGGGTCCGCGCGGTCGCGATCGAGGTGAGCGCCCAGGCGCTGTCGCGGCAGCGCGTCGACGGGCTCGTCTTCGACGTCGTCGGCTTCACCAACCTGAGCCACGACCACCTCGACGACTACGCCGACATGGAGAGCTACTTCCGGGCGAAGCTGCCGCTGTTCGAACCGGAGCACGCCCGCCGTGGGGTGGTGTGCCTCGACTCGGCGTACGGGCACCGGGTGGTCGATGCCTCGCGCATCCCCGTGACGACGATCGCCACGATCGGGCACGCGAGCGCCGACGATCTCGCGGCCGCCGAATGGACCCTCGAGGTGCTCGAGGAGACCGCGGGCCACACCGAGTTCCGGCTCACCGGGCCGGACGGCCGGGAGCTCGTCACGCGCGAGCCGCTCATCGGCTGGCACATGGCCGCCAACGCGGGCCTCGCGATCGTGATGCTCGTCGAGGCCGGCTTCGAGCTCGAGGCGATCGGTGCGGCCCTCGCCGCCGACGGCGGCATCCGTGCCTATCTGCCCGGACGCACGGAACGCGTATCGGGTGATCGCGGGCCGAGCGTCTTCGTGGACTTCGGGCACAGCCCGGACGCCTTCGAGAACACGCTCGCCGCCGTGCGCAAGTTCACGAGCGGCCGCACGATCATGGTGTTCGGGGCCGACGGCGACCGCGACGCGACGAAGCGCCACGACATGGCGCGCGTGGCCGCCGAGGGATGCGACATCCTCGTCATCACCGACCACCACCCGAGATTCGAGGATCCGGTATCGATCCGCAGAACCCTGCTCGAGGGGGCGGCCCTCGCCGAGCACCAGCCCGAGATCCATGAGGTGAGTCCGCCCGAGCAGGCGATCCGGGTCGCCGTCGGACTCGCGCGCGAGGGCGACTCGATCCTGTGGGCGGGACCGGGACACCAGGACTACCGCGACATCCAGGGGGTGCGCACCCCGTACTCCGCCCGTGAGGAGGCGCGGGCGGCGCTGCGCGAGGCGGGCTGGGCATGATCCCGCTGCGACTCGGGGAGCTTGCGAGCCTCCTCGGGGGGCGTCTCGTGCTGCCGGACGGCGTGGGGGCCGCCACGGTCGTCGGCGGCTCGGTCGAGACCGACTCGCGGCGCGTCAATCCCGGATCGATCTTCTTCGCCCTGCCCGGCGAGGTGACCGACGGACAGCTGTTCGCCCCGGACGCCGTCACGGCCGGTGCCGCTCTCGTCGTCGCCCGTGAGGAACTCGCTCTCCCGGTTCCGCAGCTCGTCGTCGCCGACGGGGTCGCCGCCCTCGCCGCCCTCGCCCGCGAGGTCGTGGCGCGCGTACACGCCGACGGGGAGCTGCGCGTGATCGGCATCACGGGATCGAACGGCAAGACCACGACGAAGAACCTGCTGCGCGCGATCCTGTCGGCCGATGCTCCGACCGTCGCCCCGGAGAGCTCCTTCAACAACCACGTCGGCGCCCCGGTCTCGATGCTGCGCATCGACCGCGCCACCCGCTACCTCATCGTCGAGATGGGGGCGAGCGGCCAGGGGGAGATCGCGCACCTGGTGTCGATCGCGAAGCCAGACATCGGCGTCGTGCTCAAGGTGGGTCTCGCCCACGCGGGCGTGTTCGGCGGCATCGACGCGACCGAGGCGGCGAAGGCGGAGATGGTGACCGAGCTGCCGTCCTCGGCCGTCGCGGTGCTCAACGTCGACGACGAGCGCGTCGCCCGGATGGAGCAGCGCACGGCCGCCAGGGTCGTCCGTTTCGGGCTCTCGGCGAGCGCAGAGCTCCGTGCGGTCGACGTCGCCACGGGGATCGACGGCACGAGCTTCGTGCTCGTCGCCGACGGCGAGCGCCGGGAGGTGCGGTTGCGCATCCTCGGCGAACACCACGTGATGAACGCCCTCGCGGCCCTCGCCGTCGCGCGCGAGCTCGGCCTCGACCTCGACCGCGCGATCGCCGCCATCGGGGAGGTGCAGCGGGCCGAGCGCTGGCGCATGGAGCTGTTCCGACGCGACGACGGCATCGTCGTCGTCAACGACGCCTACAACGCGAGCCCCGACTCGATGGCCGCCGCCCTCAAGACGCTCGCTCAGCTCGGCCGCGACGGCGGACGACGCACGGTCGCCGTGCTCGGCGAGATGGCGGAGCTCGGACCCTACGCGCAGGAGGAGCACGACCGCATCGGGCGTCTCGCGGTGCGCCTCGACATCCGGCAGCTCGTCGTGGTGGGCGAGGCAGCCAGGCACATCCACGCCGCCGCGGGCCTCGAGGGCTCCTGGGACGGGGAGTCGGTGCTCGTACCGGATGCGGACGCCGCTTACGATGTGCTGCGTGAGAAGCTGCGGCAGGGCGACATCGTGCTCGTGAAGTCGTCGAAGTCCGCGGGGCTCCGCTTCCTCGGCGACCGGCTCGCCGACGTCGACGCGGGAGTCGCGTCGTGATCGCCCTGCTCGTCGCGGGCGGCTTCTCGCTCGTCTTCACCCTGCTCACGACACCGCTGTGGATCCGGCTCTTCAAGAAGCTCGGCTGGGGGCAGTTCATCCGCGACGACGGTCCGCAGTCGCACCACACCAAGCGCGGCACGCCCACGATGGGCGGCATCGTGTTCGTGGCGGGCACCGTGCTCGGCTACCTCGTCGGGCACCTCATCGCCGAGGAGCCGCCCACCCGGGTGGCGCTGCTCGTGATCGGGATGATGGTCGGTCTCGGCATCGTCGGCTTCGTCGACGACTTCCTCAAGACCCGCAAGCAGCGCAGCCTCGGTCTCGGCGGATGGTCCAAGATCCTCGGGCAGGTGATCGTCGCGACGATCTTCGCCCTGCTCGCCCTCAACTCGACGGACGAGAACGGGCTGACCGCGGCCTCGAGCTACATCTCGGCGGTGCGCGACATCCCCTGGCTCGACCTGTTCGCCTTCGGCCCGGTGATCGGCGTCATCCTGTTCCTGCTGTGGGTCAACCTCATCACGGTGTCGGCCTCGAACGGGGTGAACGTCGCCGACGGCCTCGACGGCCTCGCCTCCGGCGCCTCGATCTTCGCCGTCTCGGCGTACATCTTCATCGGCTTCTGGCAGAACAACCAGTGGTGCTTCGGCTCGCGCGTCGCCGAGGAGGTCGCCTACAAGTGCTACCTGGTGCGCGATCCGCTCGATCTCGCCGTCGTCGCCGCGGCGGTCGCCGGCGCCCTCGTCGGCTTCCTGTGGTGGAACACCTCGCCCGCGCAGCTGTTCATGGGCGACACGGGCTCGCTCGCGCTCGGGGGAGTGCTCGCGGCCCTCGCGATCCTCAGCCGCACCGAGCTGCTGCTCGTGCTCATCGGCGGACTCTTCATCATCACGACCGGATCCGTCATCGTGCAACGCGCCTACTTCAAGCTCACCAAGTGGCGTTTCGGCACCGGCAGGCGCATCTTCCTCATGAGCCCCCTGCATCACCACTTCGAGCTCAAGGGCTGGGCCGAGATCACCGTCGTCGTGCGCTTCTGGCTCATCGCGGCGCTGTTCGTCGCGGCGGGCGTCGGCGTGTTCTATCTCGAATGGTACGTCCGCTGAGCGCCCCGCTCGCGGAGCTGACCAGCTGGCATGCCGACTGGTCGGGGCTGCGCGTCGCCGTGCTCGGCCTCGGCGTCACCGGGTTCGCGGTCGCCGACACGCTCGCC
Organism: Protaetiibacter sp.; assembly: GCA_047605085.1. GTDB lineage: Bacteria > Actinomycetota > Actinomycetes > Actinomycetales > Microbacteriaceae > Homoserinibacter. The sequence goes on from JASGGJ010000003.1 coordinate 31,851, forward strand.
GAGCTCGGTGCCGAAACCCTCGTGATCGCGGCACGGGGCAGCGCGGAGCACCGCGAGCTGCTCGAGGTGATCGGCTCGCGGTTCCTCGAGCATCCGGATGACGCGGGCGTCCCGGATGCGCTCCTCGCCTTCGCCCCCGAGCTCGTGGTGGTCTCGCCCGGGTACCACCCCGATCACCCGCTGCTGCTCTGGGCGGCGCAAACCGGCATCCCGGTGTGGGGCGACATCGAGCTCGCCTGGCGGCTGCGCGACAAGGTGCCGCGATCCGACGGGACCCCGGCCGAGTGGATCCTGGTGACCGGCACCAACGGCAAGACCACGACGACCCAGCTCACCGCGCAGCTGCTCGTCGCGGGCGGGCTGAGGGCGGCCCCGGCCGGCAACATCGGCATCCCGGTGCTCGACGCGATCCGCGACCCGGGCGGATTCGACGTGCTCGTCGTGGAGCTCTCGAGCTACCAGCTGCACTGGACGCATCGCGCCGATCCGGTGCCGGGGGCGGGTGGCGCCCTCGCCCCGCTCGCGAGCGTGTGCCTCAACATCGCCGACGACCACCTCGATTGGCACGGCTCGCGAGCGGCGTACCTCGCCGCGAAGGGGCGCGTCTACGAGAACGCGCGTCTCGCGTGCGTCTACAACCTGGCGGACGAGGCGACCAGGCGTCTCGTCGAGGAGGCCGAGGTGCAGGAGGGCTGCCGGGCGATCGGCTTCGGCCCCGGCGTCCCCGGCCCGAGCGAACTCGGCGTCGTCGAGGGCATCCTCGTCGACCGCGCCTTCCTCGAGGAGCGCCGCAGCCACGCCCTCGAGCTCACGACGCTCGACGAGCTGCGCTCCGCGGGTCTCGGTGCCCCGCACTCCGTGCAGAACGTGCTCGCCGCCTCCGCCCTCGCGCGCGCGGCGGGGGTCGAACCCGGGCGGATCCGCGAGGGGATCCGGGGCTTCCGGATGGACGCCCACCGTACAGAGCTCGTCGCCGAGCGGGACGGCATCGCCTGGATCGACGACTCGAAGGCCACCAACGCGCACGCCGCCGACGCCTCGCTGCGCGCGGCCGCGAGCGTCGTCTGGATCGTCGGCGGCCTGCTCAAGGGCGTGGATCCGGCGCCGCTCGTGGCGGCGCACGCGAGCCGCCTCAGGGCCGTCGTGCTCATCGGCACCGACCGGGACGCGCTGCGCGCCGCGTTCGCACGACACGCGCCCGAGGTGCGGGTGCTCGAGGTCGAGGAATCGGAGACTGGGGACGTGATGTCCGCCGCGGTGCGCGCGGCCGCATCCGTCGCCTCCCCTGGCGACGTGGTGCTGCTGGCCCCGGCGGCGGCGTCGATGGATCAGTTCACGGACTACGCGGATCGCGGCAGGCGGTTCGCCGAGGCGGTGCGCGAGCACCTGGGAGAGGCGGCGGATGACGACCACCCGGCCTCCGGCCCGTCCCCGTCCGGGAACGCCCCCGCCTGATCGATCGGGCGGCGAGGAGCGCACGCCATCGACCGCCGTCGTCGCCGTCCGGCGCATCTTCGCCGCCGAGACACCCGAGTTCTTCCTGCTGCTCGGGACGACGCTCTTCCTCGTGATCTTCGGCCTCGTCATGGTGCTGTCCTCGTCCGCGATCGAGTCGTGGGTGTCCGACGGAGACTTCTTCGCGCGCACGAGCCGCCAGGCGATCCTCGCCGCCCTCGGAATACCGCTCATGCTCATCGCCTCGCGCGCGCCGACGGTGTTCTGGAAGCGCTGGGCGTGGCATGCGATCATCGGCGCGCTCGTCCTGCAGGCACTCGTCATCGCGATCGGCACCGGTCAGGGCAGCTACAACAACAACTGGCTCACGGTCGCGGGCTTCACCTTCCAGCCGTCCGAGTTCATCAAGCTCGCCTTCGTCATCTGGCTCGCCCTCGTCGTGACCCGCAAGGCACCCGTCATCAACGACTGGCGCTCGAACGACTGGAAGCAGTACCTGCTGCCGCTCGGTCCCGTCGCGGGCGGGGCGATCCTGCTCGTCATGCTGGGCAACGACCTCGGAACGACCATCATCCTCACCGCCATGGTGCTCGGGGCGATGTTCTTCGCCGGCATCCGGCTGCGGATCATCGGGACGGTCACGGCCGTTCTCGCGGTGCTCGCCTTCGCGGCGATCCGCCTCAGCTCATCGCGCAGCGACCGCATCGACGCCTGGCTCACCGGGTGCATGGACGGTGACCCGACGCTCATCGGCAGGTACTGCTATCAGACGCTGCACGGCTGGCAGGCTCTCGCGAGCGGCGGGGTGTTCGGGCTCGGGCTCGGCAACTCCGAGTCGAAATGGAACTGGCTGCCCGAGGCGGAGACGGACTTCATCTTCGCCGTCATCGGCGAGGAGCTCGGCCTCATCGGGGCGATCATCGTCGTCGCCCTGTTCGTGCTGCTCGCGATCTGCATGGTCCGCATCATCCGCCGCCAGGTCGACCCCTTCGCGCGGCTGGCCACGAGCGTCGCGATGGTCTGGATCATCGGTCAGGCGTTCGTGAACATCGCGGTCGTGCTCGGGCTCCTTCCCGTGCTGGGCGTGCCATTGCCGTTCATCTCCGCGGGCGGCTCGTCGCTCGTCACGACGCTCGTCGCGGTGGGGATCGTGCTCTCCTTCGCGCGCCGCGACCCGCGAGCGGCGGCGCGTCCCGAGGGAATCGCCCGGTGACCGTCTACCTCATGGCCGGCGGGGGGACGGCCGGCCACGTCAATCCGCTGCTCGCGACGGCCGACCGGCTGCGCGACCGCGAGCCGGATGCCGAGGTGCTCGTGCTGGGCACGGCGGAGGGGCTCGAGGCGCGGCTCGTCCCGCTGCGCGGCTACGAGCTCGTGACGGTCCCGCGACTGCCCTTCCCGCGCCGGCCGAACGCGGACGCCGTGCGCTTCCCGTCCCGCTGGAGGGCGAGCATCGAGCTCACCCGCGGGATCCTGCGCGACCGCGGCGTGCAGTCGGTCGTGGGCTTCGGCGGCTACGCGGCCGCTCCCGCCTACGCGGCCGCGCACCGCGAGCAGCTGCCGCTCGTGATCCACGAGGCGAACGCCAGGCCCGGCATCGCGAACCGCTACGGGGCGCGCTTCGCCGATCGCGTCGGGACGGTGTTCCCGGGGACCCGCATCCGGGGCGGCCGGGTGGTGGGGCTGCCGCTGCGACGCGAGATCGAGTCGCTCGACCGTTTCGCGACCCGTCCGGAGGCGCTGCGCGCGCTCGGCCTCGAGGAGGGGCGTCCGACGCTGCTCGTCACGGGGGGGTCGCTCGGCGCCCGCCGTCTCAACGAGACGGTGTCCGGCACGGTCGAGACGATTCTCGGATCCGGATGGCAGGTGCTGCACATCACCGGCGGCCGAGTCCCCGTCGTCGATCCGGGGCTTCCCGGCTACCACCTCCTCGACTATTGCGATCGCATGGATCTCGCGTTCTCGGCCGCCGACCTCGCCATCTCGCGCGCCGGATCCGCGACCGTGAGCGAGCTCGCCGCCCTCGGCATCCCGGCGGTCTTCGTGCCCTACGCGGTCGGCAACGGCGAGCAGGAGCTCAACGCCCGCGAGGCGGTCGAGGCGGGCGGCGCCCTGCTGGTGGCGGACGCGGAGTTCGACGCGGACTGGGTGCGCGGCCCGTTCCTGCGCCTGCTCGAGGACCCGGCTCTCGTCGCCGACATGGCGGCGCGGATCGCGGAGACGGGACGCCGGGACGGCGCCGACCGTCTCGTCGACCTCGTGCAGGAATCGCTCGCGCAAGGCGCGGAGCGGCCGGCGGCGAGCCCAGAGGCGGACGGGTAGCGTTGACGGGATGATCAAGCCCGACCTCGATCAGGAGCCGCCCGCGGAGCTCGGTGCCGTGCACTTCGTGGGAATCGGCGGCTCCGGCATGAGCGGCATCGCGCGCCTCCTGCTCGAGGCCGGCCACCGCGTGACGGGTTCGGATCTGCGCGACACGGACACCGTGGCCCAGCTTCGGGCGGCGGGCGCCACGATCGCGATCGGCCACGACGCGAGAAACGTCGGCGACGCGGACACCGTCGTCGTGACCGGGGCGCTCTGGCAGGACAACCCCGAGTACCAGCGGGCGCTGGCGGACGGGATCCCGGTGCTGCACCGCTCGCTCGCGCTCGACTGGCTGATCCGCGGCCACCGCCTCATCTCGGTCGCGGGGGCGCACGGCAAGACCACCTCGACGGGGATGATCGTGACGGCCCTGCGCGAGCTCGGTCACGACCCCGGCTTCGTCAACGGCGGCGTCATCGCCGGATACGGACGCAGTTCCGCCTACGGTGCCGACGAGCTGTTCGTCGTCGAGGCGGACGAATCCGACGGGTCGTTCCTGCGCTACGACACGGCGATCGCGCTCATCACGAACGTCGACGCCGACCACCTCGATCACTACGGAACGCAGCAGGCCTTCGAGGACGCCTTCGTGCGCTTCGCGCGGGGGGCGCGCGAGTTCGTCGTCGCCTCAAGCGACGACCAGGGAGCCCTCGCCGTGGTGCGGCGCCTGGACCGAGCGCGTGTCGTGTCGTTCGGCTGCGCCGCGGATGCCGAGGTGCGGGTGCGCGACGTCGTCGCCGAGGGCCCGGTCTCGTTCACGATCGGGTACGCCGGCCGCGAGCTGCCGGTGCGTCTCGCGGTGCCCGGCGCGCACAACGCGGTCAACGCGGCCGGCGCCTTCGCGGTGCTCGTCACGATGGGCCACGATCCGGAGGCGGTGGTGCGCGGCCTCGAGGCGTTCACCGGAACCGGCCGCCGCTTCGAGCTCCGCGGCGAGGTGCGCGGGGTGCGGGTCTACGACGACTACGCCCACCATCCGACCGAGGTCGCGGCGGCGCTCGCGACCGCCCGCTCGGTCGTCGGCTCCGGCCGCGTGATCGCCATCCACCAGCCGCACCTCTACAGCCGGACCAGGATGATGGCGGGCGAGTTCGCGGGCGTCTACGAGCGGCTCGCCGACCACACGGTCGTGCTCGACGTCTACGGCGCCAGAGAGGATCCGGAGCCGGGGGTGACCGGCGCGCTCGTCGCCGAGCGGTTCGCCGATCCGGCGCATGTCGACTTCCTGCCCGACTGGCGCTCGGCCGCCGAGCGCGCCGCCGGGCTCGCGCGCGAGGGTGATCTCATCATGACCCTCAGCTGCGGGGATGTGTACCGCATCATCCCGCAGCTGCTGGAGGCGCTCGAGGCGGAGCCTCGATGAGGGGATGGTGCGCATGAGACGGCCGGAGGGGTTCGATTCCCCGCCCGCCGCGGCGCCGGAGCGGGCCGCCCCGCGCACGTCGAAGCCCGCGCGGGTGAAGCCGGAGCGCCCGCCGTCGTCACGCCCGGTGCGCGAGCGGCGCCCGCCGGCGCGTCCGTCGGCGAGCCGCCTCGCCGAGGCGGAGCTCAAGGCCGCCGAACGGGCTCGCAAGCGCGCGGAGAAGCAGGAGCTGCGCCGCTTCACGCGCCGCACGCGCCGCCGCCGCATCGCGTGGCTCACCGGAATCGGCATCCTCGTGGCTCTCGTCGGGCTCAGTGTCGCCGCCGTCTACTCGCCCCTGCTCGCCCTGCGCGAGATCCGCGTCGAGGGCGCCACGAGCCTCGACGCGGCCCAGCTCGTCGACGCGATCGACGGCCAGCTCGGCACGCCGCTCGCCCTCCTGGACGACGACGAGCTGCGCGAGCAGCTGGGCGCCTTCACTCTCATCCGCAGCTACTCGACCGAGATCCTTCCGCCCGGAACCCTCATCGTGCACGTCGTGGAGCGCACCCCGGTCGGCGTCATCGTGCAGGACGACGCGTTCGACATCGTGGACGCGGCCGGCGTCGTGCTCTCGACCTCCCCGACCCGCCCGGCGGGGCTTCCGCTCATCCAGGTGCCGGACGGCGAGGTCGACTCGGTCGCCTACCGGTCGATCGCCGAGGTGCTGCTTGCGATGCCGGCCGAGCTGCTCGGTCAGGTGGATTCCATCACGGCGACGACGCGCGACGACGTCACTCTCACGCTGACCGGCTCGGCGCAGCGGGTCGAGTGGGGGAGCGCCACCGAATCCGAGCACAAGGCACGGGTGCTCGCGGCGCTGCTCGCGATCCACGGCGGCTCGGGTGCGGGCAGCTACGACGTCTCCGCGCCCGGCACGGCCGTGTTCCACGCGGGCTGAGCGCGGCTCCGTTTCGCGACACGCGGGGTGACGCACGAACCGCGCGGGCTGCCGCGCTTACCGTGAGGGCAGACAACAGTACTGAGAAAGACTCTAAACCTCAAGTAGAGGTTGAAGGTTTTCTCCAGGAGGCCGGACGTGACTTCGAACCAGAACTACCTCGCCGTCATCAAGGTCGTCGGCATCGGCGGCGGCGGCGTGAACGCGGTGAACCGGATGATCGAACTCGGCCTGCGCGGCGTCGAGTTCATCGCCATCAACACCGACGCCCAGGCACTGCTCATGAGCGACGCCGACGTCAAGCTCGATGTCGGCCGCGAGCTCACCAGGGGACTCGGTGCGGGTGCCGACCCGGAGGTGGGCCGTCGCGCCGCCGAGGACCACGCGGAGGAGATCGAGGAGGCTCTCGCGGGCGCCGACATGGTCTTCGTGACCGCGGGCGAGGGCGGCGGAACGGGCACGGGCGGTGCTCCCGTCGTGGCCCGCATCGCCAAGTCGATCGGCGCTCTCACGATCGGCGTCGTCACGAAGCCGTTCGGATTCGAGGGCAAGCGCCGCCAGGCGCAGGCGGAGATCGGCGTCGCGGCCCTCAAGAACGAGGTCGACACCCTCATCGTGGTGCCCAACGACCGCCTCCTCGAGATCAGCGACCGCGGCATCTCGATGCTCGAGGCGTTCTCGACCGCCGATCAGGTGCTCCTCGCGGGTGTGCAGGGGATCACCGATCTCATCACGACGCCGGGTCTCATCAACCTCGACTTCGCCGACGTCAAGTCGGTCATGCAGGGTGCCGGCTCGGCGCTCATGGGCATCGGCGCGAGCCGCGGAGCCGACCGCGCCATCAAGGCAGCGGAGCTCGCCGTCGCGAGCCCCCTGCTCGAGGCCTCGATCGACGGCGCCCACGGCGTCCTGCTGTCGATCCAGGGCGGGTCGAACCTCGGCATCTTCGAGATCAACGACGCCGCCAGGCTCGTCCAGGAGGCGGTGCATCCGGAGGCCAACATCATCTTCGGCGCCGTCATCGACGACACCCTCGGCGACGAGGTGCGCGTGACCGTCATCGCCGCCGGTTTCGACGGGGGTGCTCCTGCGGTGCGGCCGGTCCAGAGCGAGAAGCGCAGCAACTACGTCGAGGCTCCCATCCCGGTTCCGGTGTCCGTCACCGCGGAGGGGGATGCCGGGCCGCAGCCGGAGGGCTGGGCGCGGGAGCCGGAGCTTCCCGTCCTGGCGTCGATCGAGGACTTCGAAGACGACGGCGACCTCGACATCCCCGACTTCCTCAAGTAGCCGATGGCCGCCGACGCACCGCTCGCCGAGCGGCTCGCGGCGGTCGACGCGGGGATCGCGGACGCGGCCCGCGCCGCGGGGCGGGATCCGGCTGAGCTCACGCGCATCGTCGTGACCAAGTTCCACCCCGCCTCGCTCGTTCGCGAGCTCGCCGCGCTCGGCGTGCGCGACGTGGGGGAGAACCGGCACCAGGAGGCGCAGGCCAAGGCCGCCGAGACAGCCGGGCTGGGACTGAACTGGCACTTCGTCGGCCAGTTGCAGAGCAACAAGGCGCGCGCCGTGCGCCGCTACGCGCGCACCATCCACTCGATCGACCGCGACTCGCTCGTCGACGCGCTCTCCGGAACCGGGGACGCCCCGGTCGACGGCTTTCTCGAGATCGATCTCTCGGGCGATCCCGGCCGCGGCGGCATCGCCCCAGAGGACGCCGAGCGCCTCGCCGAGCGGGTGCTCGCGAGCGACGGGGTCCGGCTCGTGGGCGTCATGGGCGTCGCCCCCCTCGGCGCCGCGCCGCGGGCCGCGTTCGCCCGCCTCCGCGCGGTGTCGGAGCGCGTGCGCCGCATCGCCCCCGACGCCCGTTTTATCTCGGCCGGCATGTCGGGGGACTACCCTGACGCGATCCTCGAGGGCGCGACACACCTGCGCATCGGCACGGCAATCACGGGAAAGCGAGCCGGCCGCGGTTAATCTCGGGTCAGGAACCGCACGATCCGGAGGATGTCATGGCGAACCCGCTGCGCAAGACGATGGTCTATCTCGGCCTGGCCGACGAGGACTACGACGAGGCCGCCGAGCTTGCGGAGGCGCCCGCATCGACCGCGCACAGCGCCGCGGTGTCGTCGCGTCCCGCCCCCGTCACGCCTCTGCGCCGCGCAACCGCGCCGCGGACGACGCCCGCCGGCATGAACGAGATCCTCACGGTGCATCCGCGCCACTACAAGGACGCCAGGACGATCGCCGAGAGCTTCCGCGAGGGCGTGCCGGTCATCATCAACCTCTCGCAGATGAGCGAGCCGGAGGCCCGTCGGCTGATCGACTTCGCGAGCGGCCTGTCGATGGGCCTCTACGGCAAGATCGAGCGCGTCACGAGCAAGGTGTTCCTGCTCTCGCCCGAGCACGTCGCCGTGAGCGGCGACCAGGCCGAGGCGGAGTCGGATGTCGAGGCCGGCTTCTTCGCGGGCTGAGGCCATCCGCCGGGCGGAGCCGGTGTCGCCGCGCTCGTCGTGAGGCCGCGCCGGCCGTCGCCCACCCGGGCGAGCGAACGCTGGTGAGCCCTTCTCGGGCTCGTCGCTGTAATCTGGTGGCTCGATGACTCTCAAGCAGGGGCTGAACCTTGCTACGGTTGAGGGAATCGCGAACCTGATGAGGAAAGCAATCGAGGTGCGGCCATGACTCTGACGCCGGAAGATGTCGTCAACAAGCGTTTCAACCCCACGAAGTTCCGTGAGGGCTACGACCAGGACGAGGTCGACGACTTCCTCGACGAGGTCGTCGTCGAACTTCGTCGCCTGAACCAGGAGAGCGAGGAGCTGCGGCAGCGTCTCGTGGCCGCGGACGCCCGCATCAGCGAGCTTCAGCGCGCGGCCAGCCAGGTTCCCGTCGCCGCGGCCCCGTCGCCCGTCGCCGTCGCGCCGGCACCCGTGCCGGCTCCGGTACCCGCGCCCGTCGCGGCGGGTCCCGAGCTCGGCGTCCCGGATGCGTCGATGGATCAGAGCAACACCAACAACCTCCTCCAGCTCGCCCGCCGCCTCCACGAGGAGCACGTGCGCGAGGGCATGGAGAAGCGGGATCAGCTCATCGCCGAGGGTCACGCGACCGCCGCGCGCCTGGTGTCCGACGCCGAGCAGCAGCAGCGCACCGCGATCGAGACCCTCGAGGCGCAGAAGGCCGGACTGGAGCGCCAGGTCGAGGAGTTGCGCATCTTCGAGGCCGAGTACCGCGACAAGCTCAAGGGCTACATCGAGGGCCAGCTGCGCGAGCTCGAGTCGGCCGCACCGATCTCGGGCTCCGAACCCCAGGTCGCCCTCGGCACGGCGGCTCCGGTCTCCGAGGAGCCGTCGTTCGAGGCCGCGCCGGTCGAGGCTCAGCAGTATGAGGCTGCGCCGTTCGAGGCCCCGCAGTACGAGGCCCCGCAGTACGAGGCTCCGACCTTCGGGACCCCGCAGTACACCGTGCCCCAGTACGAGGCTTCCGCCGAGGCTCCGACGTCCTACGAGGTCCCCGCGGAGCAGCCCTCGGTGCCGGACTATCCGGCCCCGTCGTTCGGCGACTACAGCCAGGCTCCCGCTCCGCAGCCGGCCACCGCCTCGACGCCGCCCGCCTACGCCGGCTTTCCGGCGCCGCAGCTGAACGTCGACCTGCCGGTCTCCGAGACGGAGCAGGGTGCGCAGGAGCCGGAGTACCCGGCCTACTCCCCGCGCAACACCGAGTTCCCGGGCCTTGGCGGCAACTGAGCCGCAGCCCGCGTCGAGCGACGAGGGGCGCGCGCGCGTGAGCGTGCGCGCCCTCGTGCTGCTCGCCGTCGTGGCCCTCGGGATCCTCCTCGTCGACCAGCTGGCCAAGTTCCTCGTGGTGACCGAGCTCGAGGTGGGCCAGACCGTGCCCGTGCTGGGCGAGGTGCTCCAGCTCCATTTCGTGAAGAACTCGGGCGCCGCCTTCTCACTCGCGAGCGGCTTCACCTGGATCCTCTCGCTCGTCGCGGTCGGCGTGATCGTCGCGATCGTCGTCTTCGCGAAGCGCATCAAGTCGGTCGGCTGGGCCTGGATGCTGGGGCTGCTGCTCGGGGGAGCGCTCGGGAACGTGAGCGACCGCCTGTTCCGCGAGCCGAGCTTCGGCCAGGGTCACGTCATCGACTTCATCGAGCTCTGGGGCTTCCCGGCGATCTTCAACGTCGCCGACATCGCGATCTGCACGGCCATGGGCCTCTTCCTGCTGCTGACGCTGCGCGGCGTGCGGCTCGACGGCGCCATGGCCTCCGACACGATCGAGCGCGTCCCGGCCCCTGGTGCTGCCGATCCCGCGGGCGCGACCGAGGCGCCGGAGGCGTCGAAGGAGTGACCGAGCGCCGCGGCATGCCCGTCCCCGACGGCCTCGTGGGCGAGCGCGCGGACGCGGCCGTCGCGCGGCTGCTCGGGTTCTCGCGCACCTTCGCCCAAGAGGTGCTCGAGTCCGGCGGGGTGACGCTCGACGGGATCGTGCTCGGCAAGTCGGATCGGGTGCGGCCGGGCTGGCTCGAGGTCGAGTGGGCTCCCCGGCTCGAGCCCGCGGTCGTACCGCAGCTCGTGCCGGGGTTCCGGATCGTGCACGACGACGACGACCTCGTCGTCATCGACAAGCCCGTGGGCGTCGCGGCCCATCCGGCATCCGGCTGGGGCGGGCCGACGGTGCTCGGCGCGCTCGCGGGTGCCGGGTACCGGATCGCGACCTCGGGAGCAGCGGAGCGGCAGGGGATCGTGCACCGGCTCGACGTCGGCACGAGCGGCCTCATGGTCGTGGCGAAGAGCGAGCGCGCCTACAGCGAGCTCAAGCGCCAGTTCCACGACCGCGAGGTCGACAAGATCTACCACGCGCTCGTGCAGGGGCATCCCGACCCCTTCTCGGGCACGATCGACGCGCCCGTCGGGCGGCATCCCGGATCGAGCTGGAAGTTCGCCGTCACGGCGGAGGGGAAGCACGCCGTCACCCACTACGACACGCTCGAGGCGGAGCGGTCCGCGACGCTGCTCGAGATCCACCTCGAGACGGGCCGAACCCATCAGATCCGCGTGCACATGGCCGCCCAGCGCCACCCCTGCGTCGGCGACCTCCTCTACGGCGCCGACCCGACTCTCGCCGCCCGGCTCGAATTGACGCGGCAGTGGCTGCACGCGGTGAAGCTCGGATTCCGCCATCCGGGTTCCGGCGAGCGCGTCGAGTTCGAGACACGCTACCCCGACGATCTGCAGCACGCCCTCGACGTGCTGCGTGCGGAGTAGACAGCCGGTAGGTGGTCGAGGAGCCCCCGGCGGAGCTGGATGCGTCTCGGGAGCACATGTCACGCTGTCGCGAGGAGTCGGTCGCGGGCGGGGCTGTGTGAGGGCAGGGGTGTGCTGCGGAGGATGCCATCGGCATCGGGCCGTTCGAGCCGGTATTCGGCGCCTGATCGTCGTACCCGCCATCTGTTGTTGTGGATGCTCAGGTGGCAGAACCTGCACAACAGCACCCCGTCATCCACATCCGTTCGACCGTGGTGTTCGTCCCAGTGATCGATGTGATGTGCTTCGCACCAGGAGGGGGGTGCCCCGCACATCAGGCAGCCGCCATCGCGGGCGCTGATCGCGGTCCGTTGCTTCTCTGAGAAAAGACGCTGCTCCCGCCCCAGGTTCAGGATGCGTCCGTCGCCGTCGAACAGGATCGGGACCGCGCCGCCGGCGCAGATGAACCGTTCTGCCGTCTGAACCGAGATGGCATCCGGGTGAGCGTCGAAGAACGCCGCACCCGCCCGCTTGTCGAGGTCGGTCTGGGTGACGAGGATGCGGACGGTGGGCTTCCGGTCCCCGAGGAGCTTCCCGTCGTCGGCCCGGGCGCCGATGCGGATGAGTTCCACGAGCACGTCGAGGGTCAGTTGCTCGGTGGTGCGCACGTCCCGCACCAGTTCCTCCGCACGCTCCACCGCGTCCGGGTCCACGAAGCGGGGACCACCCCGGCGGGGCGAGGTGGCCGCATCCAGCACCGGTACCACGATCGCGGCGGACTCCGGGTCCAGGAGACCATTGATCCGGGTCATCCCGTCGAGTTGGCGAGTGACGCGGAGGTATCGCTTGTCGCGGAGGGCCTTCTCCCGCTCCGCGATGCCGGCGAGGTCGAGCTCGTCGCGGGTACGTGAGGCGCGGACCGCCAGATCCTCGATGCTCAGACCCGGTGCCGCGTCGACGAGTGCGGTGGCTGCTTCCAGCAGCGCTTCCTCCGTCACGCCCTCGGATGCCTGGGCCAACCGGGTGCGGATGACCTCCGCCGCTTCTACGGAGATGGCAGCGTGGGCCACCGCACTCCCGATCGCGGCACGCCACGCCGGCCTCGGAGGAGCATCGGGTCGCGGCGCCGACGTCGAGAACAGTTCCGCCGCCTTCACGAGGGTCTGCGCATCCCGGCGGGAGGTGGCTGTGACCTTCGCGATCAGATCCCCCGCAGACCGCACCCCGTGGGTGGCGGCCAAGCCGGTGTGCCCGAGTTCGCGTCGCGAGCGGTGGGCGATCTCACCCGCGAACGCCGCCGCAACAGCATCCACCCGCCGCCGCAACTCGGCGACCGCACGCTGACCGTCCAGCAGTTCCGCATCCGCCAACCCGGCAACCTCTGGCACGGTGAACACCGTGGCCGGGTCGCCCAGAGCGGCGAGGAAGGTGCGGATCGAGGACATGACTCCATCATCCCATGTCTCGAACACGTGTTCTAGAGGATCGGGGGAATCTTGGGGCAGGTCATCCGGACGGAGGCTGGGAAGGAGAAGACCGACGCCCAGGGCTCAGCTCTCGCGCAGCATCAGGGCCGCGTCGTGACGGCTCGCGGGAGGAATCGGCGCCGCCGCGCCGGAACGCGTCGGCCGCGCTCCGTAGAATCGACCCGTGGCATCCGATTCCTTCGTGCATCTGCACGTGCACACGGACTACTCGATGCTGGATGGCGCCGCCCGGATCGACGAACTGCTCGACGAGGCAGTGCGGCTCGAGATGCCGGCGATCGCGATCACCGATCACGGCAACATGTTCGGCGCCTACGAGTTCTGGAAGCACGCGAAGGACCGCGGCATCACCCCCATCATCGGCATCGAGGCCTACCTGACCCCTGGCACGCATCGCTCCGACAAGTCGCGGGTGCGGTGGGGAACCCAGGAGCAGAAGGACGACGACGTCTCGGCGGGTGGCGCCTACACCCACATGACGATGCTCGCGGAGACCACCGAGGGCATGCACAACCTGTTCCGGCTGTCCTCGCTCGCCTCCATCGAAGGCAGCTACTCCAAGTGGTCCCGGATGGACCGCGAGCTGCTGCAGCGCTACGGTACGGGCATCATCGCGACCACCGGCTGCCCCTCCGGGGAGGTGCAGACGCGGCTGCGGCTCGGGCAGTATGCGGAGGCGAAGCGCGCCGCGGGGGAGTTCCAGGAGATCTTCGGCAAGGAGAACTTCTTCGCCGAGCTGATGGACCACGGGCTTCCGATCGAACGGCGGGTGCAGTCCGACCTCATCCGGCTCGCCAAAGAGCTCGGCATCCCGCTGGTCGGCACCAACGACCTGCACTACGTGCATGCCCACGATTCTCGGGCGCAGGAGGTGCTGCTCTGCATCAACTCCGGCACCACCCTCGACGACCCCACCCGCTTCAAATTCGACGGCGACGGCTACTACCTCAAGTCCGCGGCCGAGATGCGCGAGGTGTTCCGCGACTATCCGGAGGCGATCGCCTCCACGCTGCTCATCGCGGAGCGGGCGGGAGTCGAGTTCGTCGAGGGCGAGGGGCTCTACATGCCCCGGTTCCCGGTGCCAGACGGCGAGACCGAGGAGAGCTGGTTCCGCGCCGAGGTGGAGGCGGGGCTGCGGCGCCGCTACCCGGACGGCGTGACCGAGGCGGTGCGGCGGCGCGCGGATTACGAGATGGACGTCATCTCGCAGAAGGGCTATCCGGGGTATTACCTGGTCGTCGCCGACTTCATCAACTGGGCGAAGGACAACGGGGTGCGCGTCGGCCCGGGCCGCGGCTCCGGCGCCGGCTCGATCGCCGCCTACGCCATGCGGATCACCGACCTCGATCCGCTCGAGCACGGCCTCATCTTCGAGCGCTTCCTCAACCCGGAGCGCCGGTCGATGCCCGACTTCGACGTCGACTTCGACGACCGCCGCCGCGGCGAGGTGATCCGCTACGTCACCGAGAAGTACGGCGACGAGCGGGTCGCGCAGATCGTCACCTTCGGCACCATCAAGGCGAAGCAGGCGCTCAAGGATGCGGCTCGCGTGCTCGGCAAGGAGTACCGGGTGGGCGAGGAACTCACCAAGGCGATGCCGGACGCCATCCAGGGCAACGACATCTCGCTGCGCGACGTCTTCAACCCCAAGGCGGAGCGCTTCAAGGAGGCCGCAGACCTGCGCGGCATCGTCGATCTCGACCCGCAGAAGCGCGAGGTCTTCGACACCGCGCTCGGCATCGAGGGGCTCAAGCGTCAGTGGGGAGTGCACGCGGCCGGCGTCATCATGTCGAGCGAGCCGCTCATCGACCTCATCCCGATCATGAAGCGGGAGCAGGACGGGCAGATCGTCACCCAGTTCGAGTACGCCAAGATCGCCGAGAACCTGGGGCTGGTCAAGATGGACTTCCTCGGGCTGCGCAACCTCACGGTGCTCTCCGACGCGCTCGACAACATCCGCAGCAACCGCGGCATCGAACTCGACCTCGAATCTCTCAGCCTCGATGACCCGGCCGCCTACGAACTGCTGAGCCGGGGCGACACGCTCGGGGTGTTCCAGTTCGACTCCGGCGGCTATCAGGCGCTGTGCCGCCAGATGAGGCCCGACAAGTTCGGCGACATCTCCGCGCTCGGCGCGCTGTTCCGGCCAGGCCCGATCGGGATGAACTCCCACACCAACTACGCGCTGCGCAAGAACGGGCAGCAGGCCGTCGACTACATCGATCCAGAGCTGACCGAGGCGCTCACGCCCATCCTGGAGGAGACCTACGGCCTCATCGTCTACCAGGAACAGGTCATGGAGATCGCCAGGCAGCTGGCCGGTTATTCCTTCGGACGAGCCGACTCGCTGCGCAAGGCCATGGGCAAGAAGGACAAGGAGGTGCTCGCGAAGGAGTTCATCCCGTTCAAGGAGGGGATGCTCGCGAACGGCTACTCTGAGCGCGCCATCGACACCCTGTGGAAGACCATGGAGCCTTTCGCCGAGTACGGTTTCAACAAGGCGCATTCTGCCGCCTACGGGGTCATCTCCTACTGGACCGCCTACCTCAAGGCGAACTATCCGGCCGAGTACATGGCAGCCCTTCTCACCTCCACGGGCGAGAACCGGGACCGGCTCGCGGTCTACCTGGGCGAGTGCCGCCGGATGCGCATCAGGGTGCTTCCGCCGGATGTCAACTCCTCGATCGGCTACTTCGCCGCGGTCGGCGACGACATCCGCTTCGGGCTCGGCGCGGTACGCAACGTCGGCTTCGGCGTCGTGGACCAGATCCGCGCGGCTCGTGAGGAGAAGGGCGCGTTCGCCTCGTTCCACGACTTCCTGCGCAAGGTGCCGCTCACCGCCCTCAACAAGCGCACCATCGAGTCGCTCATCAAGGCGGGCGCCTTCGACTCGCTCGGCACCACCCGGCGGTCGCTCATCGAGATCCACGAGGAGTCGGTCGAGTCCGCGGTGGCGGTCAAGCGCAACGAGGCCAACGGGCAGGTCGGTTTCGACTTCGACTCCCTGTGGGACGAACCGGCCGCCGTCGACCGCGTGCCCGAGCGGCCGGAGTGGTCGAAGAAGGACAAACTCGCCTTCGAGCGCGAGATGCTCGGCCTCTACGTGTCCGAGCATCCGCTCGACGGGCTCGAGGTGCTGCTCGCCAAGCACGCCACCATCGGCATCGGCCAGCTGCTCGCCTCCGAGACCGTCGAGGACGGCGAGACCGTCACGATCGCCGGCCTCCTCACGAGCGTGCAGCATCGCACCGCGCGAGCCTCCGGCAACCCCTACGGCGTCGTCACCGTCGAGGACTTCGGCGGCGAGGTGAGCGTCATGTTCCTCGGCAAGACCTACCAGGAGTTCGCGCCGGGACTGCAGGGCGACACGATCGCCGTCATCAAGGCCCGCGTCAGCCATCGCGACGACGGCATCGGGTTGCACGCGCAGAGCATGTTCCTGCCCGACACCGGCCAGAGCCTCGGCTCGGGCCCGCTCGTCATCCAGGTGCCGGAGCACCGGGCGACGACCGAGGTGGTGTCGGCGCTCGGCGACGTGCTCATCCGCCACACGGGCGACACCGAGGTGCGGCTGCGCCTGGTGCGCGGCGAATCCGCCCGCCTCTTCGAGATCCCGTACCCGGTCGCGGTGACCGCGGACCTCTACGGCGAGCTCAAGAGCCTGCTCGGCCCCAACTGCGTCGTGTAGGGACGCCTCGCCTGATGGTTGAGTAGCGGCCGCAGGCCGCCGCGTATCGACACCCCTACAGGATGCTTCAGACCGGCTCGCCCGGCTTGAGGAAGGTGCGCTCGTGGTAGAGCATCGCCTCGTCCGGCTCGCCGAGGCCGCCGTCCTCGATCTGCACGACGATGACGGCGTTGTCGTGCACGGGGTAGCGGCCGACGATGCGGCCGAGCATCCAGGCGGGCACGTCCTTGATGAGGGGGAGTCCGAGGGGACCAGGCGCCCAGTGGTCGCCGTCGAAGCGCTTGTCGTGGTCGGCGGCGAGCCGGGCGGCGACCGCGCGGTTGCGGGAGCCGAGGATGTGGATGATGACGTGGTCGGTCTGCTCGATCGCCGGCCAGGCGCTCGCGACGCGAGCCATGTTGAAGCTCGCGAGCGGGGGGACGGCGGCGAGCGAGGCGAGCGACGTCGCCGTGAACCCCACAGGGTGCCCGTCGGGTGCGCGCGCCGTGATGACGGAGACGCCGGCCGCGAGGCGCCGGAAGGCGAGCTTGAAGGCCGAGATCTCGTCGACGATGCGGGGTTCCGGCTGCGCGCTGTGCTGTTCCATCGTCTCCTGCAACCTCGTACGTGCTCCGGGCATTCCGCGTCCATCTAGCATTGTCTCGCGATGATCCAGACCCTCGACCTCCGCGGCACCCGTCCGACGCACGCCGAGCTCCGCGTCCTCGTCCCGCGGGCGCGGGTCGACGTCGCGCACGCGCTCGAGGCGGCAGGCGCCCTCGTCGAGGAGGTGCGCGAGCGCGGCTCCGAGGCGCTGCTCGAGCAGGCCGAGCGATTCGACCGGGTGCGACCGGAGGCGCTCCGGGTGAGCGCGGATGCCATCGCCTCCGCCGTCGCCGGACTCGACCCGGCCGTGCGCGCGGCCATCGAGGAGGCCATCGCGCGCGTGCGCCTCGCCTCCGCCGCGCAGGTGCCGGCTCCCGCCGTGACGAAGCTCGGCCCGGATGCGCGCGTCGAGCAGCGCTGGCAGCCGGTCCGCCGGGCCGGGTTCTACGTGCCGGGCGGCAAGGCGGTCTATCCCTCGAGCGTCATCATGAATGTCGTCCCCGCGCAGGTCGCGGGGGTCGCATCCGTCGTCCTCGCCTCGCCGCCGCAGGCGGAGTTCGGCGGCTCCGTGCACCCGACGATCCTCGCGGCGGCGGGACTGCTGGGCGTCGACGAGGTCTACGCCATGGGGGGCGCCGGCGCGATCGGCGCGCTCGCCTATGGGGTCCCGGATGCGGGCCTCGAGGCCGTCGAGGTCGTCACCGGGCCAGGCAACGTCTACGTCGCGGCCGCGAAGCGCCTCGTGCGAGGCGTCGTGGGCATCGATGCCGAGGCCGGGCCGACCGAGATCCTCGTCATCGCCGACGGCGGGGCCGACCCCGTGCTGGTCGCCGCCGACCTGCTGAGCCAGGCCGAGCACGACGAGCTCGCCGCCGCCATCCTCGTGACGGACGCGCCAGAGCTCGCGGAGGCCGTCGTCGCCGAGCTGGAACGGCAGCTCGCCGCCACCACCCACCGCGAGCGCGCGACCGCCTCACTCGATGGGCCGCAGTCGGCTGTGGTGCTCGTCGACGACCTAGCTGCCGCCGCCGAGTTCAGCAACCTGTACGGCCCCGAGCACCTCGAGCTGCAGACCGCGGACCCGGATGCCGTGCTCGCCGGCATCACCGACGCCGGCGCGATCTTCCTCGGCGCCTACTCGCCCGTGAGCCTCGGCGACTACCTCGCCGGGTCCAACCATGTGCTGCCGACCGGCGGGCAGGCGCGGTTCTCCTCGGGACTGGGCGCAGCCACTTTCCTCCGGCCGCAGCAGCTGATCCGCTATGGCCGTGACGGCCTCGCCGAGGTGGCAGACCGCATTCGCGCCTTCGCCGACGCCGAGCAGCTGCCCGCGCACGGCGACGCGGTAGACGCCCGCTTCCGCGAGTAGCCTGGAGGGGATGTTCTGCCCCTTCTGCCGACACCCCGACAGCCGGGTCATCGACTCGCGGACGAGCGATGACGGGCTGTCCATCCGTCGACGCCGCCAATGCCCCGAGTGCGGGCGGCGGTTCTCCACGACCGAGACCGCGAGCCTCAACGTCATCAAGCGCTCGGGCATCGTCGAGCCGTTCAGCCGCGAGAAGATCGTTTCCGGGGTGCGCAAGGCGTGCCAGGGACGCCCGGTGAGCGACGCCGACCTCGCCCTCCTCGCCCAGCGCGTCGAGGAGTCGATCCGCGCGACCGGTGTCGCCCAGATCGACGCGAACGACATCGGCCTCGCCATCCTGCCGCCGCTGCGGGATCTCGACGAGGTCGCCTATCTCCGCTTCGCGAGCGTCTACCAGGGCTTCGATTCGCTCGAGGACTTCGAGTCGGCGATCACGCTGCTGCGCGTCGAGCACGCCAGCGCGCGCGAGTCGGCCCCGGCCGCCTCGGTGGACGAGTCCTGAGCCGCTAGCCTGGGGGCGGCATGTACCGTCTCCTCTTCCGGCTCGTCCTCTCGCGTCTCGACCCCGAGACCGCCCACCATCTCGCGTTCCTCGTCATCCGCATCCTCGGTACCCCCGTGCTCCGCGGCGTCGTGAGGGCCGTGACCCGGCCGGACCCCTCGCTCGTCGTGCACACCCTGGGGCGCGAGTTCCCGTCGCCGTTCGGGCTCGCCGCGGGCTTCGACAAGGACGCCCGCGGCATCGCGGGCCTCGGCGCGCTCGGCTTCGGCCACGTCGAGGTCGGCACCATCACGGCCCGGCCCCAGCCGGGTAATCCGAGACCTCGGCTGTTCCGTCTCATCCCGGATCGCGCGGTCGTCAACCGGATGGGCTTCAACAACGCGGGGGCCGAGGCGTGCGCCCCGCGCATCGCCCGCGCGGGCCGCGCCGGCATCCGTCCGGTGATCGGCGTCAACATCGGCAAGACGAAGGTCGTTCCCGTGGAGGACGCGATCGCCGACTACCTGGTGAGCACGCGGCTGCTCGCCCCGCACGCCGACTACCTCGTCGTCAACGTGAGCTCGCCCAACACCCCGGGGCTGCGTGGCCTGCAGGAGCTCGACAAGCTCGAGCCGCTGCTCGCGGCGGTGCGGGATGCGGCGGGTCCCGTGCCGGTGCTCGTCAAGATCGCCCCCGACCTCAGCGACGAGCAGGCGCTGCGGATCGCGGAGCTCGTGCTGCGCCTCGGACTCGAGGGCATCGTCGCGACGAACACGACGCTCTCCCGCGAGGATCTCACGAGCGACCCCGCGACCGTCGCGGCGGCGGGGGAGGGCGGCCTCTCCGGCGCCCCGCTCGCGGCCCGCTCCCTCGCCATGCTGCGCCTGCTGCGCGCCGCCGTCGGCCCCGAGCTCTGCCTCGTCTCGGTCGGCGGCGTCACGACCGCGGCCGAGGTCCGCGAGCGTCTCGACGCCGGCGCGACCCTCGTGCAGGGCTACACCGCCTTCCTCTACGAGGGCCCCTTCTGGGCGCGCGCCATCAACCGCGGCCTCGCCCGGCGTCGCTAGGACGGGAACTGGCCGCGCTTGACCTGGGGCTTCGGGAGGCGGAGGGGGCGCAGCTGCACGGCGCGCATCGACGCGTACCAGGTCACCTTCTCCACCTTGTCCACCCCGTACTTCTCCCCGAGCTTCTTGCGGAGGGTCCGGCCGAGCACTAGGCAGTCGATGACGACGAACAGGATGACGACCCACACGCCGGCGAGCGCGTAGACGGCGACGTACTCGTTGGGCACGAAGTAGGTGAGGATGACGAGCACCATGAGCGGCAGCAGGATCTCGCCGACGTTCCAGCGCGCGTCGACGTAGTCGCGCACGTAGCGCTTCTGCGGCCCGCGGTCGCGGACCGGGAGGAACCGCTCCTCGCCGCGTTCCATGCCGATGCGGGCACGTTCGCGCTGCGCGGCGAGCTCGGCCTTGGAAGCCTTCTGGGCGGCCTTCCGGTCGTCGGGCACGAGAGGACGCTTGCGGGCGGCCTCCTGCTCCTTGCGGGTGGGCGTGGCCCGGCCCTTGCCGGCGGTCTCGGTCGCTGGGGCCTCGGGGGCCGCATCCTCGGCTGGGGTGTTCTTGGGCACGGGGTTCCTCGTTCGTTAGGGCTTTAAGATTACCCGCATGGCTGAGTCCGACCCGTCGTCCGCATCCGCACCCACCCCCGGAGCAGAGCAACTGCGCGAGGCGGTGTCCGCCGGCCTTCCACGGGCGATCGCCGAGTTGTCGGGTCTCGTGCGCATCCCCTCGGTGGCGTGGGACGGCTTCGACTTCTCCCAGGTGCACGCGAGCGCCCAGCGGGTGGCGGAGCTCGCGCGCGGGCTCGGCGTGTTCGAGTCGGTCGAGGTCGTGCAGCTGCCCGTCTCCGCACAGGGTTCGGATGCGCTCGGCCAGCCCGCGGTCGTCGCGTCGCGGGAGGCCCGCAACGGCAAGCCCACCATCCTGCTCTACGCGCACCACGACGTGCAGCCGCCTGGCGACGACGCGCAGTGGGAGTCGAAGCCCTTCGAGCCGACGGTGCGCGGCGAGCGTCTGTACGGTCGCGGCGCGGCCGACGACAAGGCGGGGGTCATCACCCACCTCGCGGCGATCCGCGCGTACCAGCAGGTGCTCGGTGACCCGGAGATCGGGCTCGTGCTCTACGTCGAGGGGGAGGAGGAGTTCGGCTCGAGGTCGATCCTGACCTTCCTCGAGCACTACCGGGACACCTTCGACGCGGACGTCATCGTGGTGGCCGACTCGGGTAACTGGTCGACGGAGATCCCGGCGATCACGGTCGGACTCCGCGGCTCGGTCGCGTTCAACCTGCGCGTGACGACGCTCGAGCACGCCTCCCACTCGGGCATGTTCGGCGGCGCGGTGCCGGATGCCATGCTCGCCGCGGTCCGGATGCTGTCGACGCTCTGGAACGAGGACGGCTCGGTGGCCGTTCCCGGTCTCCGCTCGCGCGAGGCGGAGACGCCGTCCTACGACGAGGCGCAGCTGCGCGCCGAGACCGGCCTGCTGCCCGGAGCGTCGCCCATCGGCCACGGGGCGATCGTGTCGCGGATGTGGAACCAGCCGTCGATCACCGTCACCGGGATCGACGCGCCGGATGTCAAGAACGCCTCGAACACGCTCATCCCGAGCGTGCGCGTGCGGATGATCGCGCGGGTCGCACCCGGTCAGCGCGCGGAGGACGCCTACCAGGCGGTCATCGCCCACCTGCGGGCGAACGCGCCGTTCGGTGCCGAGCTCGAGGTCGACGGGCTCGACCTCGGTCAGGCGTTCCTCGTCGACACGAGCGGCTGGGCGGTCGCGGACGCGAAGGCCGTGCTCGAGGAGGCGTTCGGCAACCCGGCGGTCGAGATGGGCGTCGGCGGGTCGATCCCGTTCATCGCGGAGCTCGCCGAGCGTTTCCCGAGAGCGCAGATCCTCGTGACGGGGGTGGAGGATCCGGATTCGCGCGCGCACAGCCCCAATGAGTCGCTGCACCTGCCGACTCTCGAGAAGGCGATCCTCGGCGAGGCGCTGCTGCTCGCGCGCCTCGCCGCCCGGTAGCCGTCCTCCGCTGATCGAGTGCCGCCCGAAGGCCGACGTATCGAGATCCCAGCACCATCAGACTCCCGCGGGTACAATCGCCGCATGACCGACACGATCGAGACCACTCACGGGGTCTCTCTCTCCGACACCGCCGCGCAGAAGGTGCGGTCGCTCCTCGAACAGGAGGGCCGCGACGATCTGCGTCTCCGCGTCGCCGTGCAGCCCGGCGGCTGCTCCGGCCTCATCTACCAGCTCTACTTCGACGAGCGTCTGCTCGACGGTGACGCCACGCGCGACTTCGGCGGCGTCGAGGTGGTCGTCGACAAGATGAGCGTGCCGTATCTCGACGGCGCCTCGATCGACTTCGAGGACACCATCTCCCAGCAGGGCTTCACGATCGACAACCCCAACGCGCAGGGCAGTTGCGCGTGCGGCGACAGCTTCCACTGAGTTGTTCGCGCACCGCGATAATCCGCGGCGCCGGGCTGTTCGCGCACCGCGATAATCCGCGGCGCCCCGCCTTCGCGATGCGAGCGCGGTCCCATCGCTGCGCGGCTTCGCGGCCGCGTGCCGGATTATCGCCGCGCCAAGCAGGCCAGTAGACTGACCGGAGTCACCACGTCGACATCCGAGAGGTTTCAGGTGCGATCCAACCGCCCACCCCGTTCACGACTGGCCCGCTGGGCGGTCGTCCCGATCGGCCTCGCGGTCGCGATCATCCTGGCCGGGTGCACGCAGGAGCAGCTGACCGGCTTCCTGCCAGGGGGGACCGGCACCACGAACCATACGGATCGCGTGATCGGTCTGTGGGTGACCTCCTGGGTCGTGCTGCTCGCGGTCGGCGTCGTGACCTGGGGGCTCACCCTGTGGGCGGCCATCGTGTACCGGCGCCGCAAGGGTCAGTCGGGTCTCCCGGTGCAGTTGCGCTACAACATGCCGATCGAGGCCTTCTACACCGTCGTCCCCTTCATCCTCATCATCGGCTTCTTCGCGTTCACCGCGCGTGACCAGACCGCGATCGAGCAGGATCCGGGCGACCCGGACGTCCGGATCGAGGCGTTCGGCAAGCGCTGGTCGTGGGATTTCAACTACGTCGACGAGAACGTCTACACCGAGGGTGCCCAGGCGCAACCGGATGAGAACGGCGAGCTCGACGAGGACTCCCTTCCCGCGCTCTACCTGCCCGTCGGCAAGAAGATCGAGATCGAGCTCGAATCGCGCGATGTGGCCCACTCCTTCTGGGTCATCGACTTCCTCTACAAGAAGGACATGATCCCCGCCAAGGCCAACTACATGTACTTCGTGCCGCTCAAGGAGGGCGTCTACCAAGGCAAGTGCGCGGAGCTCTGCGGCGAGTACCACGCCGACATGCTCTTCACCGTGCACGTCGTCTCCGAGGAGGAGTACGAGGCCCACATCGAGGCGCTGCGGGCCGCGGGCAACGAGGGCCAGCTCGACGCCACGTACAACGTCAACCAGAACCTGCCCGGTAACGACGGGACGAGCTCGAGCGAGAACGAGGACTGACCCCGATGACGACCACCGCTCCGGCCCCGTCCGCCACCACGGCGACTCGCACCGTCGCACCGGCGAAGCCGACCCGCAAGGGCGGCATCATCGTCACGTGGCTTACCACCACCGACCACAAGACGATCGGCTACCTGTACCTCATCACTTCTTTCGTGTTCTTCTGCGTCGGCGGCGTGCTCGCCCTCGTCATCCGCCTCGAGCTGTTCACGCCGGGGGTCGACGTCGTCGCCTCCAACGAGGCCTACAACCAGCTGTTCACGATGCACGGCACGATCATGCTGCTGATGTTCGCGACCCCGCTGTTCGCGGGCTTCGCGAACGCGATCATGCCGTTGCAGATCGGTGCGCCGGACGTGGCGTTCCCGCGGCTGAACGCCCTCGCGTTCTGGCTGTTCACCTTCGGATCGCTCATCGCGATCGGCGGGTTCTTCACGCCGCAGGGCGCGGCGGGCTTCGGCTGGACCGCCTACGCGCCGCTCACGAGCACGACGTTCTCACCCGGTCTCGGCGGCAACCTGTGGGTGTTCGGCCTCGCCCTCTCCGGTTTCGGCACGATCCTCGGCGGCGTGAACTTCATCACGACGATCATCACGATGCGCGCCCCCGGCATGACGATGTGGCGCATGCCGATCTTCACCTGGAACATCCTCGTCACCTCGATCCTCGTGCTCCTCGCCTTCCCGGTGCTCGCCGGCGGCCTGTTCGCGCTCGGCGCGGACCGCGTCTTCGGCGCGCACCTGCTCGACCCGGCCAACGGCGGCACGATCCTCTGGCAGCACCTTTTCTGGTTCTTCGGCCACCCGGAGGTGTACATCATCGCGCTGCCGTTCTTCGGCATCGTCTCCGAGGTGTTCCCGGTGTTCAGCCGGAAGCCGATCTTCGGCTACCGGACCCTGATCTTCGCGACCATCGCGATCGCGGCACTCTCGGTCACCGTATGGGCCCACCACATGTACGTCACGGGCTCCGTCCTGCTGCCGTGGTTCGCGCTCATGACGATGCTCATCGCGGTGCCGACCGGTGTGAAGATCTTCAACTGGATCGGCACGATGTGGCGCGGTTCGGTGACCTTCGAGACCCCGATGATCTGGGCGCTCGGCTTCCTCGTGACCTTCGTGTTCGGCGGTCTCACGGGCGTCATCCTCGCCTCGCCCCCGCTCGACTTCGCCGTCTCCGACTCCTATTTCGTCGTCGCCCATTTCCACTACGTCGTGTTCGGCACCGTGGTGTTCGCGATGTTCTCCGGCTTCTACTTCTGGTGGCCCAAGTGGACCGGCAGGATGCTCGACGAACGGCTCGGCAAGATCCACTTCTGGCTGCTGTTCATCGGCTTCCACACGACGTTCCTCATCCAGCACTGGCTGGGTGTCGAGGGCATGCCGCGACGCTACGCGAGCTATCTCGCCTCCGACGGCTTCACCTGGGAGAACCAGCTGTCGACTCTCGGCTCGGCGATCCTCGCCGTGTCGCTCATCCCGTTCTTCCTGAACGTCTGGATCACGGCCCGCAAGGCGCCCCGGGTGACGGTCGACGACCCGTGGGGCAACGCCCGCTCGCTCGAGTGGGCCACCTCGTGCCCGCCCCCCCGGCACAACTTCACCTCGATCCCGCGCATCCGCTCGGAGTCGCCCGCCTTCGATCTGCACCACCCGGACACCGTGCAAGTCGGCATCGGGCCCGCCAAGGACGCCCCGGACGCTCCGGTGCTCGATCTCGCCGACGGAGAGGTGAAGTAGTTCATGCGCACCAATGCGAACCTGATGTGGATCCTGGGCGGGTTCTTCCTGCTCTCCGCGATCGCGTACACGATCTGGGAGCTCATCAACCACGGGTGGGTCATCGCGTGGGAGAGCGTCGAGTGGGTCGGCACCGTCGCCATGACGCTCTCCGCGATCCTGGCGTTCTTCCTCGCCTTCTATCTCGGCCGCACCCACGCGGCGCAGCACGGCGAGCTCGCTCAGGACTCCCTGACGGCGGACATCGACGACGACGACCCCGAGATGGGACATTTCAGCCCGTGGAGCTGGTGGCCGCTCGTTCTGGGGGCGGCGCTCGCCCTGGTGTTCCTCGGGATCGCGGTCGGACCGTGGATCTCGTTCATCGGGGTTCCGCTCGTGCTCATCGCGATCATCGGGTGGAACTACGAGTACTACCGGAACAACTTCGCCCGCTGATGACGGTCCGCGAAGCGCGCGCGGGTGACGAGGACGCCCTGTTCGGACTCGTCCGGCAGCTCGGGCACGCCTTCCCGCCCGACCGGGGTGCCTTCGATGCGACGATCGCGTCGTATCTCGCGGGCAAGCAGCCGACCGTGCTGCTGTACGTCGTCGACGACGGCGACGGCATCCGCGGCTACGCGCTCACCACGATCGTGCCGCTGCTGTCGACCAACGGTCTCTCCGCGCAACTGCAGGAGATCGTGGTCGCCTCGGACGCCAGAGGCCACGACTACGGCACGCAGCTCGTGCAGGCGGTCGAGGCTGAGTGCGCCCGCCGCGGGGTGAGGCAGCTCACCGTGGCGAGCCGCCGTGCGGGCGGGTTCTACGACCGGCTCGGCTTCCACGAGTCGGCCGAGTACATGCGCCGCTTCCTCTAGCCTGCCGGGCCGCTCAGTGGTGGTCGTGCTTGGACGCCTCGAGCTCCGAGCGGGTGACGGGCGCGATGCGATCCTCGAAGAACCAGCGCGACAGCACACCGCGTAGCTTGCTGGCGACGGTGATCCTGCCTCGGGCGTTCGGACGCGCCATGAGCGGTGCGTAGTCGTCGTAGCTCACCAGACGCCAGCGCTCGTAGTCCGAGAGCTGCTCGTGAACTTCGATGTACTCGCCGCCCGGCAGGCGCACGATGCGGCCCGACTCGTATCCGTGCAGCGCGATCTCGCGGTCCTTCTTCTGGAGCGCGAGCGAGGTCCGCTTGGCGATGAGGTAGGCGATGATCGGCGCGAAGATGACCAGCGCCTGCAGCGCGTGCGTCACGCCCTCGATGGAGAGACGGAAATGCGTCGCGATGAGGTCGGAGCCCGCTGCCGCCCACAGCACCGCGTAGAAGGTGACGCCGGCGGCGCCGATCGCGGTGCGGGTGGGGGCGTTGCGCGGGCGCTCGGAGATGTGGTGCTCGCGCTTGTCGCCCGTCACGAAGGCCTCGAAGAAGGGGTACAGGGCCACGAGCACGATGAACAGGACGAGCACGAGCATCGGGATCAGGATGTTGAGCGAGACGGTGAACCCCCACAGCTCGAACTCCAAGCCGGGTGGGACGAGACGCAGCGAGCCATCCGCGAATCCGATGTACCAGTCGGGCTGGGTGCCGGCGGAGACGGGGGAGGGGTCGTAGGGACCGTAGTTCCAGATCGGGTTGATCGTGACCGTCGCGGCGATGAGCATGATCACGCCGAACACGATGAAGAAGAAGCCGCCGGCCTTCGCCGCGAACACCGGCATGATCGGGTTGCCCACGACGTTGCCCTCGGTGCGGCCGGGACCTGCGAACTGGGTGTGCTTGTTGACGATCAGCAGGATCATGTGCACGCCGATCGCCGCGACCACGAGGGCGGGCAGCAGCAGGATGTGCAGGGTGTAGAGGCGTCCGACGATCGCCTCGCCCGGGAACTCGCCGCCGAACAGCAGGTAGGAGATCCAAGTGCCCACGATCGGGACGCCCTTGATCATGCCGTCGATGATGCGGAGGCCGTTACCGGAGAGCAGGTCGTCGGGAAGCGAGTAGCCGGTGAAGCCCTCGCCCATCGCGAGCACGAAGAGCACGAAACCGACGACCCAGTTGATCTCACGCGGCTTGCGGAACGCGCCCGTGAAGAACACGCGCAGCATGTGCAGGCCGATCGAGGCGACGAACAGCAGCGCCGCCCAGTGGTGCACCTGACGCATGAGCAGCCCGCCGCGCACATCGAAGCTGATGTCGAGGGTCGAGGCCATGGCCGCCGACATCTCGACGCCCTTGAGCGTCGGGTAGGAGCCCTCGTAGACGACAGGCGCCATCGAGGCCTGGAAGAAGAAGGTCAGGAAGGTGCCGGACAGCAGGATGACGACGAAGCTGTACAGGGCGACCTCGCCGAGCATGAACGACCAGTGATCGGGGAAGATCTTGCGTCCGAGCTCTTTGACCAGCCCCGAGAGGCTCGTGCGGTCCTCGATGTAGTTCGCCGCACCACCCACGAAGCGCATACCGGGCCCCGGTGCGGGCTTGGCCTCCGTGGACGGGGAGGTCGTGGCGGTGGCGGTCACAGCGAACGCTCCCAGAAGCTCGGGCCGACGGGCTCCTGGAAGTCGCTCTGCGCGACCAGGTAGCCCTCCTCGTCGACGGTGATGGGCAGTTGCGGCAGCGGTCGCTTGGCCGGGCCGAAGATGACCGCGGCCTCGCGGGTGATGTCGAACTGCGACTGGTGACAGGGGCACAGCAGATGGTGGGTCTGCTGCTCGTAGAGGGCGACCGGGCAGCCGACGTGCGTGCAGATCTTGGAGTAGGCGACGATGCCGCGGAAGTTCCAGTCCTCGCGTCCTTCCGAGACCTGCAGCTCGGACGGGTCGAGACGCATGAGCAGCACGGCCGCCTTGGCCTTCTCCTCGAGCGGGTGCTCCGACTCGTCCAGGTTCTCGGGGATGACGTGGAAGACCGAGCCGATCGTGACATCCGAGGCCTTGATCGGGATGCCATTAGGGTCGCGGGCCAGACGCGTGCCCTTCTCCCACAGGGTGTGCTTGAGCAGCGTCACCGGGTCCTCGGCCGGTGCGAAGTCGCGGAAGATCACGATCGCGGAGAGCGGGGCGAGCGCGAGCGCGCCGATCAGGCCGTTGCGGATGAGCTTGCGCCGAGTGAAGCCCGACTCCTTGTTGCCGAGAGTGAAGATCTCGGATGCGCGGGCGACCGTCTCGGGCTTGCCGCGCGTCTCGTGGCGCAGCTCGACCATGTCGTGGCCGTCCATGAGCGACTTCGACCAGTGCACCGCCCCGAAGCCGATGCCCAGCAGGCCGAGTGCGAAGCCGAGCCCCAGGAGGAGGTTGTTGAGGCGCACCGACCCCATGTCGCCCTCGTGGATCGGGAACACGATGTACGCGACGACCGCGAACACACTGCCCGCCATCGAGGCGAGGAACAGCCAGAAGATGCGGCGCTCGTTCTGCCGCTCCTTGGCCGGGTCGGTGTCGGAGACACGCGGACGGTACGGCGGGAACCCCGGATTCTCGACGCGGTCATCAGAGATGACGGCCGCCCCGGACGGCAGCGGTGCGCTCTCATGCCGATCGAGAGCGGTGCCGGTGCCGGCCCCGTCGGTCCCTGCCATGTGGTTCCCCTCCTGTGCTTCTTCGCTGACGGTCTTCGTGCTCACGCGTCAGTTCGACTTCGCGGTCAGCCAGATGGTGATGCCCACGAGTGCGCCGAGCGCGAAGATCCAGACGAACAGACCCTCCGAGACCGGACCGAGATTGCCGAGGTCGAGACCGCCCGGCGACGAGTTGCTCTCGATGTACTCGAGGTAGCTGATGATGGCCGACTTGTCCTCGGGCGTGATGTTCGCGTCGTTGAAGACCGGCATGTTCTGCGGCCCCGTGATCATCGCCTCGTAGATGTGCTTGGCGGAGACGCCCATGAGGCTCGGCGCGAACTTGCCCTCGGTGAGCGCGCCGCCCGCGCCGGCGACGTTGTGGCACATCGCGCAGTTGATGCGGAACAGCTCGGCACCCGTCGCGAGGTCGCCGTCGCCCTGCAGGTAGCTCTCGTCGGGGATGGACGGACCGGGCCCGAGCGAGGCGACCCACGTCGCGAGGGCGGCGATCTGCTCATCCGTGAACTGGACGGGCTTCTCCTCGGCCTGCGGGCCGGAGGCGGCCATCGGCATCCGACCGGTGCCGACCTGGAAGTCGACGGCGGCCGCGCCCACGCCGACGAGGCTCGGGGCGTCCTCGGTGCCCTGGGCCTCGAGGCCGTGGCAGCTCGCGCAGTTGGCGGCGAAGAGCTTCTCGCCCTCGTCCGCGAGCTTGGTCACCTGGGTCTCGGATGCGGCGTCGGCGCTCGTGCCGGCCGTGACGGCGGCGTAGGCGCCGCCGGTCGCGAGCAGCCCGATGAGGAGCAGCGCCGCCGAGGCCAGCGGCGAGCGCCGGCCGCCTCGGCGGGAACGGGTGCGGGGAGCGGAGGTCGCCATGATCGTGGGATTGATCCGTTTCTGCCGGTCTATTTGAGGACGTAGATGACGAGGAACAGACCGATCCAGACGACATCGACGAAGTGCCAGTAGTAGGAGACGACGATCGCGCTCGTCGCCTCCTTATGGGTGAAGCGCTTGACGGCGAAGGTGCGGCCGATGACGAGCAGGAAGGCGATGAGCCCGCCCGTCACGTGCATGCCGTGGAAGCCGGTCGCGAAGTAGAAGACCGATCCGTAGGAGTCGGACTGCAGCCCGACGTGCTCGGAGACCAGCTGCCCGTATTCGAAGATCTGACCGGTCACGAAGACCGCGCCGAGCGCGTAGCTCAGGAAGAACCACTCGACCATGCCCCACTTGGTGATCGCGAGGAGGCCTCCCGTCCGGCGCGGCTGCATCCGCTCCGCCGCGAACACGCCGAACTGGGCGGTGAACGACGATGCCACGAGGACGATCGTGTTCGCGAGCGAGTACCAGACGTTGAGCTTGGCGGTCTGCTCGTCCCAGAGGCCAGGCGACATCGATTTGAGCGTGAAGTAGACGGCGAACAGGCCGGCGAAGAACATGACCTCGCTGCCCAGCCAGACGATCGTGCCCACCGCGACGGTGTTCGGTCGATGGATGACCGGGGTGCTCGGGGCGCCGACGACGGAGGTTGTGGTCACTCGACCATTATGGCTGAAATCGTTCGCGGCCAATTCACCGAGCGGGGCCTGTCGCGACGGATCCGACCGGACCGAGATCGTCCCGCAGTCGCTAGCATCATCCGCATGCCCACCGAACTCAGCTGGCCCGCCGTGCTCACCGAGCTCCTCGCGGGAGGGGACCTCTCGATCTCGGAAGCCGGCTGGGCGATGTCGCAGGTCATGTCGGGTCAGGCGTCCCCCGCCCAGCTCGCCGGCTTCCTCGTCGCGCTGCGTGCCAAGGGGGAGACGGTCGACGAGATCGTGGGGTTCCGGGACGCCATCCTCGCCGCCGCGAAGCCCCTGCCGATCGACCCGATGGTGCTCGACATCGTTGGAACGGGGGGCGACCGTTTCGGCACCGTCAACGTCTCCTCGATGTCGTCGATCGTGTGCGCGGCGGCGGGGGTTCCGGTGGCCAAGCACGGCAACCGGGCCGCGAGCTCCGCCTCCGGGGCGTCCGACACTCTCGCCGCGCTCGGTGCCGACATCCTCATCGAGCCGGAGCGCGTCGCCCAGGTGCTCGAGGAGACCGGGCTGACCTTCGTGTTCGCGTCGCACTTCCACCCCGGGTTCAAGAACGCCGGACCGGTGCGCGCCGAACTCGGCATCCCCACGGTCTTCAACTTCCTTGGCCCCCTGT
Organism: Protaetiibacter sp.; assembly: GCA_047605085.1. GTDB lineage: Bacteria > Actinomycetota > Actinomycetes > Actinomycetales > Microbacteriaceae > Homoserinibacter. The sequence continues at coordinate 62,907 of JASGGJ010000003.1, forward strand.
GCAACCCCGCGCGCCCCGAGGCATCCGCGGTGGGGGTCGCGAACCTCGACAAGGTGCCGCTCGTCGTGGGCGTGTTCCAGACCCGTGGGGCGACCGCGCTCGTGTTCCGCGGCGACGACGGGCTCGACGAGCTCTCCACGACCGGTCACAGCCACATCTGGGAGGTGTCGCGGGGGGCCGTCGACGAGCATGACATCGACCCGGCCGACCTCGGTCTGCCGCGCGCCTCGATCGACGACCTTCGCGGGGGCGATCCGGCGCACAACGCCGAGATCGCGCGGCGCGTGCTCGCGGGGGAGAGGGGGCCCGTGCGCGACATCGTGCTGCTGAACTCCGCGGCGGGCCTCGTCGCCTGGGAGCTTGCGCTCGACCACGCGCGCGGCGAGGAGGACATCCGTTCGCGCTTCCGCGACAAGATCGCGGAAGCGGCCTCCGTGATCGACTCGGGGGCGGCGACGTCCCAGCTCGAGCGCTGGGTCGCGGCGACGCGCGCCTGAGTCCTGTGGCTGGTCCAGGAGCGCCGCCGTCAGGCGACGCGTCTCCCTGGGCGCGCCGGCGTGTCGCGTGCGAGGGTGCATCGATGTTCGTCGTCGTCGTCGTGCTGCTGCTCTTCGCAACTCAGGAGATTCCGGCCGGATGGGTGCCTCGCGGCGCGAAGGGCGGTGGATGTCCTGAGTTGCGAAACCGGCTCGGGCGATGCTGTGGGGGTGGGTTGGCGGACCGCGCGTGCCGAGGCGGGGAGGCGGGACGGGCTCAGTCGGGGATCAGGTGGTGGCCGAGCCCTGTCGCATCGTCAGGGGAATAGCCGAGCGCACGGTAGAAGGCGATGAGCCGATCGTCGCCGCCCCGCACCTGAAGGTTGAGCTTCGGGCAGCCCAGAGCGGTCAGCCGCGTCTGGACCTCTCGCACGAGGGCGCTGCCGATGCCGGAGCGTTGCCGCTCCGGGGCGACCGCGAGATAGTAGAGCCAGCCGCGGTGCCCGTCGTAGCCGGCCATCGCCGTGCCGACCACGGCATCCGCGTCCTCGGCCACGAGGAACAGTTCGGGCTGCACGGCGAGCTTGCGCTCGATGTCGCGGTGCGGGTCGTTCCATGGGCGGGTGATGCCGACCGCCCGCCACAGGGCGACGACGTCCTCGGCGTCGTCGAACGCGAACGGGCGGATGAGCATCTCCCGATCCTAGGAGGTGGCACGCTGCGAGTCTTCGCAACTCAGTCTTCGCAACTCAGGAGGAC
>JASGGJ010000004.1:0-54124 GCA_047605085.1 Protaetiibacter sp.
CCGACCGAGACCGCGCAGGGCTGAGAGCCCTCAGTCCTCGAAACGGTAGCCCAGGCCGCGCACCGTCACGAGCAGTCGTGGGTTCGACGGGTCCGGCTCGATCTTCGCCCGGATGCGCTTGATGTGCACGTCGAGCGTCTTGGTGTCGCCGAAGTAGTCGGATCCCCAGATGCGATCGATGAGCTGCCCCCTGGTCAGCACGCGCCCGGCGTTGCGCAGCAGGAACTCGAGCAGCTCGAATTCCTTGAGCGGCATGGCCACCTCGGCGCCGTCGACCGACACCGCGTGACGTTCGACATCCATCCGCACCGGGCCAGCCTCGAGCACGGCGTCGGCCGGATCCTCCTCGATCTCCACGCGGCGGCGCAGCACGGCGCGGATGCGGGCGAGCAGCTCGCGACTCGAGTACGGCTTCGTGACGTAATCGTCGGCGCCCAGCTCGAGCCCCACGACGATGTCGACCTCGGAGTCCTTCGCGGTCAGCATGATGACCGGCACGCTCGACCGGGCGCGAAGCTCTCGGCACACCTCGGTGCCGGCCAGCCCCGGCAGCATGAGGTCGAGCAGCACGAGGTCCGCCCCGCTCCGGTCGAACTCGGCGAGCGCGGCGCGCCCGTCGCCCGCGATGGCGGTCTCGTATCCCTCCCGTCCGAGGAGGAACGCGAGCGGCTCGGCGAGCGAGGGCTCGTCTTCGACGATGAGGATGCGGGTCACGAGAGGGCTCCACGGGACGGGGCGGCGGCCTGGGCGGCATCGGCGCCGTCGGGCAGGCGGATGGTGAACGTCGATCCCCGGCCCTGCTGCGACCACACCCGCACCTCGCCTCCGTGGTTCTGCACCACGTGCTTGACGATCGCGAGACCGAGCCCGGTGCCTCCGGTCTGGCGGCTTCTGGCGGAGTCGAGGCGGAAGAAGCGCTCGAAGACGCGCTCGCGCTCGGACTCCGGGATGCCGACCCCCTGATCCGTGACGGCGATCTCGATCGCGCCGACGCGCCGGGTCACCCCGACGCCGACGCGCGTGCCGTCGGGCGAGTACTGGATCGCGTTGGCGATGAGGTTGTGCACGGCCGTGACGAGCATGGCCTCGTCGCCCCACACGACGGCCGCCGGGTCCGCCTGGGCGACGATCGTGATGCGGTGCGACTCGGCCGCGACGCGGTTGGCGTCGACGGCCTGGGCGACGACGGAGTCGATGAGCACCCGCTCGGGGTGCTCGAGAGCGCCGGCGGCTTGCAGGCGGCTCAGCTCGATGATCTCGCGGGTGAGGTTGCGCAGCCGCTCCGACTCGATCGTGAGGCGCTTCGCGAAGCGGCGCACCTCATCCGGTTCGTCGGCTGCCGACTCGAGCGCCTCGGCGAGCAGGCCGACGGCCCCGATGGGGGTCTTGAGCTCGTGCGAGATGTTGGCGACGAAGTCACGGCGCACATCCTCGAGGCGGTGCGCCTCGGTGCGGTCGTCGGCGAGCACGAGCACGAAGCGGCTGCCGAGCGGCGCGGCGCGCACGAGCAGGTGCACGACCGCCTCGCCGAACCGGCCCCGCGGCAGCTGCAGCTCCTCGTTGGCCGCCGTGCCCTCGGTGCGCACGCGGTCGACGAGCGCCACGAGCTCCTGGTGCACGAGGGCGTGATTCCAGACCAGGCCGAGCGCGACGGCCGCGGTCGAGCAGCTCAGGACGTTGTTGGAGGCGTCGAGCACGATGCCGGCGGTCTCGAGCGCGTCGATGACCTCCTCGACCCCGTCCGGCACGCTCGGGGTGACGACGGCGGCGGCCCGCTGCCCGCGCGCGTGCGCGGTGACGACGGCGACCGACCCGCCGACACCCACGGCGAGACCGAAGCCCAGCGCGGCGGGCACGAGCCAGGCGGCGTCCATGGGACTAGATTAGGGCGGGCCGGATCGGGCCACCGGCGGGAATGCGCAGCTCTCGACATCCCTTCCGGGGGAGTTCACGACCCGGTCACCGCGCGTTAACCTTCCCGCGGGACGGTTGCCGGGCGGTCGGGAAACGCGATCAGGTGGCGTGCGCGCCCGAGACGATCCCGGCAGAGGGCGACGAAAGGACCAGACCCCATGCGCGAGGTGTTCCAGCAGGAGCTGCACGAGGTGCAGGAGCGCCTCGTGCAGATCTCCACGCTCGTGGCCGATTCGATCGAGAAGGCAACGCGGGCCTTCAACGAGTCGGACGTGTCGCTCGCCGAGACCGTGATCGAGGACGACCGCAGGATCGACGCGCTCGCGACCGAGCTCGACGAGCTCGCCATCACGATCCTCGCCCGCCAGCAGCCGGTGGCCCGCGACCTGCGCATCGTCGTGAGCGCCCTGCGCGTCTCGGCCTCGCTCGAGAGGATGGGCGACATGGCCGAGCACATCGCGCAGCTCGCGCGCTACCGCTTCCCCGAGAAGGTCGTGCCGAAGGGACTGCGCGGCACCTTCCGCGAGATGGGCGCCCTCGACGTCGAGATCGCGCGCAAGCTCACCGAGCTGCTCGAGACGCAGGACACCGCCATCGCGGAGCACATCCGCAACGAGGACGACAAGGTCGACGCGCTGCACCTCGCCGTGTTCGACAAGGTGCTCGGCGAGACCTGGAAGGGCGAGACGGCCGACACGGTCGACGCGACCCTGGCATCCCGCTACCACGAGCGCTTCGCCGACCACGCCGTCTCGATCGCCAAGAAGGTCCAGTACCTCGCCACCGGCGACTGGGTCTGAACCCGTTCGCGGCGCCCTGCTCACGTCGTTCGGCGGGGGAAGCCGTGCGGCGCGGGCCGCGCACGCAGACGGGCTGAGCGAGAGCGCTAGCTAGGAGCCGAGTTCGTCGATCGCCCGCTCGAGCCGCTCCACCTTGCCGTCGAGCTCGCCCGTTCGACCGGGACGGATGTCGGCCTTCAGCACGAGGGACACGCGCGAGCCGTAGGCGGCCACCGCCTCGGTCGCGCGCCTGACCACGTCGAAGACCTCCTCCCACTCCCCCTCGAGCTCGGTGAACATCGAGGTCGTGCGGTTCGGCAGCCCCGACTCGCGCACGATCTGCACCGCCGCCGCGACGGCGTCGTGCACGGAGCCGTCCGCGTTGCCGGTGCCGGACGGGGCGACGGAGAAGGCGACCAGCATCCGCTACCTCTTGCCCTGGGCGGCGACCGCGGCGGCGCCGGCGGCGGCGGCCTCCGGGTCGAGGTAGCGGCCGGGGGCGACGGGCCGGAAGTCGTCGTCGAGCTCGTAGACGAGCGGAATGCCCGTCGGGATGTTGAGCTCGGCGATGTCGTCATCGCCGATGCCGTCGAGGTGCTTGACGAGCGCGCGCAGCGAGTTGCCGTGCGCGGTGACGAGCACCGTCGCGCCCGCCGCGAGGTCCTTCGTGATGTCGCTCTCCCAGTACGGCAGCATCCGCTCGATCACGAGCTTGAGGCTCTCGGTGCGCGGCAGCTCGGCGTCGGACAGCTCGGCGTAGCGCTCGTCGCCCACCTGGCTGAACTCGGCGTCGTCGGCGAGCGGCGGAGGCGGGACATCGAAACTGCGACGCCAGATCTGGAACTGCTCCGGACCGTAGGCCGAGAGCGTCTCGGCCTTGTCGAGCCCCTGCAGCGCCCCGTAGTGGCGCTCGTTGAGGCGCCAGCTGCGCTTGACGGGGATCCACAGCCGGTCGGCGACCTCGAGGGCCAGGTTCGCGGTCTGGATCGCGCGGCTCAGCACGCTCGTGTAGAGGATCTCGGGTGCGAGCCCCGACTCGGCGAGCAGCTCGCCGGCGCGCTTCGCCTCCGCGACGCCCTGCTCCGACAGCCGCACGTCGACCCATCCGGTGAACAGGTTCTTCTGGTTCCACTCGGAGTTGCCGTGGCGCAACAGGATGAGCGTGGAGGTCATGCCCCCAGCCTACCGAGCGCGAACCGCGGGCAAACGCCGCAGCATCCGCCTCCGCGCGCCGGCAATCGCGGGCGCGCCGCGACAGGCGCTATAGCGTTTGAGGGGATGGGGAGAGCTGGCAGGGTCGAGGGGCGGATCACGCGCGGCACGACCGGGGTGAACCGGCTGCGGCGCGTCGACCGGTGGATCGCGGCGCAGCCGGTGCTGCGAACCGCCGCCGACCCGCTCGTGGTCGACCTCGGCTACGGGGCGTCCGCGACGACGAGCACCGAGCTGCACGCCCGGCTCGCCAGGGTGCGGCCCGACATCGAGGTGCTCGGCATCGAGATCGACCCGGAACGCGTGCGGCTCGCCGCGGCGGCCGCGCGGCCCGGCGTGAGCTTCCGGCTGGGCGGCTTCGAGGTGCCGACCGACGACGGGCGCCGCCCCGCCGTCATCCGCGCCATGAACGTGCTGCGCCAGTACGAGGAGTCGGAGGTCGCGGATGCCTGGGCGCGGATGCGCGCGCGGCTCGCGCCAGGCGGCCTGCTCGTCGAGGGCACCTGCGACGAGCTCGGCCGCGTCGCGAGCTGGGTGACGCTCGACGAGGACGGGCCGCGGCTGTTCACCGCGTCGCTGCGACTCGCGCAGCTCGAGGCACCCTCGATCGTCGCCGAGCGGCTGCCGAAGGCGCTCATCCACCGCAACGTGCCGGGCGAGCGGGTGCACGCGCTGCTCGCCGACCTCGACCGGGCGTGGGCGAGGCACGCGCCGCTCTCGGTCTACGGGCCGGTGCAGCGCTGGCAGGCGAGCGTGGCATCCGTCCGCGACGCCGGCTGGCCGGTGCTCGACACCCCGCCGCTCGGCGGTCGCGCCCGCTGGCGCCTCGGCGAGCTCACCCTCCCCTGGCCCGACGTCGCCCCCCGCCCCTGGCTCGAGGGGTCGCAAAGTGCTCGAGACACGCCGAGATAGGCGCACTTTGCGACCCCTCAAGGTGCGCGGCCTGACCCGAGGCGTCAGGTGACGGGCGGCAGCAGGGCGCGCGCGGCCTCGGGATCGAGCCCGGATGCGTCGAGCAGGTCGACGACGAGGGGCCGGATGAGCAGCAGCACGGCGACGTCGGTGACGGGCGCGCCCGGCAGCACCTCGGCGGGGTCGAGGCGCGCGGCGAGCCTGGCGAGCTCGGCCCGCGCCGCACCCGCGAGCTCGAGGTCCCCTTGTTCACTGCCGAGCAGCCGCAGCCCTGTCGCGAGCTGAGAGACGAGCCCGGCCAGCTCGGGCCGGGCCCGCCCGTCGCGCACCAGGAACTCGATGCGCCGGGCGATCGTGCGCAGGTGCCTGGTCGCGAGGTCGGCGCCCCGCAGCACGCGCGTCCCGCGGCGCAGTTCAGGCAGGTGCCGGTGCACCCACGGCGAGATGCGCGCGATCGAGACGGCAGAGTCGAGCGAGGTCGCCCACGCGTCGATGAGCGGCTGGGTGCGCCGCAGCCGCGTGAGGGCGAGCTCGGCGGCCGCAGGATCCGCCGTCTCGAGGGCGTCGACGAGCGAGCCGAGCGACTCGCAGAGCACCGAGAACAAGGTGCGCCCGTCGCGCGCCGCGGTCCGCCGAGGGTCGCGCGGGATGAGCGCCGTCGCGAGCAGCGCCACGACCCCGCCGACGAGCCCGTCGAGCGATCGGGTGAACGGCCCGCCGTCCGGATCCGGCAGCATCACGACGAGCGCGGACGGCACCGCCGCCGCGACCGCGAACGCGGGATTCGCCGACACCGCCCGACCCACGACGAACACCGTCGCGAGCACGAGCAGCAGCTGCCAGAGCCCCCGCCCGACGAGCAGCGCGAGCGCGTCGCCGAGCGCGATCCCCAGCAGGATGCCGAGCACCGTCTCGGCCACCCGCACCGGCCGCGCGTCGCGCGTGAAGCCGAGCGAGTTGATCGTCACGGTGACCGCGAGCAGCGGAACCGCGTGCCCCAGCCCCCAGTGCGCGATCGCGTAGGCCGCCGCGACCGCCGCGAGGATCTGCGCGATCGCCGGCAGCGACTCCCACACCCGCCGTCCCGCGAGGCGCGCATCGAGCTGCCGCCGCACCCGCCGCTCGAGACGGCGCAGCTCGGCGCTCATCGCATCGGCCGGCCCGTCCACGTCAGCGCGGCACGGCCCCGAGCCGCGGAATGCGCGGCACCTGGGCCGTCGCCCCGGCATCCGGAGGCACGATGATCTCCTGCGCTGCGGGAACGAGCACGCCGTCGGCGTCGACGGTCAGCTCCGAGGCGGCGTCCGCCGAGCGCTTCACGAGCGCGAGCGCGATGGGCCCGAGCTCGTGATGCCAGGCGGATGCCGTGATGCGCCCGACGACGGGGCCGTCGGCATCCGGCCGCCCCAGCCTCACCTCGGCACCCGGCTCCGGCAGCACCGTGTCGGAGCCGTCGAGGTGCAGCAGCACGAGCCGGCGCGGCGGGTGACCGAGGTTGTGCACCTTCGCGACGGTCTCCTGCCCGCGATAGCACCCCTTCTGAAGGTGCACGGCCGAGCGCAGCCAGTCGAACTCGTGCGGGATGGCGGTTCCGTCGAGCTCGGTCGCGGCGCGCGGCCGCCAGGCGGCGATCCGCAGGGCCTCGAGAGCGAGCGTGCCCGCGAGCTGCTCCCCGGCGAGCTCCCCCAGCCGCGCCCGCTCGACGAGCGCCTCGCGATACGTCCACCCGGTCGAGGGATGCGCACCCCTCGCGTACTGGTGCCCGCCCGCCTGCACCGTGCCCCAGGGGTCGACCCAGACGAGCGGCACCCCGTTCGGGGCGGCCGTCGCCGCCGGGGCGTCGCCGAGCGTGCCGATCGTCGCGAGATCGGCCCCGCGATCCGCGACCCGCACGTCCAGCATGAACCGCATCCGGTCGAGGAAGGCCGCGAAACCCGCACCCGTGCCGGGATCCATGAGCAGCCACGTCGTCTCGCCGTCGTCGAGCACGCGCGCCGCGTACTCGATGCGGCCGCTCGGATTCAGCAGCAGGGTCTCCGCGGATGCGCCCGGCGCGAGGCCCACGAGGGACTGCGAGGTGAGCGAGTCGAGCAGCCTCAGCCGATCCGGCCCCTCGAGGGCGACGACGTCACGGTCGGAGAGGACGACGAGCGCCCGCCCCGCCGCGAGCGCGCGCTGCTCGCCGATCGGGTCGCCGTAGTGCTCTGGCGGGTCGCCGACGGCGCGCTGGGACTGGGCGCTCATTCGACGCGTCCCAACCGTCCGGATGCGTGGGTGCGCAGCTCCTGGCCGAGCGCGGCGATGTCCCACGCCCACAGCAGGTGGTCCTCGACGAGCCCGTACAGGCGCGTCGCCGCCGCGTACTCCTTCGCCGAGGCGGAGCGCAGCACGGCATCCGTCGCGAGGTCGATGCGGGGGCCATTGATCTCGCCGAGGTAGAGCTCGCTCACGCCCCCTGGCTGCACGAGCAGCACCTCGAGGTCGAAGGCTCCCCGCGGGTTGCGGAGCGTCTCGACCGCCTCGGCGGTCCGGAAGACCGGCACCCCGGTACCCGGCAGCATCCCCGGCCCGTCGTCCGCGTCGACGAGCCGGCGGGACAGCCGCCAGTAGCCGATCTCGGAGAACAGGTGGCGCGGATGCGGAGCCTCCGCGTCGGGGTCGGCACCCGCGTCCGGATCGGGCAGCAGCCACGCCGTGTTCGAGTACTGCAGCTGCGGGGTGCCGCCGTGGCTGAATGCGATGCGCTGCCCGAACTCGTGCTCGCGCAACTCCTCGCCGACCCGGTACGCGACGACGCCGCTGCCCTCCCAGACGCCGATCAACCAGGACAGCGGGACGAGTTCCGCCGGAAGATCGACGTCGAGCTCGAACACGGGCTCAGCGCTGGCCGCGGAACAGGTTGTACAGCACCACGACGGAGACGGCGCCGATCGACAGCGTCGCGAGGCCGAGCAGACCGATGAAGAAGAGCTCGAGCGCCAGCATCATGGCGTCGAGTCTACTGCGAGGGGACGCCGCCCGCCGTCAGGACGGATCCGAGCCAGATGAGCCCGCTCGCGAGCACGAGGATCCCGAACGCGCCGCCGAGGCTCGCGATGATGCGCTCCACGAACCCCTCCTTGCGGGCGAGGCCGAGCTGGATCGTGAAGGTCAGCAGCACGGCGGCGGCCATCACGACCGGCAGCCAGACGAGGAACGCGGCGGACGCGAACCCGGCGACGGCGATCGCGCCGAGCGCGGCCGCGATCCACACCGGGACGATGCTGCGCGCGGGGAGGGCCACTCGCCCAGCCTAGGCCGTGGGAACGCGGGATGCGGCCTCCTGCGTACACTCATCCGTAGCGACGAGACCCGAGACCGCCCGGAAAGGAGCTGTGTGGCGCAGCTGCTGATCCTGAGCTCCGCCGCCGACACGGATGTGCTGCCGGCGCTGGGACTGCTCAGCCACCGCGTCCGCGTGATCCCCGCGGAGCCGGCGTCGCTCGTGAACGCGCCGACGGCGGATGTCGTCTTCGTCGACGCCCGCCAGGACCTCGCGAGCGCGAAGTCGTTGTGCAAGATCCTGCGCACCACCGGCATCGCGGTGCCACTCGTGCTCGTGCTCACCGAGGGCGGGCTCACGGCCGTGTCGGCCGACTGGGGCATCGACGAGGTGATCCTCTCGACCGCGGGACCCGCGGAGGCGGATGCGCGCATCCGGCTCGTGATCGACCGGCTCGCCAAGGAGAACTCGGTCTCGAAGATCCAGGCCTCCGGTGTCGTGATCGACGAGGCCAGCTACTCGGCGAAGGTGCACGGACGCCCGCTCGACCTCACCTTCAAGGAGTTCGAGCTGCTGCGCTTCCTCGCCACCCACCCCTCGCGGGTGTTCACGCGCGAGCAGCTGCTCTCCGAGGTGTGGGGCTACGACTACTTCGGCGGCACCCGCACGGTCGACGTGCACGTGCGGCGCCTGCGCGCGAAGCTCGGCGAGCTCGACTCGCTCATCGGCACGGTGCGCAACGTCGGCTACCGCTTCAACGTGTACGAGGACGAGCAGGGCGGGGCCTAGGGACTCGATACGCGCGCTACTCGACCAGCAGTAAGGACGAGTTCACCGGGTTGCTGGCAGGATGGGGCGATGGAGACCAACAGCCCGCTCGGCGACGCCACCCTGGCCGCCGACCTCCTCGACGACTACGACGCCGACCCGGCGCCCGTCGACGACGGGACGCTGCCTCCCGATCGTTTCCTCGACCGCGAGATCAGCTGGCTCGCGTTCAACCAGCGGGTGCTCGAGCTCGCCGAGGATCCGGCCCTTCCGCTGCTCGAGCGCGCCAACTTCCTCGCGATCTTCGCCTCCAACCTCGACGAGTTCTTCATGGTGCGCGTCGCCGGCCTCAAGCGCCGCATCGACACCGGGCTCGCGGTGCCGACCAACGTCGGCCGCGCCCCGCTCGAGGTGCTCTCCGACATCTCCGAGCGCGCCCACGAGCTCCAGGAACGCCACGCGGCCGCCTTCCGCGATCTGGTGAAACCCGCCCTCGACGACGCCGGCATCCACATCGAGACCTGGGCCGACCTCGACGAGGCAGACCGCGAACGCGTGCACGACATCTTCCAGAACCAGATCTTCCCCGTGCTCATGCCGCTCGCGGTCGACCCCGCGCATCCGTTCCCCTACATCTCCGGCCTGTCGCTCAACCTGTCGGTGCGGGTGCGCAACCCCAAGACCGAGAAGGTCGAGTTCGCGCGCCTCAAGGTGCCGACCAACCTGCCGCGCTTCGTGCAGCTGCCGGATGTGCCTGGCGTCTTGCGCTACATCCCCCTCGAGGACCTCATCGCCAACCACCTCGGCGAGCTGTTCCCCGGCATGGAGGTGCTCGAGCACCACGGCTTCCGGGTGACCCGCAACGAGGATGTCGTGATCGAGGAGGACGAGACCGAGAACCTGCTGCAGGCGCTCGAGAAGGAGCTGCTGCGGCGGCGCTTCGGCTCGCCCATCCGGCTCGAGATCTCCGACGACATGGACGAGGTGACGCTCGGGCTGCTCATGCAGGAGCTGCGCATCACCGACCGCGAGGTGTACCGGCTGCCGTCGCCGCTCGACCTCGGCGGGCTGTTCGAGCTGTCCAGGCTCGACCGGCCGGAGCTCAAGTACCCGCGCCGGGTGCCGACGACCTCCGTCGCGCTTCAGCCGGCCGAGCCGACCGACAGGCCCGACATCTTCGCCTCGATCACGCGGGGCGACATCCTGCTGCACCATCCCTACGAGTCGTTCGCGACGAGCGTGCAGGCGTTCCTCGAACAGGCGGCCGCCGACCCGAACGTGCTCGCCATCAAGCAGACCCTGTACCGCACGAGCGGCGACAGCCCCATCGTCGAGGCGCTCATCGACGCGGCCGAGGCGGGCAAGGCCGTGCTCGCGCTCGTCGAGATCAAGGCGCGATTCGACGAGCAGGCCAACATCTCGTGGGCGCGCAAGCTCGAGCGGGCGGGCGTGCACGTCGTGTACGGGCTCGTCGGCCTGAAGACCCACTGCAAGCTCGCGCTCGTCGTGCGCCAGGAGGGCGGCACGCTCAAGCACTACAGCCACATCGGAACCGGCAACTACAACCCCAAGACGAGCCGCCTCTACGAGGATCTCGGCCTCCTCACCGATGACGACCAGGTCGGTAAGGACCTCACGCGCCTCTTCAACGAACTCTCCGGCTACGCGATCGAGAAGAAGTTCAAGCGCCTCCTCGTCGCCCCGCGCTACCTGCGCAAGGGGCTGCTCGACCGCATCGAGAAGGAGGCAGGCAACGCGCGCGCCGGGAGGCCCAGCGGCATCCGGTTCAAGGTCAACTCGATGGTCGACGAGGCCATCATCGACGGCCTGTACCGGGCGAGCCAGGCCGGCGTTCCGGTGGATGTCTGGGTGCGCGGCATCTGCTCGCTGCGGCCGGGCGTTCCGGGGCTCAGCGACAACATCCGGGTGCGCTCCGTCCTGGGCCGCTACCTCGAGCACTCGCGCATCTTCCACTTCACCAACGACGGCGATCCGCAGGTGTTCATCGGCAGCGCCGACATGATGCACCGCAACCTCGACCGCCGGGTCGAGGCGCTCGTACGGCTCGACGACCCTGCCCACATCGCGGAGACGACCGAGCTCATCGACCTCGCGATGGACGACGGCACCTCGTCGTGGCAGCTCGCGCCGGACGGCGACTGGGTGCGACACGACCGGGATGCCGCGGGCCGGCCGCTCGCCGACCTGCAGGACGAGACCTGGCGGCAGGTGTCGAGCCGCCGCAGACCCGGGGGAACCAGGTGAGCGCCTCACCCGTGCTCGCCGCGGGGGCCGTGTGCTGGAGGGTGTCGAAGAAGGGCAGGCCGAAGATCCTGCTCGTGCACCGCACGCAGCACAGGGATGTGTCGCTGCCGAAGGGCAAGGTCGACCCGGGTGAGACGCTGCCGGAGACCGCCGTGCGCGAGATCGCCGAGGAGACCGGCCTCATCATCGGACTCGGGGCGCCGCTCGGCGTCGTCGAGTACCAGCTGCCCGGCGGCCGCGACAAGCAGGTGTACTACTGGGCGGGCGAGGTGAGCGAGGACGCCATCGCGAACTCGACGTTCGAGTCCAACGACGAGATCGAGCAGCTGCGCTGGGTGGGGCTGAAGAAGGCGGCGCGGGTGCTCAGCTACCCGCACGACCTGGACATCGTGAACCGTTTCGCCGAACTGTTCGCCCAGGGGCGCGCCCGCACCTTCGCGATCGTGGCGCTCCGGCATGGCAAGGCGGTCCCCGCGGAGGACTGGGACGGCCCCGACTGGACCCGGCCGCTCATGCAACGCGGCATCGACCAGTCGATGAGCGTCTCGCACGGCATCGCCGCCTTCCGCCCGCGCGTGCTCGTGAGCTCGACCGCGGAGCGCTGCCTGCGCACGATCGCGCCGACGTCGCGGGTGACCGGCCTCCCCGTCGACGAGGATCACGCCATCAGCCAGGACGCCTACCGCTCGGGCGGCAAGGCCGTACGCGACGTCGTCGCGAACCGCATCCGGAGGCGCGAGAGCGTCGTGCTGTGCAGCCACGGTCCCGTGCTGCCGCAGATCATCGCCGCGGTCGCCGAGCAGACCGGCACGCCGGGCAGCGCGAAGCTGCAGCGCGCCGCCGCCCTCGCGACCGGCGAGTACGCGGTGCTGCACGTCCCGGTCGACGCCCCGGAGTCCGGGATCGTCGCCGTCGAGGTGCACGGGCCGACGCTCTGATCCGCCACCCCCGTTGTTGAACGCGCGTTCACCTCCCGTTCACCATTCCCGTCGAACCTGGTCACCGTCGCTTCCTAGCGTCGACGGCGAGGCCGCCAAGAGCCTCGACACCTGACCGACATTCCCGAAGGGAACACAGTGAAGATCACGCGTACCGGCGGCATCGCCGCCCTCGCGCTCACGGGCGCTCTCGCCCTCAGCTCCTGCGCCGCCAACGAGACGCAGACCACCGACGATTCCAGCACCGCCAGCACCCTCACCGGCACCATCGACGCCGGTGGAGCCGGCTCGCAGGCCTCGGCAGAAGAGGCCTGGGTCGCCGCCTTCCAGGAGGCCAACCCCGATGTGACCATCAACTACACGGACACCGGCTCAGGAACCGGCCGGAGCAACTTCATCGACGGCAGCTTCGACTTCGCAGGCACCGACTCGGCACTCTCGGACGACGAGATCGCCGGCGGCTTCGCGCTCTGCGTCGACGACAGCTTCATCCAGGTCCCCGCCTTCATCGACCCGATCGCCGTCATCTACAACGTCGACGGCGTCGACGAGCTGAACCTCGACTCGACCACCATCGCCAAGATCTTCAAGGGCGAGATCACCAACTGGAACGACCCGGCCATCGCGGCGCTCAACGAGGGCACGACCTTCCCCGACCTCGCGATCACGGCCGTGCACCGTTCGGACGACTCCGGCACCACGAAGAACTTCACCGACTACCTCTTCCAGACGGCTCCGGACGTGTGGACCGAGGCGGCGGCCGACAAGTTCCCGTACAGCACGGGTGAGGCGGCACAGGGCACCTCCGGTGTGGTCGACGCGGTGACGAACGGCACCGGCACCATCGGCTACGCCTCCGCCTCGCGTGCCGGCGAGATCGGCGTCGCGAAGATCAAGGTCGGCGACGAGTTCGTCGAGTACTCCGCCGAGGCCGCCGCGGCGGTCGTCGACGGCTCGCCCGCCGCCGACAACGCGTCGGACACCAACCTCGCGATCAAGATCAACCGCGTCACCGACAACCCCGACGAGTACCCGCTCGTGCTGGTGTCCTACCTCATCGCCTGCGGCGAGTACCAGGACGCCACCCTCGCGCCCGTCGTGAAGGCGTACCTCGCGTTCGTCACGAGCGAAGAGGGCCAGGAGATCGCGGCGGGAACCGGCTCGGCGCCGCTCTCCAGCAGCCAGATCTCGGCCGTGCAGTCGGTGATCGACACGATCGTCGTCACCGAGTGACGCCGAATCGGTAGTCTCGGGGCGGGCTGCAGCCGTGACAGCTGCAGCCCGCCCCCGTGAGTCCCCCTCCATCGCGAAGGCAGGTCATGGCAGATACGACCGTAGGACGCATCGTCGGGAAGTCTCGACCAGCCGATCGCGTCTTCTCCACGCTGACCGTCGTTGCGGGCAGCCTCATCCTTGCCGCTCTCGCCGCCGTCGCCTTCTTCCTTCTGGTGCAGGCGCTCCCGGCGTTCACCGGCGACATCTCCGAGATCGACGGCTCGCCCGCGAACTTCTGGGTGTACGTCGCCCCGCTCGCCTTCGGGACCGTCTGGGCGGCCCTGCTGGCCCTCGTCATGGCGGTGCCCCTCTCGATCGGCATCGCCCTCTTCATCTCCCACTACGCACCGCGGCGCATCGCCCAGGCACTCGGCTACATCGTCGACCTGCTGGCCGCCGTCCCCTCCGTGGTCTTCGGGCTGTGGGGCATCAAGTTCCTCGCCCCCTCCGTCCAGCCGGTATATGCCTGGCTCAATGAGAATCTCGGATGGATCCCGTTCTTCTCCGGTCAGGTCTCGGGAACCGGGCGCACGATCCTCACGGTCGCCATCGTGCTCGCGGTCATGATCATCCCGATCATCAGCTCGCTCTGCCGCGAGGTGTTCCTGCAGACCCCGACGCTGCACGAAGAGGCCGCCCTCGCCCTCGGCGCCACGCGGTGGGAGATGATCAAGATGGCGGTGCTCCCCTTCGGCCGCCCCGGGATCATCTCCGCCTCGATGCTGGGCCTGGGTCGCGCCCTCGGCGAGACCATGGTCGTGGCGATGGTGCTGTCGCCCGCGACCATCATCACGATCGTGCTGACCAGTAGCCAGAATCCCTCGACGATCGCCGGCAACATCGCGCTCAACTTCCCCGAGGCACACGGCATCACCCTCAACGCCCTCATCGGCAGCGGTCTCGCCCTGTTCGTGATCACCCTCGCCGTCAACGCCGTCGCGCGGTGGATCATCGCGCGCCGCGCAGCCTTCTCCGGAGCGAACTGAGATGACCGCCACTCCCGCCCCGCCCACGCCGGTCAACACCCTCACGAGCGGCCGGCTGCCACGCCAGGCACCCTGGGCGATCCTCCTCGTCTCGATGCTGATCGGTTCCGTGGTCAGCTGGCTGCTGGGGGCGGAATCCGACGCCGACTTCAACGTCGGGCTCGCCGCCGTCTTCGGCCTCATCGTCTACCTGACCGGCATCACCCTGATCGCCAACGCGGTCGAGGGCGGTCGTCAGGCCAGGGACCGCTTCGTCACCGGGCTCGTCGTGAGCGCCTTCGTGCTCGCCCTCCTCCCGCTCGTCTCGGTGCTGTGGACGGTGCTCAGCCACGGCATGGCCCGCTTCGACGCGACCTTCTTCACCTGGTCGATGCGCAATGTGGTCGGCGAGGGCGGCGGCGCGGTGCACGCGATCACCGGCACCCTGCTCATCACCGGGATGGCCGCTCTCATCTCGATCCCGGTTGGGCTGCTCACCTCGATCTACCTCGTCGAGTACGGGCGCGGCGTGCTCGCCCGCGCGATCACCTTCTTCGTGGACGTCATGACCGGCATCCCGTCGATCGTCGCCGGGCTGTTCGCGTTCGCCTTCCTCTCGCTCGTCACGGGCGACCCAGGGCTGAGATCCGGGTTCGGTGGAGCGCTCGCGCTCTCCCTGCTCATGATCCCGGTCGTGGTGCGCTCGAGCGAGGAGATGCTGCGGATCGTGCCGAACGAGCTGCGGGAGGCCGCGTACGCCCTCGGAGTGCCCAAGTGGCTCACGATCCTCAAGGTCGTCATCCCCACCGCCATCGCCGGCATCGCCACCGGCGTCACGATCGCGATCTCCCGCGTGATCGGCGAGACCGCGCCGCTGCTCATCGTCGCGGGCTTCACCGCCGGCATGAACACCAACCTTTTCAGCAACCAGATGATGACCTTGCCCGTTTTCGTGTTCAAGCAGTACGCGAACCCCGGAGCGGATGTCGACGCGTACCTCGACCGTGCCTGGACGGGTGCGCTCGTGCTCATCCTCATCGTCATGGTGCTCAACCTCGTCGCCCGCCTCATCGCGAAGCTCTTCGCCCCCAAGACCGGCCGCTGAGCCGCGAAAGGAAACCCGTGTCCAAGCGCATCGAAGTGAAGGACCTCGACGTCTACTACGGCAAGTTCAAAGCGGTCGAGGGCGTCAGCCTCACGATCGAGCCTCGAACCGTGACCGCCTTCATCGGCCCCTCTGGGTGCGGCAAGTCGACGTTCCTCCGCACCCTCAACCGGATGCACGAGGTCATCCCGGGCGCCCGTGTCGACGGGCACGTCATCATCGACGGCAACGACCTCTACGCCCCCGGCGTCGACCCGGTGCTGGTGCGCCGCCAGGTGGGCATGGTCTTTCAGCGCCCCAACCCGTTTCCGACGATGTCGATCCGGGACAACGTGCTCGCGGGGGTGAAGCTCAACAACCGCAGGATATCGCGCTCGGATGCCGACGCCCTCGTCGAGAAGTCGCTGCAGGGCGCGAACCTGTGGAACGAGGTCAAGGACCGCCTCGACAAGCCGGGGTCCGGCCTCTCCGGCGGCCAGCAGCAGCGTCTGTGCATCGCGCGCACGATCGCGGTCTCGCCCGAGATCATTCTCATGGACGAGCCCTGTTCGGCGCTCGACCCGATCTCAACGCTCGCGATCGAGGACCTCATCGAGGAGCTCAAGACCGAGTACACGATCGTCATCGTGACCCACAACATGCAGCAGGCGTCCCGCGTCTCCGACAGGACCGCGTTCTTCAACATCGAGGGCACCGGCAAGCCGGGGAAGCTCATCGAGTACGACGACACGACGAAGATCTTCTCGGTACCGTCGGTGAAGGCGACAGAGGACTACGTCTCCGGCAAGTTCGGGTGACACGCCGGCTGCGGCCGGTCCCCTGCCGATGCCGCGCCCAAGTCAAGGAGTTGCGCATCCCAAATCAAGGAGGCGGCGGTCGGGCGCGGCCTCACCCGCCACACAGAGCTCGTGAGTCACGCGGCATCCTTGATTCGGGATGCGGCACTCCTTGATTCGGGCGCGGGAGTGCCGGGCCGCAGAACGCCTCTCGGCGCATGGCCGCTCGAAGCGGCGAAAAGTGGAGCCCGGGGTTACTGCGGCCCGGCCGGGACAGTCTACGCCCGGACCGCATCCGCTGCTGATGCCTCAGAAATGCAGGAGATTCTTCATCGCCACGTCCTGAGCGCCCGCGGATGCTGGCCGACGCGGCGATGTCTCCTGCATTTCTGACATGTCTGGCAGGACGGGTCAGTCGAGGGAGTCGTCGCGGGCCAGGCGGGCGCAGGTGGCGAGCTCGTCGGCGATCGTCGCGAGGCGGGCGGCTCGGGTCGTGAGCTCGCTCGAGCGCTCGGGGGCGGCGGCGTCCTGGTCGTCGGCGACGGATGCGGCACCCGCCGCCTCGACGCGGCAGAATGCCGCGGCGCGCTCGAGGGCATCCGCGAGCTCGCCGTCGAAGACGCCGCGCAGGACGCGGTCGGAGAGCTCGAGCACCTCCTGCGGCCCGGCGGGGGTCGGAGCCCCCGCCACCACCGGATCGATCGTGGCGAGCACCTCGGTGCCGCGCTGGAACAGCAGGGCGACGGCATCCGGATCCTGCCGGATCATCGCGCGCAGCAGATAGACCCGCCACAGCGCACCCGGCAGGCTGCGCGGACTCGACCGCGCCCACAGCTCGGCCATCGCGTCGATCCCATACTCGTCCGTGAACCCGACCGCGCGCTCGAGCACTCCGGGGTCGCCGCTGTCGCGCACCCGCGCGATGAGCTGGCGCGCCGTGTCGTGCGCGATGCGCCGCATCACCGCCGGATCGGGCTCCGCACCCGCGAACGCCTCGAACTCGCGACCGCCGAAGAGCGTGGGCTTGTGGAAGTCGTCGGCCATCCGTCCATTCTCCCCCGCACCGGAGTCGCTGTGCCGACGACTACCCTGGTACCCACGGGCCTCTAGCTCAGTCGGTAGAGCAGCGGACTTTTAATCCGTGGGTCGTGGGTTCGAGCCCCACGGGGCCCACTGCGGCCCATCGCGTTCGGGCCGACGAGGTCGGCGGTGTCCGCGCGGCCGCGCTCAGCCGGCAGGTCTCGCTCTGTCAGTGCGCGCCGGGCACACCGACGTACACTGACACTGCGCGTCACCTCGGACGCCGAGAAGGAGCAGGCCATGGACATCAACGACATCGTGCAGCAGGCGCAGGGAGCGCTCAAGAACGTCTCGGACGAGCAGATCAAGCAGGGTGCGGAGTTCCTCAAGGACAAGGCTCCCGACCAGATCGACGGGATCGTCGACACGGCCGCGGGCTTCCTCGAATCCCAGAACGACAAGTAGGCTCGCCGCCGCAGGCGGCAGTTGCGGCTACCGCCTGTCGCCTGCCGAGCGCGGCGGGTCGACCGAGACATCGAGGCGCTCCTGCGCCCCGTGCAGCGACGACCACTCCGAGGCAACCCCCTTCGCCGCGTGCTGCGAGGCGCGCACCGCTCGCTCGTCGGCCCACGAGTTGAGCCGGTGGCCCGCGTGGCCGCGCACGTGCTCGAGCACGACATCCGGCAGTCCCGCGGCGCGACGGGCGTCGCGCGCCGCGATGAGCTGCTCGAGGATGTCGCGGTTGGCGACCGGCTTCTTGGCGCTCGTGATCCAGCCGCGGCGCGCGTGAGCGTCCATCCACGAGGCGTACGTGTCGATCGCGTACTTCGAATCCGCCTGCACGACGAGCTCGCGCACTCGCGGGTGGTCGCGGATGGCGTGCAGCAGGGCCAGCAGCTCGCCGATGTTGTTGGTGCCCTGCGGCAGCGAGCCGGCCGCCCACTCGCCGTCCTCCCCCACCCAGGCCCAGCCGGCGGGACCGGGGTTGCCCTTGCAGGCGCCGTCGGTCGCGAGGACGTAGCGATCGGATTCGGTCACAGAACGAGTCTGCCAGCCGGGTGCCCTACGCTCGCTGCATGTCGACCGCAGCCCTGCCGCCCAAGAACGTCAGAACCGCCTACCTGCTCATGCTGCTCTCGCTCGTGGGCGTGTGTGGCATCCAGCACTTCTACCTCGGCAAGATCGGCCGCGGCATCCTGTGGCTGCTGACGGTGGGGCTGTTCGGCATCGGCACCATCGTCGACATCTTCACGCTGCCGTCGCAGACCAAGACCATCAACGCCCGCCGCGCCGTCGGCATCAGCTGAGCGACTCCCCGGCACATCCCCGGCGCACGGCTCGCAGCCGGCGCGCCGCACTCCGGCCTACTGCGGGCCGGTCGCACCGCCCGCGTTGTCGCGCACGTTGTCGGCCGCGCGCTTCGCGTTCGACTTCGACGCGAACGACTCGCCAGGCACCGCCACGACGTTGTTCCCCCGGTGGGCACGCCAGCGCCACGCGCCGCTCTTGTCCTCGTAGAGTTCGTACTTGGCGGCTGAAGCGCCCGCCTTGAACGACTCGGCGGCCCGGTTCGCGTTGGACTTCGAGGCGAACGACTCACCGGCCCAGGCGACGGTCTGGCCGTTCCCCGAGATCAGCCACCAGGAATAGTTGCCGCCCTTGTCGGCCTTCACTTCGAAACGCACCTCGTCGGACTCCTCCCCCGGGTCGGGCGCCCGGCTCTCCTCCTCAGTATCCTCGCCCGGCGACGCGGTGTCCACGACGGATAGCGTTGCCGGGTGAGTTCCGGCCCCGATCCGCTCGCGACCCGCCTGCGCCGGGCCGGATGCGTGTACGCCGAGGAGGAGGCCGCCCTCCTGCGGGAGGCAGCATCCGGTGCCGAGCTCGAGGCGCTCGTCGCCCGCCGCGTCGTGGGCGAGCCGCTCGAGGTGCTGCTCGGCTGGGCCGGGTTCGCGGGCCTGAGGGTGGCCGTCGCGGCGGGCGTGTTCGTGCCGCGGCGCCGGAGCGAACTGCTCGTCGAGCTCGGGCTCGACTTGCTTCCGGACGACCCGGTCGTCGTGGAGCTGTGCTGCGGCACGGGCGCGATCGCCGCCGCGATCCGCGCGCGGCGGCCGGATGCCGGGGTGTGGGCCGTCGACATCGACCCGGATGCCGTGGACGTCGCCCGGCGGAACCTGCCGCCCGCGCGGGTGCTGCTGGGCGAGCTCTACGATCCGCTGCCCGAGGGGCTGCGCGAGCGCGTGAACCTGATCGTCGCGAACGCACCCTACGTGCCGACGGGCGAGATCGCGTTCATGCCCGCCGAGGCACGCGAGCACGAGCACCGCGTCGCGCTCGACGGGGGTGCCGACGGCCACGAGGTGCAGGCGCGCGTCGCCTCCGGATGCCGCGCCTGGCTCGCCCAGGCCGGCCGCGTCGTCATCGAGACGAGTGAGCGGCAGGCGTCGCGCACCGCGTCACTGCTTCAGGAGCAGGGGCTCGCGACGCGGATCGTGCACGATACGGAGCGGGACGCCACGGCGGTCGTCGGCGCGGTCGTCAGCGTCGGCTGAGCGCGCGGGATCGCGGCCCACCCCGCCCGGCGCGGGAATTCCGCACACGCTCAGGCCTGGCTGATGCGCAGCTGGTTGCCCGCCGGGTCGCGGAAGGCGGCGTCTCGCGCACCCCACGGCTGATCCATCGGCTCCTGGATGACATCCGCCCCCGAGGCCGCGATCCGCTCGAAGTCCGCGTCGAGGTCGTCGCTCGCGAGCACGAGGCCCGCGAGGACGCCCTTCGCGAGCAGATCGGCGAGAGTCGCGCCGTCCTCGGCGGAGACGCCGGCCGTGACCGGGGTCAGCACGACCGTGACGTCGCCGCCGACGGGCGCCATCGTGAGCCAGCGCATCCCGCCGCCCCGGTCCACGTCCATGCGCACCTCGAAGCCGAGCACGTCGCGGTAGAACGCGAGCGCGGCAGCCGGGTCGTCGACGTACACGAAACTGTTGCGCAGTGAGATCGTCATGCGGCCACGCTACGGCCGGTCACCCCTCGGACGCTTCTCGAATCCTGACCGGCCTGGTCACCGTCTTCGCGACGCACGGGATGCCGTCGAGGGCCGCGTCCGCGGCATCCGGACGCGAGGCAGCCCGGTAGGCGGACGGGGAGACGCCCACGAGCCTCGTGAAGCTCGCGCTGAAGGAGCCGAGCGAGGTACAGCCCACCGCCAGGCACACCTCGGTCACCGTCAGCTCGCCGCGGCGCAGGAGCGCCTTCGCGCGCTCGATGCGTCGCGTCATGAGGTAGCCGTAGGGGGTCTCGCCGTAGGCGGCGCGGAAGCTGCGCGCGAAATGCCCCGACGACATGAGCGCGCCGCGGGCGAGCGATTCCACGTCGAGCGGCTGAGCGTACTCGCGGTCGATGCGGTCGCGCGCCCTGCGCAACCGGACCAGGTCGGCGCGATCCATCAGCCGGCCGTCGCGCCGAAGATCAGGCCGAGCAGGTAGGTGACGGTCGCGGCGCCGTAGCCGATCGCGAGCTGGCGGAGCGCGCGCGAGAGCGGCGAGGTCCCGGACAGGACCCCGACGATCGCGCCCGTGCCGAGCAGCGCGAGGCCGACGAGCGCGGCGGCGAGGGTGACGGCGGCCAGTCCCGTCATCCCGAACAGGTACGGCAGCACGGGGATGAGGGCGCCGGAGGCGAAGAACAGGAAGCTCGAGATCGCGACGTGCCACGGCGAGCCGACCGCCTCATCCGGGTCCAGCTCATCCGGCGGCGCGTCGGCCTCGAGGTGCAGGGTCGCGAGCACCTCGCGGGCGTGGGCCTCGGCATCCGCGTGGCCCATTCCGCGGGCGCGGTAGACGAGCGCGAGCTCGTTCGCCTCGACATCGAGGTGCGGCAGCGCGCTCTGCGACTCCGGGTCGGGGCGGGATGCCGCGAGCAGCTCGCGCTGCGATCTGACCGAGACGTACTCGCCGGCGCCCATCGACAGCGCGCCCGCGAACAGGCCCGCGATGCCCGTGAAGAGTACGACCTTCGGCTCGGCGCCGGTCGCGCCGATGCCGAGCACGAGGGCGAGGTTCGAGACGAGACCGTCGTTGGCCCCGAACACGGCGGCGCGGAAGGTGCCGGAGAGCTGGGTGCGGCCGCGGGCGGCGAGTCCGCGCAGCACCTCGCCGTGGATGCGCTCGTCGGCGGCCATCTGCTCGGTCGCGTCGCTGTCGTCGTCGTAGGGGGAGCGGCCCTCGGCGCGCTGGGCGAGGGCCAGCACGAACAGGAAGCCGAGGTGCCTCGCGAGGAAGCCCAGCATCCGGGTGCGCAGGTCGGGTCTGGGCACCGGAAGACGGTGCTCGCCGAGCAGCTCGAGCCAGTGCTGCTCGTGACGCCGCTCCGCATCCGCGAGGCCCAGCAGGATCTCGCGCTCGCGGCCCTCGCGGCGCTCCGCGAGATCCTGGTAGATCTCGCGTTCGGCGCGTTCGGCCGCGAGGTAGCGGCGCCAGCGCCGGATCTGGGCCTTGGTCGGGGTCACCCGTTCATTCTGCCGACCGCATGCGTGTTGCGGGCGGCCGAATCGCGTCGGCGTCTCCGCTCGCCGTGTGTCAGAAATGCAGGAGAATCCGGGTGTGTCGGATGCGGGAGGCCGGTGGGCACAGCCCTCGGCGGCAAAATCTCCTGCATTTTCGACAGGGCACGGGCGGAGGGCGCGGGGCGGGATCACGCCGGCGCGTACCGCAGCCCCCAGCGCCCCTCGTACGCCTCGCCCGGCTCGAGCCAGACGAGGCCCTCGCCCGAGTTGAGCGCGTCGGGCGGAGCCGTCATGGGCTCGATGGCGACCGCGACCCCGAGACCGTCGGCTCTCGGGAAGATCGGCGTCGTGAACACCTGCAGGTAGCGCCAGCCGGCATCCTGCCACACCTCGAGACGCGAGCCGTCCGGCGCGGTGAGCGTCGCGGTCACGCCGTCGACGGGC
Source organism: Protaetiibacter sp. (assembly GCA_047605085.1). Classification (GTDB taxonomy): domain Bacteria; phylum Actinomycetota; class Actinomycetes; order Actinomycetales; family Microbacteriaceae; genus Homoserinibacter. Next base: position 22,140 of record JASGGJ010000004.1, read on the forward strand.
GTGATCGAGCGGAACGCGCTGTCCAGGTCGAGGTCACGCACCCGCACGCCGCCGCGCAGATCGGTGCCACCCTCCACCGGACGCCAGGCGATCGGGTCGAGACGTTCATCGACCTCGAGGTACTCGTCGGCCGGCACGGTCAGCACGAGGTCCGCGACGTCGTACCCGCCGATCCGGAGGTACGGATGCGTGCCCGTCGCGTACGGGGCGCGCAGGCTTGAGAGGTTGCGGGCGCCGTGCGTCACCGCGAGCCCGTCCGCGGCGAGCTCGAACCGCACCCAGGTGTCGAGCAGGAACGGCCAGCCGTGCTGGGGGTGGACGACCGCGCCGAGCGTGATCGCGGCATCCGTGCGCTCGCGCACCTCGTGCTCGGTGAACTCGAGCAGCCCGTGCAGGGCGCCCCCGCGCTTCGGCTCGGTGATGTCGAGCTGCTGCAGCCGGCCGTCGTACACCCACCGACCGGCGCGAACCCGGTTGGGCCACGGCGCGAGCACGATGCCGGAGCAGAACGGCGGCGGGGCGGCGTCCGCGGGCAGCGGCTCGGTGAGATCCACCTCGCCGACGCGCAGCGCGGTGAGGACGGCTGCGACCGTGCCCACCTCGGCGAATGCCTCGCCGACGCGCAGTTCGAAGCGCTCGCCGACCCCCGTGCGCTCGCTCATGCCGCCTCCTCGTAACGGACGCCCCACGACGCCTCCCAGTGCTCCCCCGGCGCGAGCCAGGCTAACCCCTCGCCCGAGTTGAGCGCGTCGGGCGGCGCGCTCATCGGCTCGAGCGCCACCGCGAGCGAAGGGACCTCGGTGCCGTCGGCGCCCAGGTGGGGGAAGTCGCGCGGTGTGTACACCTGCAGCCAGCGGAACGCGCCGTCCTGCCAGAGCACGGTGCGCGCACCGTCGGGGGCGGTGAGCACGGCGGAGCCCTCGGGGCCGGTGGCGACGTCCTGGTAGGCGACGTTGAGGTCGAGCTCGTCGAGCGGGCGCGGGGTGCTCAGCTCGAGCGGGCCGCCGGGCTCGACCTCGCGCACCGCGACGGGCACGAGCCGCTCGTCGAGTTCGAGGTACCGCGAGCCGCGCACCTCGAGGCTGAGCCGCTCGACGGGCGTCGCCCCGACCCGGAGGTACGGATGCGCCCCCACCGCCCACGGGGCCGTCGCCGCACCCAGGTTGCGGGCGGTGTGCGTCACGGTGAGCCCGTCATCGGCGAGCACGTACCGCACGCGCGTGTCGAGCAGGAACGGCCAGCCGTGCTGGGGGTGGATGACGGCACCCAGGGTGACCGCGGCATCCGCTCGGTCGAGTATCCGGTAGGCGGTGTTGCGCAGCAGGCCGTGGATGGCGTTGCCGCGGCTCGGGTCGGTCACGTCGAGCTGCTGCGGCGCGCCGTCGTACAGCCAGCGCGCGTCGCGCACCCGGTTGGGCCAGGGCGCGAGCACGATCCCGTGGCCGTGGGAGGGGAGGCGGGTGTCAGGGGTGCGCTCGGCGAGCTCGACCCCGCCGACCTCGAGGCCGGTCAGGGCGGCGGCAAGGGTGGCGACGCGGGCGCTCGCGCGGGCGGTACGCAGCTCGATCAGCTCTCCGAGGGGGCATGGCACGGGGACGAGCCTAGCGAGCGGTGAGGGGTCGCAAAGTGCGCGAGACACGCCGTCGAAGGAACATTTTGCGACCCCTCAGGAATCGGCACGGAGGACCCGGGCGCCGAGGGCGGTGAGGGAGGCGGCGGTCGCGGCGGCGGCATCCGTCCAGGGGCCGGCGGTCACGAGCGTGGTCGCCGGGCCGGCCACGCCGATCGTGCCGAGGTGCCGCACACCGAGCTTGGCCGACTCGGCGACGACGAGCTGGGCGGCGGACGCCGCGATCATCGCCCGCTTGACCTCCGCCTCCGCGAGGTTGAGGTTGGTCACCCGCCCCTCTCCGTCGACGCCGTTGCAGCCGAGGATCGCGAGGTCGAGGTGCAGACCCGCGATCGACTCGGATGCGCCGGGGTCGACGAGCGAGTGCTGCAGCGGCCGCAGGGTGCCGCCGGTGAGCACGACCGTGACGCGCGGCACGGCGGCCTCCAGTGCGAGCGCGATCGAGAGCCCGTTGGTGACGACGACGAGCCCGTCGAGCTCGCCGCGCTCGGAACGGTCGACGAGGGCGTGCGCGACGGCGAGAGTCGTCGATCCGACGTCGAGCAGCACGCTCGTGCCGGAATCGACGAGGGCGGCGGCGCGGCGGCCGATCGCGCGCTTGGCCGCCGCATCCCGCGCCGAGACGCGTTCGACACTCTCCTCCCGCGGGCCGCCCGGCACGGGAAGTGCGGAGCCGTGCACGCGGCGCACGAGCCCGGCCGCCTCGAGCCGGCCCAGGTCGGATCGGATGGTGACCTCGCTCACGCCGAACTCGGCGGCCGCGTCGGCGACCCGGAGCATGCCGTCCTCGCGCACGCGCTCGGCGATCCGGGCGCGGCGGAGCTCGGCGGGGAGGGCGGCATCCGTCACTTACGGAACCTTTCGTTTTGGCAAGCAGCAGTTACGTTATCGTAAGCGCATGACCGGTGTCACCCGCCGCGTGGCGCGCATGGCCGACGGCCGCGAGCTCATCTACTTCGACGACCCCGACACGGCCCTCCCGCCAGAGCGCCGCATCGACGAGCGGCGGCTCGACCCCCGCCCCGCGACCGCCGCCATGCGGCAGGACGTGCTCACGGGTGACTGGATCTCGGTCGCCGCCGGCCGCAACAACCGGGTCTTCCTGCCGCCCGCGCACCTCGACCCGCTCGCGCCGCAGACGCCGGACAACCCCTCCGAGATCCCCGACCGCTACGACGTCGTCGTGTTCGAGAACAGATCACCGTCGTTCGGCCCCGACTCCGGCGGCCCGCTGCCGCCGGCCGGTCGCGGCTTCGACCGTAGCTCCCCCTCCGTCGGCCGCTGCGAGGTCGTGTGCTTCAGCCCCGCGAGCGAGGGCTCGCTCGGCACCCAGAGCGTGACGCGCATCCGCACCGTCATCGAGGCCTGGGCGGATCGCACGCGCGCGCTGTCGGCGCTGCCTGGCGTCGCGCAGGTGTTCCCCTTCGAGAACCGCGGCGAGGCGATCGGGGTGACGCTCGGGCATCCGCACGGACAGATCTATGCCTACCCCTTCGTCACCCCGCGCACGCGCTCGACGCTCGACGCCGTCCGCGAGCTCGGCCCCGACCTCTTCGCGCGCATCCTCGAGCGCGAGCAGGCCGGCCCGCGCGTCGTGCTCGCGGGTGAACGATGGACCGCCTTCGTGCCGTTCGCCGCACGCTGGCCGATCGAGCTGCACCTGCTCCCCCACCGCCAGGTGCCCGACATCGACGCCCTCGACGAGGCCGAGCGGGCCGAGCTCGCGATGATCTTCAAGCGCCTGCTGCTCGGCGTCGACGCGCTCTACGGCACCCCGACGCCGTACATCGCGGCGTGGCACCAGGCGCCCGTGCGCGAGGGACGCGACGAGGTGCGGCTCATGCTGCAGATCACCTCGCCGCGCCGCGCGGCCGACCGCCTCAAGTTCCTCGCCGGCTCGGAGGCCGCGATGGGGGCCTGGGTTGCGGATATCGTTCCGGAGGATGCGGCCGCGCGGCTGCGGGAGGCGGTGGCATCGGCATGATCCAGGATCTGCGCGAGCTCGTGCGGGCCGAGTTCGAGACGGCGTTCGGCGCGGCGCCGCTCGGAGTGTGGTCCGCACCCGGCCGCGTCAACCTGATCGGCGAGCACACCGACTACAACGAGGGATTCGTGCTGCCGTTCGCGATCGACCGGCGCACCTTCGCGGCGGCCGGCGTGCGCGGTGACCGCGTCATCCGGGTCGGCTCGACTCTCTCGGACGAGATCGCCGAGATCGCGATCGACGAGCTGGCCCCGGATGCCGTGAACGGCTGGGCGGCGTATCCGCTCGGCGTCGCGTGGGCGCTCGGTGAGCTCGGCCACGCCGACCTCGCGGCCGTGCCAGGCGTCGACCTCATGCTCGAGTCGGATGTGCCGGTCGGGGCGGGCCTGTCGTCGTCGGCCGCGATCGAGGGCGCCGTTGCGTTCGCGCTCGCCGAGCTGTGGGGGCTCGAGCTCGACCGGGTCGCGCTCGCGCGCGCCGGCCGGACCGCCGAGAACGACTTCGTCGGCGCCCCGACCGGGATCATGGACCAGCTGGCCTCGCTGCTCGGCCGCGACGACGCCGCCGTCTTCATCGACTGCCGCACCCACGAGGCGGAGGCGGTCGAGCTGAAGCTGTCCGCCAACGAGCTCGCAATCCTCGTGATCGACAGCCAGGTGGAGCACCACCACGCCTCGGGCGGCTACCGCGAGCGCCGCGCCTCGTGCGAGGCGGGGGCCGCGACGCTCGGAGTCGCCTCGCTGCGCGAGGTGACGGTCGGCGAGCTGCCGCGCGCGAGGGAGCTGCTCGACGACGTCACCTTCCGCCGCATCCGGCACGTGGTGACCGAGAACCAGCGCGTGCTCGACACGGTCGCGGCGCTCGCCGAAGACGGGCCGCTCGCGATCGGCGGGCTGCTCGACGCCTCCCATCGCTCGATGCGCGACGACTTCGAGATCTCGGTGCCGGAGCTCGACCTCGCCGTCGAGACGGCGCAGGCGCACGGTGCGATCGGCGCCCGGATGACGGGCGGCGGCTTCGGCGGTTCGGCGATCGCGCTCGTGCCGCGCGAGCTCGTGTCACAGCTGCAGGTGGCGGTCGACGGCGCCTTCGCCGAGCACGGCTTCGGCCAGCCGGTCTGCTTCACCGTCACCCCCTCGGCCGGCGCCCGCCGGGAGGCGTGACCGGACGTCACCCGGGTCGCGATCACCAGATCGTGTTCACGGGACCCGCGGCGCGGATCCTCTCGTCCTTGCTCACGAGGGTCGCGCCGGCCGCGATCGCCTGACCGAGGATCAGTCGATCGAAGGGATCGCGCGTGAAGTCGAGCTCGCGCGCAGCATCCACCACCGCGGGGAACGGAGTCGCGTCGTCGCGGAGCCCGAGCGCGTGGTCGAGTTGGTGCACGACCGTGGCCGGATCGACCGTGATCCGCCCGATGTCGCGCAGATAGGCCAGCTCCAGCCGAACCATCGGGGAGCAGCGGACCTCGTCCCCGTTCAGCCGGTCGATGACCTCCGCCGAGAACCGGCGATGCTCTCCCGCCGCGAGCCAGACGACGACGTGCGTGTCGAGATGGAGCAGGCTCACGTATTCGCCTCGGCGTCCCAGGCGCCCGACCAGTCGATCGACACGAGCTCCGCCGGGTCGCCGGCGATGAGTCCCGCGATCGGAGTGATCCGGGAGACGCGATCCACCGGCGCATCCGGGATGATCCGGAGTGTCCGGCCCTTCCGGGTGATCTCGAGCGGCTCCCCGGTCTCCAGGACGCGATCCACCAAGCTGTAGATGTCCTGGCGGAGCGAGGACAGCGGAATGGCCATGCGGTCATTATAAGTACGTACGTTTATTATCAGTCAGTACGTACGTACGATTTCGTGGCCGCCCCGACGTGGTGCGCGACGCCGGGGTGCAAAGGACAGCCTGGTCATCTCACCGCGACCCGAGGAGGATGGCCGTCATGTCTGTCGTCGTGCGTCCCGCGACCCTCGACGACGTCCCACGCCTGGCCGACATCGCCGTGGCCGCCTACTCGCCCTACCTCCCCCGCCTGCCCGAGGGCGTCCGCCCGGCCCCGATGGACGCCGACTACCGGAGCGCGGCGGAGAAGGGGCGGATCTGGGTGGCCGAGCAGGAGCGCGCGATCGCGGGCCTGTTGGTGCTCATCCCCGCGGACGGGTACCTGCTGCTGGAGAACGTCGCCGTTCATCCGGCTTTCCAAGGGCAGGGCATCGGTCGACGGCTGCTGGGGTGCGCGCAAGGCCGCGCCGCGGAACTCGGACTCCCCGCAATCCGGCTCTACACCAATGCGGTCATGGTCGAGAACCAGCGGCTCTACGAAGCGCTCGGTTATGTGGAGACCGGCCGGCGGCACGACGACGGCTTTGATCGCGTCTTCTACGAATTGCGCCTGTGACACGCGGGAGGCCGGCCAGCCGGTCTGCCTCACCGTCACCCCCTCGGTTCACCGTCACCCCTTCGGTTCACGCCCGCCGGGAGGCGTGACGGGCCGCGCCCGCATCCGGATCTCGTCGGCATCCGCCCCCGCAGCCGGCAGCGGGCCGGGCTCGGGCAGCCCGTAGACGCGGTACAGCCAGCGCCGCGCGCCCTGTACGGGGTAGGAGTCGCCGTAGATCGCGAGCTTCACGATGACGCCCTCGAGAACGCTGCGCAGCATGGTCTCCTCGAGCGCCGGGTCGGCGGCCCCGCGCTCGGCGAACAGCCCGCGGATCGCGCACTCGAAGCCGTCGACGATGACCGCGTTCCGCTGCTCGGCCTCGGCGACGAGCGGGTGCGTCGAGGGCTGCACCCCCATCGCGACCAGGATGCGCTGCCGGGGGAGCTCGCGCACGGCGCCGGCCAGCACGGTGTCGATGAAACCCGCGAGCCGCTCGTCGGGGGTGCCGGGGGCGCAGGCGATGGCGAGGTTCTCCGCGAACCAGCGGTCCAGCACGGCGGCGACGAGCTGCTCCTTGCTGCCGAAGTGGTAGTTGGCAAGCCCCTGGGCGACGCCCGCGCGGCGGGTGATCTCGCCGATGCTCGCCTCGTGGTACCCACGCTCGCCGATCACCTCGAAGGCGGCCTCGAGGATGCCCTCCCGCGCGCGCTCGCGCGCCGCGGCGTCGCGCTCCGGGGATCGTGTCATCTCGCAGCCCTCTCGATGCGGGTGCAGGGCTTCCCTCCGAACGGGGGTCACTCTATGTTAGACATTGAACGCGCATTCAGCCAATGGATGCGCATCCGCCACGATCCTCGAGGAGACCTCATGCCCCGCCCCCTCCCGCTCGCGCTCGACCTCTACGACCTGCTCGGCTGGCTGATCGGCCAGTGGTGGCTGTGGGTGATCATCGGCGTGGTCGTCGTCGGCGCGATCATCCTGAAGCTCATCCCGGACGCGAAGCTCAGGACGTCCGACGCCCACTCCACGACCGACGCGGAGGCGAACGAGCTGGCGCTCGGCTACCTGCAGATCGACAACCTGCCGTCCGGGCCGTGGAACGATCCGACGGCCCCCGACCTCGACGAGAAGCAGAAGCAGCGACTCGTCGAGCAGTGGGGCATCGCGACCCGCGACGAGTGGCTCGCGAACATCGAGCGCCTCGTGACCGAGCGCCGCCGCCGCGACGTGTGGGTGCTGTGCCTCGCCATCCGGGGCGAGGCCGCCCAGCAGCTGAGCCGGCCGCCGAAGACCCGCGAGTGGGTCGCGGCGATCGCCGAGGCGGGTGGCGACAAGCGCGACGCGCGCACCTTCGTGGCTGCCGTCGAGTACCTCGAGCAGGAGACCCGCAAGCTCGCCGGCAGGGACGCGCTCCCACCCTCGCTCATCACAACCACCTTCGACGGCTACGCCATCGGCCAGGCCGTCGCCCTCACGACGTGGGGCGTCGCGCTCGGCCACACCGATGTGCCCGAGGCACGCGCGATCATCCACCGGATCAACGCCGAGGCGCGCCCGGGGTTCGCCTCGTGGGCCGAGTTCGGGCTCAGCTACGTCGTCGGCCGGGTCATGCACTGGAGCGACGGGCAGATCGACGAGAAGACCTTCCGCCAGTACCGCGATGCCGCGCACAGCCTCGGCGCCGCCCTCTCCGCGAAGCGCAACGGCCCGTGGGCGACGCTGCCGTGGACCCTGTAGCGGTCGAACTGGGACCGCTGCGGCACGCGGCGGGCATCCGCGAGCTGCTCTGGTACGAGCGGGCCTGCGGGATCCCCCTCCACCGCCGCTTCCTCGTCGTGCTCGTCGCGGTGAGCGTGTTCGCCGTGGCGCTCGCGGCGGCGCTCTGGTGGCTCGCCGGGGCGGGCATCCTCGCGGCCGCGCCCGTCCTGGGCGTCTTCGCGGCCGCCTACGGGCTGCTCGCCGCGGTGGGGTTCGTGTGGTTCGCCGTCGGGCTGGCGCGGAGGGCCAAGATCGCGGCGTTCGCCTGGGTCAACGGCTGGGCCTACGCCGACACGCTCGACGACGCGCGCCGCACCGGCTCCGCGTTCACACGCGTCGTCCGCAGCCGGGAGCGCGCCGTCGTGGCATCCGACGACCCGCGGATGCCGTTCGAGCTCGGCCGCCACTACTCGATCGCGCGCAACCGGTCGACGGCCGCGACCGTGCAACGGCCGTTCGCCTTCATCGAGCTGCCGCTGCCGAGCAGCGTGCCGCACCTCGTGCTCAAGAACCGGCGGCGCAGCATCATCCCGACGCTCGGCCTCGGCCGGGGCGCCGCCCGGATGGAGCTCGAGGGCCACTTCGCGCGGAGCTTCACGCTCATCGTGCCGGAGGGCTACCAGCAGGACGCGCTCTACATCTTCACCCCCGACCTCATGGCGCGCGTGCTCGACCTCGGCGCGCTGGCCGAGATCGAGCTCGTCGGGAACCGGCTCTACATCTACCTCCCGCATGGCACGCGGTTCGACCGGGCGGAGACGATGGCGGCGGCGCTCCAGCTCGCCGAGGAGTTCCACCGCCGCTTCGCGCGGCGCACCGAGCGGTACCGCGACGACGCCGCGGGCAGGCTCGCGGCGCGGGCTGGGGTCGCCGTGGGGCTGCGCGGCCAGCGGCTCGGCGGCCGCGGCGTGTCGGTGCTCGCCATCGCGGGCACGGCGGGCGTGCTGCTGCTCTCGGGCGCGGTCACGGCGTTCACGCTCTTCGGCGGCGAGCTGCTGGGGTCGCTCGGGCTCGGCTCCTGAGCGCGCCGCCAGCCACACCGCGTGGGCGCCCTCGGCCTCGCCCGTCGTGCGCTCATGGTGCCAGAAACAGGCTCGATCGCGCGTGGGATGCCCTCGAGAGGGCGATGACGACGATTCGCCCTGTTCCTGGCACACGTCGTGGCTAGAGCAGCGCGCGCTCCGCCGCCGCCACGACGTTCGCGATGAGCATCGCGCGCGTCATGGGCCCGACGCCGCCGGGGTTCGGGGAGAGCCAGCCCGCCACCTCCGCGACCTCCGGATGCACGTCGCCCGCGAGCTTCGCCCGCCCGGACTCCGTGGTGCCGACCCGGGTGACCCCGACGTCGAGCACGGCCGCGCCGGGCTTCACCCACTCTGGTCTCACGAAGTGGGGCACGCCGACGGCCGCGACCACGATGTCCGCCCGCGCCACCTCGGCGGCGATGTCGGGCGTGCGCGAGTGGGTGAGGGTGACGGTCGCGTCGACGCCCTTGCGCGTGAAGACGAGCCCGAGCGGGCGGCCCACGGTGAGGCCGCGGCCGATGATCGTGACGTGCCTCCCCGCGATCGGCACCTCGTGGCGGCGCAGCAGTTCGACGACGCCCGCGGGGGTGCAGGGCAGCGGCGAGTGCAGCTCGCCGTCGACGCCGAGTACGAGGCGGCCGAGGTTGGTGGGATGGAGGCCGTCTGCGTCCTTCGCCGGGTCGAGAGCCGCGAGCATCGCGTTCTCGTCGATGCCGCCCGGGAGCGGCAGCTGCACGATGTATCCGGTGACCTCGGGGTTCTCGTTCAAGCGGGCGATCGCGGCGCGCACCTCCGCCTCCGAGGCCGTCGCGGGAAGCTCCTCGCGGATGGAGCGGATGCCGACCTCCGCCGAGTCGCGGTGCTTGCCCGTGACGTAGCTCACCGATCCGGGGTCGTCTCCCACGAGCAGCGTGCCGAGGCCAGGCACGATCCCCCGCGCCGCGAGAGATGCCACCCGCTCCCGCAGCTCCTCCTTGATCGCGCTCGCCGTCGCGATCCCGTCAAGGACCCGGGCGCTCATGCGAGGGGTCGCAAACTGTCCGAGACACGCCGCAATGAGAGCACTTTGCGACCCCTCACCCGCGGGGCCAGCGGGAGGGGCTCGTGAGGCCCTCGTAGAGCGGGAAGGCGTCGGCGAGCGCCGCGACGCGCGCACGGAGAGCGGGGATGTCGGCGTCGGGCTGCAGGGCGAGCGCGATGACGTCGGCCACCTCGGTGAACTCCGCGTCGCCGAAGCCGCGCGTCGCGAGCGCCGGGGTTCCGATCCGCACTCCGGAGGTCACCATCGGCGGGCGGGGGTCGTTCGGCACCGCGTTCTTGTTGACCGTGATGCCCACCTCGTGCAGGCGATCCTCGGCCTCCTTGCCGCTGAACTCCGAGGTGCGCAGGTCGACGAGCACGAGGTGCACGTCGGTGCCGCCGGTCAGCACGTCCACGCCCGCGGCCTTCGCATCCGGCGCCGTGAGGCGCTCGGCGAGGAGCTGCGCGCCGCGGATGGTGCGCTCCTGCCGGTCGCGGAACTCCGGCGTGGCGGCGAGCTTGAACGCCGTCGCCTTCGCCGCGATGACGTGCATGAGCGGGCCGCCCTGCTGGCCGGGGAAGACGTTCGAGTTGATTCTCTTGGCGAGTTCCTCGTCGTTCGTGAGGATGAAGCCGGAGCGCGGGCCGCCGATCGTCTTGTGCACGGTCGAACTCGTGACGTGCGCGTGCGGCACCGGCGAGGGGTGCAGGCCGGCCGCCACGAGCCCGGCGAAGTGGGCCATGTCGACCCAGAGCTTCGCCCCCACCTCGTCGGCGATCGAGCGGAACGCCGCGAAGTCGAGCTGGCGCGGATACGCCGACCAGCCGGCGATGATCACCTGCGGCTGCACCTCGAGGGCGGTGCGCCGCACCTCGTCCAGGTCGACGCGGAACGTCTCCGGGTCGACCTTGTAGGAGTGCGCCTCGTACAGCTTGCCGGAGAAGTTGAGCTTCATGCCGTGCGTGAGGTGCCCGCCGTGCGCGAGCTCGAGGCCCAGGATGCGGTCGCCGGGCTGGGCGATCGCGGCGAGCACGGCGGCGTTGGCGGAGGCGCCCGAGTGCGGCTGCACGTTCGCGAACGCGGCGCCGAACAGCGACTTCGCCCGCTCGATCGCGAGCGTCTCGACGACGTCGACGAACTCGCATCCGCCGTAGTAGCGGCGGCCGGGGTAGCCCTCGGCGTACTTGTTGGTGAGCACCGAGCCCTGCGCCTCCAGCACGGCGCGCGGCACGAAGTTCTCGGAGGCGATCATCTCGAGGGTCGAGCGCTGGCGGCCGAGCTCGGCCTCGAGTGCGGCGGCGACCTCGGGGTCGACCTCGGCCAGCGGAGCAAGAAATGTGCTCTGGCGGGACAGGATGGCGGATTCGGCGGACACTGGCGCTCCTAACGTCACGAGAAAACTACCCGGTCATGTGGGGGGCGGCCCAGGCGTACGGCAGCCGTTCACTCGTTCGTCGCTCCCCGATGGTGACCCATCCGAACGCCAGTCGCGACATGGCCATCCTAGCGGTGAGCCGCCATCCTCGCGCGATCGGTCGCGAGCGCGAACCCGAGCCCGGCCGCGACGACGGCGGTCGCGATCCACGGCAGCACGGCGATGCCGAGGTGGTCGAGCAGCACGCCGCCGAGCAGCGCACCACCGCCGATCGCGAGGTTGAAGGCCGTCGTGAGCCAGGCCGCCGCGAGGTCGCGGATGCGTTCGGATGCGGAGTGCAGAACGCGCGCGTGCATGAGCGCCGGGACGCCGCCGAAGAAGATGCTCCACACGACCATGCCGGCGACGATCGGCGCGAGCGAAGTGCCGAGGGCGGCGAGCGCGAGCACGCTCAGGACGACCCCGGCGAGCGCGACGTCGACCGCACCGCGCGGGAAGCGGTCGCCGAACGCGCCGGCGAGCGCGAGGCCGATCGCTCCTGCCGCGCCGTAGGCGAACAGCAGCCCGCTCACGCCGCCCGCGTCGACGCCGCCGACCTGGATCGACCACGGCGCGATGTAGGTGTAGAAGACGTTGTGACCCGTGATGACGAGCACGACCGTCGCGCACACGATGAGCACCGCGGGGAACGAGCGGTCCTTGCGGGTCGGCAGCGGGATCTCGCCCGTCGCGAGCGGCACGAGGTGCGACACGGGCGGCAGGTAGAGGATCACGAGCACCATGAAGACGATGACGACCGCGGCCATCGCCGCGAAGGCGAGCCGCCATCCGAGCGCGTGCCCGAGGAGGGTGCCGAGCGGAACGCCGAGGATGAACGCCAGCGTGCCGCCCGCGTTGGTGATCGAGATCGCGCGCGCCAGCTGGTGCTTTCTCACGAGCCGGGCCGCGTACGGACCCGTGACCGCCCAGAACAGGCCGTGCGCGAGCCCGCCGAGCACGCGCGCCGCGAGCAGGAACCCGTAGCCGGGCGCGATCGCGCACAGCACGTTGGCGAGGGCGAACACCCCGAGCAGCAGCACCATGAGCCACTTGCGCGAGTAGCGGCGGGTGAGCATCGTGAGCGGCGCGGTCGTCGCGACGACCGTTCCGGCGAACACCGTGACGAGCAGGCCGATCTGCGACTCGGACACCGCGAGCTCGGCCGCCATCTCCGGCAGCAGGCCGGTCGGCAGGAACTCGCTCGAGACGGATGCGAAGATCGCCCCGGTGAGGACGAGCAGGCGGAAGTAGGGGAAGCCGCTGGGGAACGCGCTCACCCGTCGAGCCTAGACGCCCCCGCCGACGCCCTACGCTGGGGGATCATGATCGCGACGCACTGGATCCTGACGCTCGTCTGCGAGGACCGTCCCGGCATCGTGCACGCCATCAGCGGCGCCATCGTCGAGGCCGATGGCAATATCACCGAGTCGCAGCAGTTCTCGAGCGACGACACCGGCACCTTCTTCATGCGCCTGCAGGTGGAGTCGGCCGCGAGCCGCGAGCGTTTCGAGGCGGCGCTGAACCCCGTCACGGAGCGGTACGGGATGACGTGGCAGCTCGACGTCGTCGGCCGGCCGCTGCGCACCCTCGTGCTCGCCTCGAAGGCCGCCCACTGCCTGGGCGACCTGCTGTTCCGCCAGCGCGCCGGGCAGCTCGCCGTCGACATCCCGCTCGTGCTCGCCAACCACCCGGACCTCGCCGAGCTCGCCGCCTTCTACGGGGTGCCGTTCGAGTCGCACCCGGTCACGAGCGCCGGCCAGAAGCTCGCCTTCGAGGACCGCGTGCTCGAGCTCGTCGAGGAGCACGACATCGAGCTCGTCGTGCTCGCCCGCTACATGCAGATCCTCTCCCCCGCGCTGTGCGAGGCGCTCGCGGGCCGCATCATCAACATCCACCACTCCTTCCTGCCTGGCTTCAAGGGCGCGAACCCGTACAAGCAGGCGCATGCGCGCGGGGTGAAGCTCATCGGCGCGACCGCGCACTTCGTCACGAGCGACCTCGACGAGGGCCCGATCATCGAGCAGAACGTCGTGCGGGTCGACCACACCCGCACGCCAGCCGAGCTCGTCGCGATCGGCCAGGACGAGGAGAGCCGCACGCTCACCCAGGCCGTCAAGTGGTTCGCGGAGGACCGCGTGCTGCTCGACGGCGCGCGCACGATCATCTTCCGGTAGCTCGCGGCGGACGACGGATCAGGCGAGCGCCTCGCGGAAGGAGGTCCCGCCCGCGAGCGCGTCGAGCACGAGCGCGGAGGTCCAGCCGAAGCGGCGCGTGCCGTGCGGCGCCAGGGTCACCGGATCGACGTACTCGGGGAAGTCCCCGGCAGCGGCGGCCTCGACCATCGCTCGTTCGAGGCCGGAGGCGACATCGCCACGGCCGGCGTCGCGCAGTCCCGTCGCGAGCATCCAGTTGACGTTGAACCACGCGGGTCCGCGCCAGTACTGGCCGGGCAGGTGGTCGGCCGCGGTGCGGTCGTAGCTCGGCACGAGCCGCGCGCCGTCGAGGAACCGCGGACCCGTCAGCGTCGTAACGAGCCGCTCGGCGCGACCCAGCCCCGGCAGCACGAGCGGCACGAGCCCGGATGCGGTGGCCCGCTCGACGAGCACGCCCGCAATCGCGTCGTACGCGGTGTAGCAGCCGAGCGCGTCGAGGAAGAGCTCGTCGAGCGCGGCGGCGATCCGCTCGGCGCGCTCCTCGTGCGCGGCCACTGGCCGGCCGAGGAGGGCCGCGATCCGCGCGAGGGCGTGCTCGGAGAGCGCCCAGAGCGCGTTGAAGGCGGGGTCGACCATGCGGAAGGGCAGCGCGTCGTCGTCGCGGCAGCCGCGGTCGCGGTAGTGCTCGGCGATCCAGAAGTACCGCTCGTAGTCCTTGCGGCCCGGCCGTTCCCCCGCGTCGGCGTGCTGCAGGTCGGGGCGGCGGATCTCGGTCGCGGCGTCGCGCGGGATGCGCTCGAGAGCGGCGTCCCAGAGGGGCGTGTTATCGGTGCCCGACTCCCAGGGATGCACGATCTCGGCGAGAGCACCGTCGCGGGCACGGCGCTCGGAGAGGTAGTCGTGCCAGGCGGCGAGGGCGGGATAGACGCGCTCGAGGAAGGCCGGGGCGTGCTCGGGATCGGCGCGGGCGACCAGGAGCGCGGCGATGCCGTGGATCGGCGGCTGCACGAAGCCGGCCGTCGCGGCCGCGGCACCGAGTTCACGGCCCGCGTCGCCCCAGAAGTCCGCCCCGGGCTGGTAGCGGTCGTCGGCTCCCGCCGTGTACACGATCTGGGGGATGCGTCCATCTCGCCACTGACCCCGCAGCAGGGTGAGCAGCTCGTCGCGCGCTCGGGCGGGAGCGATGCGGCGCAGCCCGATGGCGATGAAACCGGAGTCCCAGCTCCACTGGTGCGGGTAGAGACCGCGAGCGGGGCGCGTGAACCCCGCCATGCGGTTCTCCTCGAGCACCTCGATGGCGGCGGTTCTCAGGCTGACCACGGTGTCCCTCTCCTGTCCTGCGCAAGCCGGCTAGTTCAGTGTGCTTATTGCACTACTTTCGCCTAGTTGCTATACATAACCATACGTCCCCCAGGAACTCAATGAGGAGAAGAGGCCATGACACGTTCTGCCCCACGCCGACTCCGAGTCGGCATCGCCGTCGCCGCGATCGCCGCGACCGTCCTCGTCACCACCGGGTGCAGCGCATCCGAGGATGACGAGGCCGCCGCCACCGAGCCCATCACCGTCTGGACCGGGGAGAGCCAGGCAGAGCGCATCGCGGCCATGCAGGTGATCATCGACGCCTTCACGGCCGAGTCGGGCATCGAGGTCGAGCTCGTCCCCATCGACGAGACGGAGCTGCCGCAACTCGTCGCCGCCGCCGCGCTCGCCGGCGACCTTCCCGACGTCATCGGCTCCGTCACGCTCAGCCAGTTGCGCGAGTTGCAGACCCAGGAGCTGCTCGACACCGACATCGCCGCGGACGTCGTCGCCGATCTCGGTGCCGACACCTTCAGCGAGACGGCGCTCAGCCTCACCGCCGATGGCGACACGCAGCTCGGCGTGCCGTCCGATGCCTGGTCGGAGCTCATCATCTACCGCACCGACCGCCTCGAGGCGGCGGGAGTCGCGGCTCCGGAGACCAACGCCGACATGCTCGACGCTGCCGCGGCGATGACCGCGGACGGTGCCTACGGCGTCGTCCTCGGCACGGACGCCTCGCAGTCGTTCACGACGGAGAACTTCGAGGCGCTCGCCCTGCGCGACGGCTGTCAGCTGGTCGATGACTCGGGCGAGGTCGCCCTCGACAGCGCGGAGTGCGCGGACACCTTCAGCGCCTGGGGGCAGATGGTCCAGCAGTACTCGCCAGGCGGAACCCAGGACGTGCCATCGACCCGCGCATCCTACTTCTCCGGTCAGTCGAGCATGGTCGTGTGGTCGAGCTTCATCCTCGATGAGCTCGCGGGCCTGCGCAACGACGCCCTGCCGAGCTGCCCGGAGTGCGCGGCAGACTCGGGCTGGCTCGCGAGCAACAGCGGCATCATCCCCGCGGGCCTCGGCGAGATCGTCTCGTGGGCCGTCATGGACGGGGCATCCGAAGCTTCCTCGCAGGCCTTCATCGAGTACATGCTCTCGACGGGGTACCTCGACCAGCTCGCCTTCGCCCCCGAGGGCAAGTTCCCGGTCCGTCTCGGCACCGCCGAGAACCCCACGGAGTACATCGACGGCTGGGCCGAGCTGCCCGCGGGGGTCGACACCAAGGAGCCGCTCGGCGACGTCTACCCGCCGGAGGTCATCGAGGCCCTCTCCAACGTCACGGCGAACATGAACCGCTGGGGCCTCAGCCAGGGCGAGGGCGCGCTGCTCGGCTCGGTCTACTCCGAGCTGCCCCTCTCGCAGATCCTCTCCGACCTCGGTGCCGGTACGATCACCGCCGAGGAGGCGGCTCAGAAGGCGCAAGAGGCGGTCGAGGAGCTGCGCGGCTGATGGCGAACGATCACCGGCAGGGCCGGACCTTCGGGCTGCGCCAGCGCGACAACCGCGACGGGCTGGTCATGGTCCTGCCGGTGATCGTCATCGTCGTCGCGACGATCGTCATCCCGATCGCCTGGAACGTCATCCTCGCCTTCCAGGACAAGACCTTCACCTCGCTCCGCAAGAACGGCCTCTTCGGGCCGCTCTCCTTCACGAACTTCGTGTCGGCGCTCGGCGACGAGCGCTTCCTCGCCTCACTCGGAACGACGATCGTGTTCAGCCTCGGCGCGACGATCGGCTCGATCATCGCCGGCCTCATCGTGGCGCTCGCCTTCCGCCGTCCCTTCCGCGGACGCGGCCCGCTGCGGGCGCTTCTGCTGCTTCCCTACGTCGCCCCCGTCGTCGCGGTCGCCTACACCTGGAGCATCATGCTGCATCCGCAGTACGGCATCCTGAACCACCTCGGGACGACGCTGCTGGGCTGGGAGCACCCCGTCGACTTCCTCGGTACCCCGGGCTGGGCGATGGTCACGGTGATCGCCTTCGAGATCTGGCGCTATTTCCCCTTCGCCGTGATCTTCCTCTCCGCGGCCCTGCTCGGCCTGCCGAAGGACGTCGACGAGGCCGCGCTCATCGACGGGGCGACACCCTGGCAGAGCTTCCGCCACGTGCTGCTGCCCCAGCTCATGCCCGTCATCGCCCTGCTGTCGGTGCTGCGGCTCATCGTGACCTTCAACAAGTTCGACGACATCTTCCTGCTCACGGGAGGTGCCGCGGGAACGGAGGTCGCCGCGATCCGGATCTACAACCTCCTCGTCGGCCGCTTCGACATCAGCGGGGCCGCGGCCAACGCGCTCGTGCTCTGCGTCGTCATGGCCGTCGCGCTCGTCGCGTACCTGGCGCTCACCCGACGCGAGGAGAGGGCCGGATGAGCAGCGCACGCATCCAGACCCGCGTGTTCGGCGTGCTGCGCTGGGTCGTCATCGCGGTGGCCGCCCTCGCGAGTCTGTTCCCCTTCTACTACATGCTCGTGCTCAGCGTGACGCCGATCGACCGGCTGCTCATCGACCCGGGCGCGGTGTGGATCGACCTCACCCGCCTCACCTTCGACACCTACGCCGAGGTGCTCGCCCCGGTGTCGGATGGCGGGCACGGCTTCCTCCTGTTCATGCGCAACTCGGGCCTCGTCGCCCTCGCCACCGCGTTCGTGACGATCGTGGTGTCGATTCCCGCGGCCTACGCGGTCTCGCGCCTGCACTTCTTCGGCCGGCGGCAGGTGAGCGCACTCCTGCTCACCGTGTACCTGTTCCCCGTCTTCCTCATCGCGGTGCCGCTCTTCGTCGGGCTGTCGATGATCGGGCTGGGATCCTCGCTCGTGGGCCTCGGGATCGCCTACGTCGCGCAGACGCTCCCGGTGAGCATCCTCATGCTGCGCTCCTTCTTCCGCACCATGCCGGAGTCGGTCGAGGAGGCCGCCTTCGTCGACGGTGCGACTCGGTGGAAGCTGTTCACCCGGATCACGGTGCCGCTCGCGGCGCCGACCATCCTCTCCACCGGCCTCTACGTGTTCATGATCGCCTGGAACGAATACCTCTTCGCGCTGCTGTTCCTCTCCGCCAAACCCGAGCTGTGGACGGTCTCCCTCGGCCTCTCCCAGCTCTCGGATGCGGTGGAGGTGCCGACGACCGTTCTCATGGCAGGATCGGTGATCATCACCCTTCCCATCGTCCTGCTCTACGCCCTCATCGAGCGCGGACTGGTGGACGGGCTGACGAGCGGCGCCGAGAAGGGGTGAGCTGGTGAGCAGGACGGCGCGTCGCTTCGATGCGCTGGGGCCAGGCGACGTGCTCGAACTCATCCGTTCCGGGATGGCCACGACGCGGCGGGACATCCTCGAGATCACGGGGCTCTCGCGGGTCACGGTCGCGAGCCGGATCGACGCCCTCATCACCGCCGGCATCCTCCGCGAGGAGGGCAGCGAGGGCTCGACGGGAGGGCGCAGGCCCGCCGTGCTGGCCTTCAACCCGAGCCACCGCGAACTGGTCTGCGCGACCGTCGACACGACCCACTCGGTCGTCGCCCGCCTCGACCTCGACGGCACCGTGCTCGAGCGCACGACGCTCGAGATCGACGTGCAGGCCGGGCCCGCGACGGTGCTCGAGGCCGTGCTCGACGCGGCCGTCGACCTCGTGAGCCGAGCGGCCTCGCCCCTCGGCGGCGTGGGCATTTCGCTGCCAGCCCCGATCGATCCGCACACCTCCCGCCCCTCCCAGCCGCCCATGCTCCCCGGATGGGACGCGTTCCCCGTCGCCGAGACCATCCGCGACCGCCTCGACGTCCCCGTGGTCGTGGAGAACGACGCCGACATGCTCGCGCTCGGCGAGCACGCCCGGCGCTTCCCGACCCTCGACGCCCTCGTGCTCGCCAAGGTCGACACCGGGATCGGCACGGGCCTGATCCTCGGCGGGCGGCAGTACCGCGGGATCGACGGCGGTGCCGGCGACATCGGGCACGTCAAGGTCGCGGAGGCGGCCGAGCTGGTGTGCCAGTGCGGGGCCAGCGGATGCCTCGCCGCGATCGCGAGCGGACGCGCGGTGGCCGCGCAGCTCGCCGCGCTCGGGCACGACACCCGCAGCGGGCACGAGGTCGCGACGCTCGTGCGCTCGGGCGAGGTCGACGCGATCCGCCTCACCGCGGAGGCGGGACGCCGCATCGGCACGGTGCTCGCGACCGTCGTGAACGTGATCAACCCGGGCGTCGTGCTCGTCGGCGGGGGTCTCGCCACGACGCCGCTGCTCGCCGGCATCCGGGAGACCCTCTACCCCCGCTCGCTCGCCCGCTCGACGCGGCACCTGCTCGTGCAGCTCTCCGAGCTCGGCTCCGACGCGGGGCTCATCGGGCTCGCCAGGGAGCAGGTGCTGCGGCAGTACTCGCCGGAGGCGCTCAACCGCGCGCTGGCCTGAGCCGGATCCGCCGCACGGAGCGCCGTGCATCGAGACCGCCCTCTAGGCTCGACACGTGACGCTGCTCCTGCACTCCGCGCTGCTCACCGACGAACGCGGCGAGACCCCGGACGGCTGGGTGCTGTTCGAGGGCGACACGATCGCGGCGGTCGGCACGGGCGAGGCGCCGGATGCCGACGAGCGCGTCGACCTCGCCGGCGAGCGCCTGGTCCCGGGGTTCATCGACCTCCACGGGCACGGCGGGGGCGGGCACTCCTACGACGACGGGGGCGAAGAACTCGCGGCGGCGCTCGCGGCCCATCGCGCGCACGGTGTGACGCGATCCGTCGTCTCGCTCGTCGCGAACCCGCTCGCCGCGCTGCGCTCGAGCCTCGCCGAGGTCGCGGAACTCGCGGCCACCGACCCGCTCGTGCTCGGCACGCACCTCGAGGGCCCGTTCCTCGCGCCGGAACGCCGTGGCGCCCACCACATCGACTACCTTCGCGAGCCCGACCCGATCGCGGTCGACGAGCTCATCGCCGCATCCCACGGGACCCTCCGGCAGATCACGATCGCCCCCGAGCTGCCGGGCGCCGACGACGCCGTCGACCGCTTCGTCTCGGCGGGCGTGAGGGTCGCGGTCGGGCACACCGCGGCCGACTACGACACGGCGGCGCGCGCCTTCGACCGCGGGGCCAGCATCCTGACGCATGCCTACAACGCCATGAACGGCATCCACCACCGCGCGCCGGGGCCGGTCGTCGCGGCGCTGTCGAACCCGCGGGTGACGCTCGAGATCGTGCTCGACGGGCACCACGTGCACGAGCAGGTCGTGGCGCTCACCCTCGACGAGGCGCCCGGGCGGGTGGCCTTCGTCACCGACTCGATGGCGGCCGCGGGCAGCGCCGACGGCGACTACCGCCTCGGATCGCTCAACGTGTCGGTGCGCGGAGGGCTCGCCCTGCTCTCGGGAACCGAGACCATCGCGGGGTCGACTCTCACCCTCGACGCGGCGCTGCGGCGCGCGGTCGAGGTGGTCGGGCTGCCGTGGCCGGATGCCGTGGGCGCCGTCACCGCGGTGCCCGCCCGCGCGCTCGGTGTCGGCGAGCGCCTCGGCCTGATCGAGCCCGGCTACGCGGCCGACACGGTGGCCCTCGATGCGGACGCCCGCGTCATCGGCGTCTGGGCCGCGGGCGCGCGCCTCAGCTGACGCCTGCCGCCCCGTGTCACCCGTCCGGGGGCCACGCGGCGCGGCCGAGCGGGTATAGCATTCCCCCGACGGCCGAGCGGGGGAACGCGGATGCGGCACACGGACACCCGGGTCGCCACCATGCGCCTGCCGCTCGCGGCGGCGCTCGCGGTCGTGAGTCTCGCCACGGGGCTCGCGTTCCCCTCCGCCGGCGCACCGGCCGCCTCCGCGACCGTCTCGGCACCCCGGCCCGTCGTCGACGGCGCGGTGTTGCGGGACGCCAGAACGGGTGCGCGGTGGATCCCGCACGGGGTGAACTGGCCCGGCTTCGAATACTCGTGCGTGCAGGGATGGGTTCCCGGCTACTCGACCCAGGAGGCGACGGCCATCGCATCCTGGGGCATCGACCTCGTGCGGCTGCCCCTCAATCAGGACTGCTGGCTGGGCGCCGACGGTGCGCCGACCGCGGGATCCGGCACCGCCTCCGACTACCGTGCGCGGGTCGCGCAGTGGGTGAGCATGCTCCACACCGCGGGACTCGCCGTGATCCTCGACCTGCACTGGTCGGCGCCCGCCGGCACCCGCGCCGATGGCCAGCGCGCCATGGCGGACGCCCAGTCGGCGCAGTTCTGGAGCTCTGTCGCCACCGCGTACGCCACGGACCCCTCGGTGATGTTCGAGCTCTACAACGAGCCGTACTCGTTCTGGAATCCGGACGGCTCCGGGTACGCCTTCGACCTCAGCTGGAGCTGCTGGCGCGATGGCGGCTGCCAGGCCCCCGTCGAGGCCGACACCGCGACGAGCCTCAGCGGTGAGGTTTTTGCCGTGGTCGGCATGGCCGAACTCGTCGACACGGTACGTGCGGCCGGGGCGACACAGCCGATCCTGCTCGGGGGGCGCAACTACGCGAACGATCTCGGGGAGTGGCTGAGCTGGCGCCCCGACGACGATCAGCTCGTCGCCGCCTGGCACAACTACCAGGGGCAGGGCTGCTCGACCGCCTGCTGGAACAGCACGATCACGACGGTGTCCGCGAGCGTGCCGGTGCTGATGACCGAGTTCGGTGACACCACGGGCGGGCACGCCTACTTCGACTCCGTCGTCACGTGGGCCCAGAGCCATGCCATCGGGGTGATCCCGTGGGCGTGGTGGGATGTCGACGCCTCCGAGAGCGTCGTCAACTCCCGCTACTCGCTCTACGACGGCGACTTCGTGCCGCGCGCTCCGAGCGGTACCGCGTATCGGACGTTCCTCGCATCCCTGACGGCTCCGGCGACGGATGCCGCGACCGCGTTCATCCTGGCGTGCTACACCGATGTCCTGGGGCGTACCCCGAGCCCCACAGGATCCGAGGTCACCAGCTGGCGCACCGCCATGGCCAACGGCTCGTCCCGCAGTTCCGTCGCGGGCGGCTTCACCGGCAGCGACGAGTACCGTCTCAAGATGATCGACGCCGCCTATCAGGACGTGCTCGGGCGCGCCGCCGATCCGGATGGGCGCGGCTATTGGCTCAGCGCCATGTACGCGGGGCTCCTGCAACCCGACGACGTCCACCGTATCTTCCTCACCAGTGACGAGTTCTACAACGTTGCCGGGAACGGCACCGCGCGCGGCTACATCACCGCCATCTACGCCGACGTCCTCGGCCGTACGGCCGACGCCGGCGGAATGGCGACCTGGTCTGCCGTGCTGGCCTCCCGGGGTCGCGCCGCCGTCGTCGACGGCATCTGGATGGCCGAGGAGACAC
This sequence comes from Protaetiibacter sp., assembly GCA_047605085.1. GTDB lineage: Bacteria > Actinomycetota > Actinomycetes > Actinomycetales > Microbacteriaceae > Homoserinibacter. The sequence continues at coordinate 44,176 of JASGGJ010000004.1, forward strand.
TCCGCAAACGCGTCGTGGAGGCTTACACCATCCTGCTCGGCCGCACCCCCGCGGTCAGCGAGCAAGCCGCCTGGGCCGCCTACGCACGCGGCAGGGGACCCACCGCCATGCGCACCTCGATCATGGCCTCCGACGAGTACTGGAACCGGGCACGCAGCCGCTTCCCGTAGACCTCGGCCACCGGCCCCCGTCCGCGAGAGTACGCACTTCTGCAGGCGCGTCCCGGCGTGTCGCCGCAGCAGTACGTGCTCTCGGGGACTCAGCGGGCCCAGTCCGGACGGTTGTCCCACGCGTAGCGGTAATAGTCGGCGAAGCGCAGGCGGGAGGCGGCCGCCTCGTCGAGCAGCACCGTCACCTCGGGGTGCAGCTGGATCGCGGAGCCGGGCAACGACGCCGACACCGGCCCCTCGACGGCGCCCGCAACCGCCTCCGCCTTCGCCTCGCCGAAGGCGAGCAGCACGAGGGCGCGCGCGTCGAGAATGGTGCCGAGCCCCTGCGTGAGGCAGTGGCGGGGCACCTCGTCGACGGATGCGAAGAAGCGCGCGTTGTCGGCGCGCGTCGCCGAGGTCAGCGTCTTCACCCGCGTGCGCGAGCCGAAGGACGACCCCGGCTCGTTGAAGCCGATATGTCCCGTGCGCCCGATGCCGAGCACCTGGATGTCGACACCCCCGGCCGCGGCGATCGCGGCCTCGTAGCGCAGTCCCGCGGTCGCGATCTCGCCGCCGTCGTCCCCAGGCACGTGGACGAGGGTCGGCTGCAGACCGAGGGTTCCGACGACTTCGCGCGTGATGACCGCGCGGTAGCTCTCCGGATGCCCAGGGGGCAGCCCGAGGTACTCGTCGAGCGCGAAGCCCCGCACCCGGCTCCAGTCGAGGCCGCGCCGCGCGAGGGCGGTCCAGACGGGAAGCGGGGTGGACCCGGTCGCAAGCCCCAGCACGGCGTCCGGCTTGCCCCGCACGACCTTCTCGATGAGCCCGGCGGCGAGCTCCCCCGCGGCCGCCCGCGCCTCCTCGGGGGCACCGGGCAGGATCACGACCTCGGCCATCGCACCACCTTAACGGCCCTCGCCTCCGGGTCGCCGACGAACGCGGCGCCGACCGCGGCGGCGGGGAACTCGGGGGGCAGCAGCCGCAGCCGCTCGCCGATGCCGAGCGAGGCCGCGAACGGCGACGACGCCTCCCAGCCGGCGATGGCGGTGCGCACCCCGGAGATCAGCTCCTCGCCGATGCGGCTGACGCCGCCGCCGATGACGACCTCGTCGACGTCGACCGCGAGCACGAGCAGGCGCACCGCCTCGGCGACGCCCTGCAGCAGGCGGTCGCGCACGGCGGCGGCCCTCGCGTCCCCGGATGCGGCGGCCGCGAACAGCGCGCGCACCGGCAGCGGGTCGTCGCTCGGCCACTGCCGTGCGACCGCCGATCCGGATGCGGACAGTTCGAGGCAGCCCCGCTGCCCGCACGGGCACTCCGGACCTGCCGGGTCGACGGGGATGTGCCCGATCTCGCCCGCGACGCCCCGCACGCCGCGCCACAGCTCGCCGCCGAGCACGAGTCCCGCGGCGAGCCCGGTCCCGACGTTGAGGTAGGCCATCGAGCGGCCCGCGCCGAGCCCCTGCAGGTGGAAGGCGCCGAGCGCGGCCGCGTTGACGTCGTTCTCGACCCGCACCGGGCGCCCGAGCCGCTCGCGCAGCTCGGCGCCGAGCTCGAGGTCGGCGAGCCCCAGGTTGACGGCGTGGCTCACCCGCCCGGCGCCCGGATCGACGGCGCCCGGGATGCCGATGCCGATCGAGCTGAACTCGGCGACCGGGGTCCCGGTGGAGGCGGACAGCCGGTCAACGGCCACGGCGGCGGTGGCCAGCACGGCCTCCGCGCCGAAGCCGGTCGGCAGGCGCAGGGTCCGGATGACGCGACCGTCCTCGCCGATCGCCACGGCATCCGTCTTGGTGCCGCCGATGTCGAGACCCACCCTCACGGCGTGCCCCCCTCGAGCAGTTCGCGGAGCGCCGCCGAGACGCTCGCCGAGGCGCCGAAGGTGGCGATGTCGGCATAGGCACGGTCGGCAGAAGGCCAGCCCATGTCGACGACGACCGTCGCGGGCTGCGCGGCGCGGGCCGCGTCGACGAGCTCGCGCGTCCACGCCAGGCGGTGGTTGTCCCTGCCGACGATGAGGTACGGGACCTCGGATGCGGGCAGCGCGTCGCCCTCCCGCAGCGGCTCCGGCGCCAGGCCGGCGCTCGCGAGACCCCACGGCACCTCAGGCCCGACCGCCATGTTCGCCGTCGTCTCGAGGCTCACGAGGCATGCCCCGGCGACCGGGGTGGCGCGCACCTCGAACGACCGCCGGATGCGCGCGAGATCCGCCGCGAACGGGGGAGGCGGCACCGCGCGCGGCACCTCGAGCGGCACCTCGAGCGAGCGCGCGAGTGCGCGAACACGGGCGGATGCGTCCGCGATCCGCCCGGCGGGGAGCGCGCCGCCCGCGACGGCCGCGGCGATCGCCGCCTCGATCCCGGCGAGCTGCGCTTCCGTGGTGCGGGTGCCGATGCACAGCAGATCGCAGCCGCCCGCGAGCGCGCGCACGGCCGCCGCGGGGATGCCGATCCTGCCGGAGGCGCCGGCCATGTCGAGCGCGTCGGAGACGATGACGCCCGTGAAGCCGAGGCCGCCCGCGCTCCGGGGGGCGCGCAGCAGCCCCTCGAGGATCGGCGAGGAGAAGGTCGCCGGGACGTCCGGGTCGAGCCGCGGCAGCAGGATGTGGCTCGACATGATGGTGCGTGCGCCCGCGGCGATCGCCGCCTCGAAGGGCCGCAGCTCGCGCGCCCGCAAGGTCTCGAGCGGCAGCTCGACGACCGGGAGCGCGTGATGGGAGTCGGTGGCGGTGTCGCCGTGCCCGGGGAAGTGCTTGGCGCTCACCGCGACGCCGGCCGCCTCGGATGCGGCGACCCAGGCAGCGGTGTGCCGGGCGACGAGTTCGGCATCCGCGCCGAAGCTGCGCACGCCGATGACGGGGTTGTCGGGGTCGGAGTTGATGTCGGCGTCCGGGGCGAGATTGAGGTTCACCCCCGCGGCGCGCAGCTCCGCCGCGACCGCCGCACCCACCGAGGCGGTGAGCTCGAGATCGTCGATCCGGCCCAGCACCGCGTTGCCGGGGTAGGGCGACCCGGTGGCGGCGTGCAGTCGCGACACCTCGCCGCCCTCCTCGTCGATCGCGATGAGGGCGAGCGGATTCGCCTCCCGGATGGTGGCGGTGAGTTCGCGCAGCTGGGCGGGCGAGGCGATGTTCTCGGCGAACAGGCACACACCGCCGAGCCCGCCGCGCAGCCGTGCGACGAGCCAGGAGGGCAGCTGGGTCCCGGTGAAGCCGGGAAGGAGCACGGGCGCCGACGGCGTCCGGCTGATCGATCCCGTCATCCCTTGACCGCGCCCCCCACGATGCCGCTCGTCATCCGGCCCTGCACGACGAGGAAGAACACGATCACCGGGATCGCGACGATCGTCGAGGCGGCCATCACCTGGCCCCAGTCGGTCTCCTTCGTCGCGGAGGCCTGCACGAAGCCGCGCAGCCACAGCGGCAGGGTCTGGGCGGATTCCGCCGGCAGCAGCACGACCGCGACGGTGAACTCGTTCCAGGCCTGCAGGAAGGCGTAGACGCCGGATGCCACGAGCCCGGGGGCCAGCAGCGGGAAGGTGATCCGCAGGAACGCCTGGAAGCGGCTGAGCCCGTCGACCATGGCGGCCTCCTCGAGCTCGACGGGGACGCCGCCGACGAAGCCGCGCAGCATCCACACCGTGAAGGGGATGACGGCCGCGACGTAGATGACGCTCACCCCGATGACGGTGTTGAGCAGTCCGGCCGAGCTGACCATCTTGTACTGCGCGATGAAGAGACCCTCGGCCGGCAGCATCTGGATGAGCAGCAGCGCGAGCACGAAGCTCGTGCGGCCGCGGAACCGGAAGCGGCTGATGGCGACGGCGCCGAGGAACGCGAACACGAGGCACACCGCGACCACGATGAGGGTGATCGTGACGCTCATCCCGAGCGCCCCGAAGAACGAGCCGTCGGCGACCGCGCCGGCGAAGTTCGACACCGTGAAGTACTCGCCCGGCCAGAAGTGCGGCGTGAACTGCTGCAGCACGGCGGTCGAGATGAACGCGGAGTTCACCATCCAGTAGACGGGGAAGATCCAGACGATCGCGAGCACGATCGCGAGGGCGCTGAGCGCGATGCGCCCGAGCTTGACGGCGGTCACGGTGCCTCATCCTCCTTGATCAGTTCGCGCACATAGACCCAGCTGATCGCGATGGTGATGATGAGCACGATGATCGAGATAGCACTCGCCGTGCCGAAGTCGTTCGACGCCGCGCCGAGCTTGTAGATGTAGGTGCCGAGCAGATCGAAGTCGCCCGACTTCGATCCCGCGTCCTTCAGCAGGGTGATCTGCGCGAACACCCGCAGATCCCAGATGAGCTGCAGCAGGAGCACGATCGAGAGCACCGGCCGGATCATCGGCACGATGATGTGCCGGAAGCGCTGCCCCGCCCTCGCGCCGTCGATCTGGGCGGCCTCCATGACCTCCTCCGAGATCTGGGTGAGACCGGCGTACACCGCGAACGACACGAAGGGCACCGACATCCAGACGATGAGCACGCCCGCCACCAGGAAGAAGGTCGCCGGATGCCCGAGCCAGTCGAAGCGGTTCATGTCGACGCCGGGCAGCGCGTCGAGCAGGTGGTTGACGACGCCGCGGCGTCGGTCGAACAGCCAGATGAAGACGGTGGTCGCCGCGGCGACCGGCATCGCCCAGGCGAGCAGCATCGAGATCTGGAGGATGAGGCGGACGGGCTTGCCGACGGCGTTCATGAGCACCGCCATCAGCACGCCCACGACGACCGTCACGGCGGCCGTGACGACGCAGAAGAGGAGGGAGCGGGCGAGCACGGCCCAGAACTCGCCGTCCCGGAGGAGGGCAGCGAAGTTGCCGAGACCGACCCACTCCGGCGGCTTGCCGAACTGCTGGGAGAGACCGTACTTCTGGAACGCGGTGACCGCCTGCCAGACGAGCGGGTAGCCGAGCCCCAGCAGCAGGGCGACGACGGCCGGCACGAGGAGCAGGTAGGGCACCGGCGTCGTGCGGCGTGGCCGGATGCGAGGTCCCGGGGTGTGCGCGGACATGCGAGGTCCTCCTTTCTGGGGCGACGGGCGGATGGGGTGGTGCCGGCCGGGCAGCACGCTGGCGCCACCCGGCCGGCGTGGATCGTCAGCTCTTGTTGAGGAGCTCGTCGATCTTGGCGTCGTACTCGGCCGCGAGCGCGGTCACGTCGCCGCCGGCGTTGACCTTGCCGAAGAACTCCTCGAGCAGGCCGGAGCCCTCGACGCCCGCCCAGCCGACCGCGGCCGGGGTGAGCTTCGAGCCGAGCGCCGAGTCGATGAGCGCCTGCGCGAACTGGTCGTCACCGAGCGATGCGACGTAGTCCGAGTTGGCCGGTCCGAGGCCGTTCTCGCCGAGGAGCTGCTGGTACTCCGGGCTGAAGATGATCTTCAACAGCTCGCGCGCACCCGCCTGGTTCTTCGAGGCGGCCGAGATGGCGATGTTGGATCCGCCCGCGAACACCGGGGCGACCCCGCCATCCACGCCGGGGAGCACGAAGACGCCGAAGACGTCGTCGTTCCAGGTGGCGACCGTCTTGGTGGCGTCGTTGGGGTCGGCAGCGAGGTCGCCGATCGACCAGTGCGCCCATCCGGGGGCCATGATCGTCGCGGCCTCGGGGGCGTCAGCATCCGGCTGGGTGTTGATGTTGACCCACGGGGTGCTGTCGGCCTCCGTCACGGGCGCGTTGGACGCGGTCGTGTAGAGCTCCTGCAGGGCGGTGAGACCCTCGATCGACTTCGGGTCGGACAGCGTCGACTTCCAGGTGTCACCGTCCTTGGCCGCGAGGTCCCCGCCGTAGGCGAAGATCCAGGAGACGCCGTTGCGCCAGTCCTCGCCGCCCAGGTAGAAGCCCGAGATCCCCTCGGTGTGCAGCTTCTGCGCCACCTCGGTCAGCTGCGGGAGGGTGGTGGGGACCTCGACACCGGCTGCCGCGTACAGATCCTTGCGGTAGAAGGCGTAGCGGGAGCCGAAGTAGTACGGCAGGGCGTAGTTCTTGCCGTCGACCTCGCCGACCTCGACGAAGGACGGCAGCAGCTTGTCGCCGCCGAGCTCCTCGTACAGATCGGAGATGTCGCTGAAGGCGCCCACGTTGGTGAAGGTCGGCGACCAGGTGTTGCCGATCTCGGTGACATCCGGGGTATTCTCGGCGTCGGGCAGAGCGGTGGTGAGCTTCGCGAGAGCGTCACTCCAGTCTTGCTGCTCGATAGTGAGGGTGCCCCCGGTCGCCTTGTTGTACTCGGTCTTCAGGTAGTCGCGCAGAGCGTCCGGGGTGTCACCTCCCATCACCCAGAAGGTGATGTCCTGACCGGTGGCGTCGTCCGTGGTCGGTGTCTCGCCCGAGTTCGAGCAGCCCGCGAGGACGAGGAGCGCAGCCGTCGCCGCGGCGAGGCCCGCGATCTTTCGCTTCATTCGTGCTTTCCTTCTTCTTCGAGGTGCGGATGCGCCGGGTGGCGGCACCGCTGGTGCAGGGTGGTGCGATTTCGGGTTCAGGAGACCCCGAGCCGCCCCGACAGGACCATGGCGGCGGCGCCGCGCATGACGATGTCCTGACCGAGGCCGGACATCCGCACCGTCAGACGCCCGTGGAACTCGGCCATCGTCCTGGCGCGGAAGGTCTCGATGGCCGACCCGGTGAGGGGGCCGTCGAGGAGTTCGACGGGGCCGCTGATGACGACCTCGTCGAGGTTGAGGGCGCCGACGACCGGCGCGAGGGCGATGCCGAGCCGCTCCCCCGCACGACGCAGCACCTCGGCGCGGGCCTCGTCACCGGATGCCGCGGCGAGGCCGGCACGCAGCCGCGGCACCGAGAGCCAGGTCTCGAGGCAGCCGCGCTTGCCGCACGCGCACAGCTCGCCGCCGTCGGTGCCGACGACGACGTGGCCGAGCTCGCCCGCCGCGAAGCGGCTGCCGACGACGAGGGTGCCGCCGAGGATGAGGCCGGCGCCGACGCCGCGGCCGACCCGGATGAGCATGAAATCGCCGGCCGCGCTGCCGAAGCTGTGCTCCGCGAGGGCGGCCGCGTTGGCGTCGTTGGCGACGAGCACCGGCAATCCGGTGGCCTCCTCGAGGGTGCTCTGGAGCGGGAGCCCCTCCCAGCCGAGGTTGGGCGCCGAGAGCACCCGCCCCTCGAGATCGACGATGCCGGGCGACCCCACCCCGATCCCGAGGATGGGGAGATCGGCCGAGGCGACGAGCTCGTGCACGAGCCGCACGGCGAGCGCGGCGACCTCGTCACCGCCCGCACCGCCCGTCGCCGCCTGGATCCGGGTGAGGATGCCGCCGTCGAGGTCGAGCACGGCACCGCGGATGACGCCCGTGTCCGACAGGTCGACGCCGATGATGCGATGCCCGCCGCGGTTGATGTCGAGCAGGATGGCGGGCTTGCCCGGGCGGGCCTCGTCACGCTGCCCGGTCTCGACGACGAGGCCGTCTGCCATGAGCTCGGCGACCAGGTCCGAGATGGTGACGCGGGTGAGCCCGGTCTCACGGGCCAGGTCGGCGCGACTCTGGAGCCCGCCGCGGTAGAGATTCTGCAGCACGAGGGAGCGGTTGTGGCTGCGCGCGTGCTCCGGAAGCACCTTCGCCGAGGGGCGGAGGCTGCGGAGTGGAGCACTGCGCTGAGTTTCCCGTGCCGACATGTTTGTTAGTAAAGCGTACGAACAAACATCGCGCAAGGGGTTCCCGGTCGGGATCGACCAACCCGTGACACATGCGGCGCAGCGGAATGCTCCGGCGGATTCATGTGCGCCTGCCAGCAGTGCCTCAGGAACCGCTGTCAGGGTGGGCGCATGACGACGTCTCCCCGACCCCAACGACTCCTCGGATTCGCCGGAGCCGCCGGCCTCGGACTCCTCACCCTCGCCGGATGCTCCGGCGCGGCCGACGCCGACACCGGCTCGTCGAGCAGCAGCGACACGAGCTCGTCGAGCAGCGACACCGGCTCGAGCAGCAGCAGCACGAGCAGCGACACGAGCTCGTCGAGCAGCGGCTACACCGACGGCACCTACACGGCGGAGGGCAGCTACCTCACCCCCGGCGGCGAGGAGACGATCGAGGTCGAGATCACCCTCGAGGACGGCATCGTCACCGCCGTCACCGTCACCCCCGAGGCCACCGACGCGAAGGCCGAGAGCTTCCAGGAGGAGTTCGCGGACGGCATCGCGGATGTCGTGGTCGGTGTCAGCATCGACGAGCTCGACGTCTCGCGCGTCGCCGGCTCCTCGCTCACGAGCGAGGGCTTCGCCGAGGCGATCGAGACCATCAAGTCGGAGGCCGCCGCCTGATCCGCGGCACGATCCGCCGCCACGATCGTGATCGTCGACCCGCTGCCGCACGCCTGGCGCTTCGACGCCATCGGCACGCCCTGGCGGATCGACACCGCGGAGCCGCTGCCGGATGAGCTGCGGCGGGCGGTCGCGCAGCGCATCGAGCGCTTCGACCGCGACTGGTCCCGCTACCGCGACGACTCACTCGTCTCCCGCATCGCCCGGAACCCGGGACGGCACCGCCTCCCGGCCGACGCGGGGCCGCTGCTCGCGCTCTACGCCGAGCTGTATGCGGCGACCGGCGGTCGCGTCTCGCCGCTCGTCGGGGGCGCGCTCGCCGCGGCCGGTTTCGGGCCGCGGATCGCGGGGGTTCCGGATGCCCCGCCCCGCTTCGAGGACGCCCTCGCCTGGGACGGCGAGCACCTCGACACCCTCTCCCCCGTGCTGCTCGACGTCGGCGCCGCGGGGAAGGGCTACCTCGTCGAGCTGGTGAGCGAGCTGCTCGCGGATGCGGGCCTCGCCCGCTCGGTCGTCGACGGCTCTGGCGACCTCCGCATCCGCGACGTCCCGATGCGGATCGCGCTCGAGCACCCCGCGGATGCGACGCGCGCGATCGGGGTGGCCGAGCTCGGGAACGGCGCGCTCTCGGCGAGCGCGGGCAACCGTCGACGGCGCCCGGACGGCTGGCACCACGTTCTCGACGCGGTCACCGGGCTCCCCGCGCGCGACGTCGTCGCGAGCTGGGCTGTTGCCGCCGACGAGCTCACCGCGGACGGCGCCGCGACCGCGCTGTTCTTCGACGTCGACCCCGACTGGCTCCTGCGGCACGGCGTGGAATGGGTCAGGATGCGATCGGACGGCTCGCTCGAGCGCAGTCCGGACTTTCCCGGGGAGGTGTTCGCGTGATCGGACTCGTCGCCCGCCTGGACCGGCTGCTCGGCCGCGTCTCGATGTACCTGCTCGTCGTCGCGGTGCTCGGCGTGCTCACGGCGCTCGCCATCGTGCTCGCGCTCGCGGGCGCCATCGCGATCGACCCGCTCGCGATCCTCGTCTCTGCGCTCGTGCTGAACGCCGCATCCTGGCTCGCGAACCGGGTGCTGGGGCTGCTGTTCCGCACTCGAGGCGTCATCGAGTCCGGCACCATCACGGCGCAGCTGCTGCTGTTCGTGCTGGACCCAACCCTCGACCCGGTGGGCCTGCTCGGGCTGGCGGCGGCGGCCGCGGTGGCGGCGGCATCCAAGTACCTCCTCGCCTGGCGCGGGCGGCACCTCGTCAATCCGGCCGCTGTCGCGGCGGTCGTGGTGGGGGTGACGGGCCTCGCGTTCTCCTCGTGGTGGGTCGCCACCCCGCCGCTGCTGCCCGCCGTCGCGCTCGGGGCGCTGCTCATCCTCTGGCGCACGAAGCGGATCGGCATGGGCCTTGCCTACCTCGCGGTCGCGGGGGGTGTGCTGGTGGCGCGCTACCTGTCGTTCGGGGCGGATGCCGCATCCTCTCTGTCGTTCACCTTCCTGTCCTTCCCCGTCGTGTTCGTCGC